>JBFKQZ010000085.1:0-11348 GCA_041627475.1 Nitriliruptoraceae bacterium | reverse complement strand
TTGGCGGGACGGCCTCGACGTGGGCGGTTCCGCGGTGTGTCGGTGTCGCAGCACCTGCGCGGGAGGGGTTCCCGGGCGCGATCCACCGGTGGACCGGAGCGTACCGACGGGTCCGCCCCCGGCAGCACGTCGTGCGGCGCGGACGGGGACCGCGCCGGCGTCACACCGTGGCGACCACGGGCTCCGCGTCGCGCACGTCCGGCAGGGCGCGCGCGAGCAGCCAGCCGACGACGGCGACCGCCGCGAGCGCGGCCGGGATCGCGGACGCCCCGACGAGCCCGACGACCGCGCCGAGCGCGCCCGGTCCCACCAGTCCCCCGACCATCGCCCCGAGGTAGAGCCGCGTGGCTGCGTGGTCGTCGTCCGTGGCGCGCGCCATCCACGCCAGCGTCGTCGGGAAGAGCGGCCCGATGCCGATGCCGGCGACGACCCAGCCGACCTCCGGGACGACCGCGGCCGCCAGGGACGCCACCCCGGCCAGGACCACCGACCAGCGCACCAGCCGGCCGAGGTCCCACCGTGCGACGAGCGGGGCCACGGCGAACCGCGTGGCGGTGAACGCGCCGAAGTAGACCCCGACGACCGTCGCTGCCGCCTCGACCCCACGGCCCTCGGCCACCAGGTGCGTCGGCGCCCAGACGGAGATGCCGATCTCGAGGCTGACCGCGACGCCGATGAAGAGCACGAACGGCAGGGCCGCACGCCCCGCCGTGCCGCTCGGCGGCGCCCGCCGCACGGGCGGGGTCCGCAGCAGCAGCGGTGTGGCGGCCGCCGCGAGCACGAGCACGAGCAGGAAGACCGTGCCGAGGTCGGTCCGGCCGGCGAGCACGGGGAAGCCGATGGCGCCGATGCCGAACGTGCCGTGCAGGGCGTTGAGCATCGCCGGGGACATCGCTGCCTGCGCCGCCACGGTGTTCACCGCCGTGACCAGGATCCCGAAGCCGATCCCGACGACCACGAGGGACGCCGCCAGCAGGAGCAGCATCGTCGTGCCGCCGGTGGCCAGCGCCGTCGTCCCGGCCGCGGGGTTGGCCACCACGGCAGCAGCGCCGGCGAGCATGCACGTCGCCCCGACGGCGACGGCACGGCGGGCCGGCCAGCGCCCCTGGACACGACCCCAGAGGAGGATGCCGAGCAACGAGCCGATGCCGTGCGCGACGGCGAGCTGGCCGACGAGCGCGACGTCGACGCCGGTCACCCGGGTGATCGTCGGCACCGCGGCCCCCAACGCCGTGCCCTCGGCAGTGAGGAACATCGCGGCGAAGGCCCCGACCAGGTAGGCGCGTCCGACCCGGGAGCTCACTTCGACCGGAACCGCCGCATGTGGACGTTCAGCACCAGGCCGATCATCGCGAACGTCGCGATGAGCGACGTCCCGCCGTAGGAGACGAACGGCAGCGGGATCCCGATGACCGGCATGATCCCGACGGTCATGCCGACGTTGACGAACAGCTGGAACGCGAGGAGGCCCGCCACGCCCGCGGCGATGACCATGCCGAACCGGTCCCGCGCGACGGCCGCGATGTGCAGGCAGCGCCACAGCACGACCGCGAAGAGCCCGAGGATCGTGACGGCGCCGACGAAGCCGAACTCCTCGCCGATCACGGTGAAGATGAAGTCCGTGTGGTTCTCGGGCACGTAGGAGAGGTTCGTCTGGGTGCCCTGGAACAACCCCTTGCCGGCGAACTGGCCGGACCCGATCGCGATCAGGGACTGGTCGGTGTTGTAACAGGCCCCCTGCGCACAGGCCTCGCCCTCCGGGTTGGCGAAGGACGTCAGGCGCTGGACCTGGTGGTCCTCGAGCAGCTCCAGCTGGACCACGCCGACGAGGCCGATGACCCCCAGCAGGGCCAGCACGAGCAGGTACCGCGCCCGCACCCCGACGACGAGCATGATCACGAACGCGACGAAGAGCAGGATCGTGCCGGTGCCGGGGTCCGGCTGCAGGACGATCAGTGCGAGCGGCGGCAGCAGGAGGCCGAGCACGCCGAGCACCGCCCCGAACCCGTCGACCTCACGATCGTGGAGCCAGGCAGCGACCCCGATGATGTAGCCGATCTTGGCCAGCTCGGAGGGCTGGAACTGGAAGCCGCCGAGGCTGATCCACGACTGCGCGCCCTTGTTGACGTCGCCGACGAACAGCACGAGGACGAGGAGGAGCACCGACCCGACGTAGAGCAGCGACGACCAGGTCCGCAGTGAGCGGTAGTCCCACGCGGCAGCCACGGTCATCGCGACGAGGCCGATGACCATCGCCATGCCCTGCCGGGTGACGTAGAGGTCGGTCGGCAGCCCCTGGCTGGTCAACGGTGCGTACTTGGCGCTGTAGATCGCCAGCAGGCCGCACAGCGCCAGCATCACCGAGGCCGCGATCAGGATCGGGTCGACGTGCTTGGCGGGTGCCGTGGCCGTCTGCCAGCGCGACTGGACCTGCGCTCGCGCCTGGCGAGCGGCAGGGTCGTTGCGGAGGGCTGGGAAGTCCATCAGTCGAGGATCTCGTCGCCGGCGGCGAACGGGTCCACGTCGAGCCCGAACGCTGCCTGCAGGATACGTGCGGCGATCGGGGCAGCGGTCTGGGAGCCACCACCGCCGCGCTCGACCGACACGACCACGACGTACCGGGGGTCGTCCGCCGGCGCGTAGGCGGCGAACCAGGCGTACGGGATCTGGCTGCCGAGCTCGGCGGTGCCGGTCTTGCCGGCAACGGGGATCTCGTCGAGCGGGAAGGTCGAGAAGGCGCTGCGGGCCGTGCCGCCGTCGCCCATGACGACGTCCTTCAGGCCCTGCTGGATCTCGACGAGCCCGGCCTCGCTGACGGGCAGCTGCCCGAGCGCCACCGGCTCGATCTCACGCACGAGCGTCCCGTCGGGTGCGACGATCCGGTCGCCGACCCGGGGCTGGAAGAGCGTCCCGCCGTTCGCGACGGCCGCGTACGAGGCCGCCACCTGGAGCGGGGTCGTCAGGACGTCGCCCTGGCCGATCGAGGCGTTGACGGCGTCACCGCCGCGGAAGCGGTAGCCGTCCTGGCAGAGCTCGGTGTAGAGCTGGAGGGCGTACTGCGCCGACGGCGTCGGGTTCTCGGCCGCGGTCTGCGCGGCCTGGTCGGCGAGGCTGCAGTTGTTCGCGCGCGTCCGCTCCCAGTAGTCCTCCTTCCAGTCCCGCGACGGGATGACGCCGTCCTGCTCCGCCGGCAGGTCGATGCCGAGCTCACGACCGAAGCCGAAGCCGTGGGCGGTCTCGGCGAACAGCTCGGTCACGTCCTGCTGCCCCGCGTCGAGCGCACTCTCCTCCCGCACGTACTGCTGGTAGGCGAGCTCGTAGAAGAACGTGTCGCACGAGCGCTTCAGGGCCGTCGCGAGGTCCATCGAGCCCTCGCTGCGCTGGTTCCAGTTGTTGAACGTGATCGAGCCGAGCTGCCACGAGCTCGGGCACGGCACGGTCGACCCGGGCGTGATCAGGCCGGCCTCGAGCGCCGCCGCGCCCGAGACGGTCTTGTAGACCGATCCCGGCGGGTAGGCGCCCTGGATCGCGCGGTTGATCGCCGGCACCTCGTCGGCGACGGCCGTGTCGAAGATGGCCGCGAACTCCTCCGGGGTCAGCCCGTCGGCGAAGGCGGACGGGTCGAAGGTCGGCCACGACGCCATCGCCAGCACCGCGCCGTCCCTCGGGTCCAGCACCACGGCCGAGCCGGCGACCGACTCGAGGTTGCGGCCGTCCCGTCGCACGATGCTCCGGCTGGCCAGGATGCCGTTCTCGAGGTTCTCCTCGACCGCGGCCTGCAGCTCGAGGTCGATGTTGGTGACCAGGTCGTCGCCGGGTGTCGGCGGGATCGTGCTCAGGACCTCCAGCACGGTGCCGCGCGCACTCACGGCGAGACGGTTCGTGCCCTCGATCCCCTGCAGGTCGAACTCGTAGGACTGCTCGAGGCCACCCCGACCGACCTTCTCACCCTGGCGGTAGCCGACGAAGTCGGGGTCGTCGAGCTGCTCGGGCGAGATCTCGTTGGTGTAGCCGAGCAGGTGCGCCGCGAGGTTCTCCTGCGGGTAGGTGCGCACCGGCAGGTCGATGACGTCGATGCCGGGGAAGAACTCGCGGTGCTCCTGGATGTAGAAGCGGACCTCCGACGGCACGTCCTCGAGCACCGGGACCGGGCTGTAGGGCGAGTACCGGACGCTGGACAGGCGGTCGAAGATGTCCTCGACGGTGATGCCGAGCAGCTGCGCGAGGTCCTCGAGCACACGCTCGGCACCCTCGCTGCGCGGCTCGCCGTTGCCGTCGAGCAGCACCTGCCGGTCGACGACGACCGTGGGTGCGGCCCGGTTGCTCACCAGCGGTTCACCGCCGGCGGCGAGGATCTGGCCGCGGGGCGCCTCGGTGGTCACGAGGCGGACGGCCTGGCTCTGCGACAGCTCGTCGAACCGCGCACCCGCGAGGATCTGGAGGAACCACAGCCGCGACAGCAGGGCCAGCACGAACAGCAGCACGACGCTGGCGAGCAGCGTGAGGCGCAGCGGGTTCTGCGGCGCGTCGTCGAGGGATGCAGCCAACGTCGGTGGGTCCTGCGGTGCGGGTGGGAGGATGAGCCGGCGGCTCACCCGCGACGGTACGGGTGGGTGTCGGTCAGCGCGTCACGGCGGTCCCCTCGGCGGGGAACCGTGCGCTGATGCCGCGGGTGAGGCGCAGCACGAGCGGGATGAGGAGGGTGTGGACGACGCCGGTGAAGGCGGCGACGGTCAGGATCAGGGGCAGGTCCGTGGGCGCGTCCCCGAGGAAGCTGCTCAGGAGACCGAGCACGAGCGCACCGATCGTGCTGCCACCGAACGCGAGCAGCAGCGGCGCGGTCAGCGAGTTCGTGGCGAGGTAGGGACGTGCCACGCCGACGAGGTAGCCGACGACGGCGTAGGTGAGGGCGGCGACGCCGAGGGCACTGGTCTGCAGCAGCAGGTCGGTGGCGAGCCCCGCACCGAAGCCGATGCGGACGCCGGACTCGGGCCCGTCGTGCACCGCGAAGGCGATCGTGAGCAGGAGCAGGAGGTCGGGCCGGAAGCCCGCGACGGCGACGAAGGGCAGCAGCGCCGTCTGCGCCGCTGCCACCGTGACGACGAGCAGGGCGAGGACGAACGCGCGGCCGATCACGTCTCGGTCCCCTCGCCCTCGGACGGCGCTGGGCTCGGTGCCTCGACCGGCGGCTCGGTCGCCGGTGCCTCGTCCGGCACGAGCCGCGGCGGGTCGAGGCTGCGCTCGGGCAGGTCCGGGACCGGCGGTGGCGCCTCGGTCGGGAACGACAGGATGACCAGGACCTCGGACAGTCGGTTGAAGTCCACGAACGGGCGGACCAGCACCGAGGTGCTCAGCTGCCCGGACGCATCCGGCTCGGTCTCGACGATCCCGACGGGGATGCCGTGCGGGAAGACACCGAACTCGTAGTTGTTGGTGACGATCTCGTCGCCGGGCGCCAGCGACGCGGTCCGGTCGTCGGCAACCATGCGCATCAGGTCAGAGCCCTGCCCGGTGACCACGCCGACGTCACCGGCGGACGCACTGCGCGTCGCGGCGGAGAAGTTCGGATCGATCGCCAGCAGGACGCGGCTGGAGCTCGGGGTCACCTGGATGACCTTGCCGACCAGCCCCGCACCCTCGACGACCGGCATGTCCTCGCGGACACCGTCGTCGGACCCGACGTCGATCGTGATCGTCCACTCGAAGTTGGACGGGGTGAAGGCGACCGTGCTGGCCGTCACGGTCTCCCAGTCGTTCGCCTCGCGCAGGTCGAGCAGGGCGCGCAGGCGCTCGTTCTCGCGCTGGATCGCATCGGTGGAGAGCTGCCGCTGCTCCAGCGCCTCGACACGGTCGCGGAGCTGCTCGTTGTCGGCCCGGATCGACCACAGCTCACCGACGTTGGCGAACACGTCGACGACGGGGCGCGCCACCGCGGCCAGCGCCCGTTGCACGGGCTCCATGGTCGAGGTGGCGACCCCTCGCAGGCCGTCCAGCGGCCCGCCCTCGCTGCGGAAGTCGGCCGTGACCAGCACGAGCGACGCCAGGACGAGGACGGCCAGGACGACGCGGGCGCGGCGACGCTGGTTCATCGGCGGGGCCGATCGTCCTTCAGCGGTGCGATGTCAGTGACGCGAGCTCGAGATCAGGACCTTCTTGAGCGCCTCGAACTCCTCGAGGCACTTGCCCGACCCGACCGCGACGCTCGAGAGCGGCGACTCGGTGATGTGGATGGGCATGCCGGTCTCGTGCTTGAGGCGCTCGTCGAGGCCCTTGAGGATGCCGCCACCACCGGTCAGGACGATGCCCTTGTCCATGATGTCGGCAGCGAGCTCCGGCGGCGTCTTGTCGAGGGTGTTCTTGACCGCGTCGACGATGGCGTTGACGGGCTCCTCGATGGCCTTCCGGATCTCCTCGCTGGAGACGATGATCGTCTTCGGGAGCCCGCTGACGAGGTCGCGACCGCGGATCTCGGCGTGCGGCTCGTCGCTGAGCGGGAACGCGGAGCCGATGGCGATCTTGATCTCCTCGGCGGTGCGCTCGCCGAGCATCAGCGAGTACTCCTTCTTGATGTAGGCGATGATCGCCTCGTCCAGCTCGTCGCCGCCGATGCGGATCGACTGGCTGGTCACGATGCCGCCGAGCGAGATGACGGCGACCTCGGTGGTGCCACCACCGATGTCGACGACCATGTTGCCGGCCGGCTCGTGGACCGGGAGGCCCGAGCCGATGGCCGCGGCCATGGGCTCCTCGATGATGAAGGCGGCGCGGGCGCCGGCCTGGATCGTGGCGTCCTCGACGGCGCGCTGCTCGACGCCGGTGATCCCGGACGGGACGCACACGACGACGCGGGGCTTGGCGAGGAAGCGACGCTTGTGGACCTGCTGGATGAAGTACCGCAGCATCTTCTCGGTCACGTCGAAGTCGGCGATGACGCCGTCCTTCAGCGGCCGCAGGGCCATGATGTGACCGGGCGTGCGGCCGATCATGCGCTTGGCCTCGGAGCCGACGGCCAGGATCGCACCGTTCTTGGTGTTGATCGCGACCACGGAGGGCTCGTTGAGGACGATGCCGCGGCCACGCACGTACACGAGCGTGTTGGCGGTACCGAGGTCGACCGCCATGTCGCGGCCGAGGAACTGGAAGGTGTTGCCGGAGATCGCCACGGGGAATCGTTCCTGAACTTCTTCGGGGGGCTGCGCCGGCTCCAACGACAGCGTGCAGCAGGGTGTCGGCGAGGCGGACGCCGACCTGTCGGGCACACGGGCCCATAGGGTCGGGAAGCGTAGCGGCAATCGGACACTGGCCAGCACACCTCACGCGCCTGACGCACGAGGCACGCCGGCCCGGCCGGCCCGCGTCAGCCCAGCGTCCCCCCGCGCGCGAGGCTCGTCCACCGGCCCGCACCGACCACGAGGTGGTCCAGCAGATCGATCCCGATGACCTCCGCCGCCTCGGCGAGCCGACGCGTCACGCGCTCGTCGTCGCGACTGGGCGTCGCGTCGCCCGACGGGTGGTTGTGCCCCAGGACGAGCGCCGCAGCGTTGCCGAGGAGCGCGTCGCGGAAGACCTCCCGCGGCGACATGAACGTGTGGTCGATGCTGCCCACCGAGACCGTGGTCGTCTCGAGCAGCCGGTGCCGGGTGTCGAGCAGGAGCGCGACGCAGGCCTCGCGGTCCCGGTCCGCGAGCAACGGGACCAGCACGGCCGCCGCCGCCTCCGGTGACGTCACCAGCGGCCGCTCGTCGACCCGCGACTCGGCACACGCCGGGCACGGCCCCGCCCGGTCGAGCTCGTAGACGGACGACAGCGTGGCGGACATCGGCGCTCCGGGGGGCGGGCCACCGACCCTCCCCCACGCAGACGGCGCGCGCCCGAGAAGGACACGCGCCGCTGTGGATCACGACCCCGGCGACGAGCGCCGCGAGCCTCGAGGCGCGAAGCGCCGAGACGAGCAAGCTCGTCGTGGGCCGGTGAGGCTCCTCAGGAGCCGAACTGGCCCGGGAAGAAGATCTCGAGCTCCCGGGCGGCCGACTCGGGCGAGTCGGAGCCGTGGATGATGTTCTCGCCGATCTCGGTGGCGAAGTCACCGCGGATCGAGCCGGGGACGGCCTCGATCGGGTTGGTCGCACCGGCCAGCTGGCGCATGCCGGCGATGGCGTTCTCGCCGGAGACGGCGAGGCAGACCAGCGGGCCCGAGGTGATGAAGTCGACGAGCTCGCCGAAGAAGGGGCGCTCGACGTGCTCGGCGTAGTGCTGCTCGGCGGTCTCGCGCTCGAGGGTGCGCAGCTCCATCGCGGACAGCGTGAAGCCCTTCGCCTCGATGCGACGGACGACCTCGCCGACCAGGCCGCGGGCGACGCCGTCGGGCTTGACGAGGATGAGGGTGGTCTCGGTGGCCATGGTTGGTCCTTCGGGGAGGTGTGTTCGCCGCGGGCGCGCCGCCCGGCGTGCGAGACGCCCGCACCGCGGGCGTCGGATCAGTGACTCGCCGGCGAGGGTAGACGGGCTGCCCCGGGCCGGCCGGTCGTGGCCGTACGGTGCGCACCATGGTCGAGGTCCTCGTCGTCGTCGGCACCGTCGTGTTCGCACTGACCGGTGCGCTGGTCGCCGTGGAGAAGCGCTTCGACCTCGTCGGCGTGATGGTCCTCGCCGCGGTCACCGCCGTGGGAGGCGGCAGCGTCCGCGACCTCGTGGCCGGCACCACCCCACCGCCGGCCCTGACGAACGAGCCGCTGCTCTGGGCGATCGCCGCGACCGGCCTGGCGACGTTCCTCGGGACACGCTCCCTCGGCACACCACCCCGCCGCCTGCTCTACGCGGCCGACACCCTCAGCCTCGCGCTGTTCGCCGCGCTCGGTGCCCAGACCGGCATCGAGGTCGGGTTCGGGTTCTGGGGCACCGTGTTCGCCGGCACGGTGAGCGGCGTCGGTGGCGGCATCATCCGCGACCTGCTCTCGGGCGAGGTGCCCGGAGTGCTCTACCGCTCGGGCGACTTCTACGCCACGGCGGCAGCAGGCGGCGCGACGGCCACGTTCCTGCTCGACCCCGTCGGCGCGGACCTGTCGCTCGTCGCCGGCGCCGTGGTCGTCGTGGCCCTGCGCGTCGGCAGTCGCCTCGCCGGCCTGCGCCTCCCCGTCGGCCGCACCCCGACCTGAGTCACTCGCCGTCGGGGCGGAGGGCCTCGACGGCGTCGTGCACCGCGTCGCCAGCGCGCTCGGCGTCGACCCGGTCGATCATGAGGTCGAGCGCCTCCTCGAACCGCCGCTCGTCGGCGTCGGAGTCGACGTCCTCCGGCTCGTAGACGACCTCGTCGTCGTCGTCGAGGACGGGGAGGTAGCGGTCGCGCGCGGCGCCGACGGTGAACAGCGACCCCGTCACGACGATCGCGTCGCCCTTCCCCGCGAGCTCCTCGGCGCGGTCGAGCGCAGCCGCGACGTCGCGCGTCGTGTCGATCGTGACGCCGCTCCCCTGCCAGATCTGCTCGGCCAGCGGCCCGACGCGGTCCGGCGAGGCGGCGCGCGGAGACGGCGGACGGGTCAGCACCACGTGGTCCGCGACCTCCCGCCACGGCGCCAGGATCCCCTCGACGTCCTTGTCGTCGAGCACGCCGACGACGAGCACCACCTCCGCATTCGCCGGCAGTGCGTCCGGGACCGCTGCCGCAGCGGCACGCGCCCCGTGCGGGTTGTGAGCGCCGTCGAGCAGCACGGTCGGGTTGCGGTGGACGATCTCGAGCCGACCGGGGACCGACACGGTCGCCATCCCCTGGCGCCAGGCGTCATCGGTGATGTCGGCGAACGTCGGGCCGAGCAGCGCCTCGACCGCGGCGACGGCCATCACGGCGTTGTCGGCCTGGTGGGCGCCGTACAGCGGGACGAAGAGGTCGCGCACGACGTGGTCGCCGGCGCGGACGGTGACGGCCTGGCCGCCCGGCGCGTCGCTGCGCTGGAGCAGCTCGTGGTCACGACCCCAGACCCGCAGTTCGGCACCGACGTCCTCGGCGCGTGCCCGCAGCACGTCCAGCACGTCGGACCGCTGCTCTGCGACGACGGCGATCCCGTCGGCCTTGATGATCCCGGCCTTCTCACGCGCGACCTCGGCGGGCGTCCCACCGAGCTCGGTGTGGTCGAGGTCGATCGGCTGGATGACCGCGACGTCGCCGCGCACGAGGTTCGTGGCGTCCCAGGTCCCGCCCATGCCGACCTCGAAGACGCCGACGTCGACCGGCACCTCGGCGAACCACCACGACGCCATCGCCGTGAGCAGCTCGAAGTAGGTGACGTCGTCGTCGCTGCGCTCGTCGACCAGTGCGGCCAGCGGGGCCACGTCGTCGTAGAGGTCGGCGAACTGCTGCTCGCCGATGCGTCGACCGGCCACCTGGAGCCGCTCACGGACGGTCTGCAGGTGCGGCGAGGTGAACGTGCCCGCCGAGACGCCGGCGGCCGACAGCAGCCCACCGATCATGCGGACGGCCGACCCCTTGCCGTTGGTGCCCGTGACGTGGACCGTCGGGTAGGACCGCTGCGGCTGGCCGAGCAGCTCGAGCAGCAGCGTGATGCGGTCGAGGTCGGGGATCATCCGCCCCCGGCCACGCGCCAGGAGCGCTGCCTCGGCCTGCTCGAACGTCGTCATGGTCGTCCCGATCACAGCGCGGCGAGCGTGGAGATCTGCTCGTCGAGCTCGGCGATGCGCTGCTGCAGCTCGGCGACCCGGTCGCGCTCGCCCTGGACGACCTGCTCGGGGGCGTTGCTGACGAACGCGTCGTTGGCCAGCTTGCCCTCGGCGTTGCGCAGCGAGCCCTCGGCCTTCTCCTTGTCGCGGCGGAGCCGTTCGAGCTCCTCCTCCACGTCGATCAGGCCCGCGAGCGGCGTCGTCGCGACGCCCCCGTCGAACAGCACGCGCGCCAACGACGGGTCGTCGTCCGCCTCGTCGACGAAGTCGATCGAGGCGAGGTTCGCCAGCGACGCCAGCAGGGTCGTGTGCGGCTCGAGCAGCTCGCGCTGGCCCGTCGCCACCGTCAGCGGGAAGCTGACCGAGTCGGCGACACCGTTCTGCGAGCGGAACCGGCGCACCTCGGTCACGAGGTCCTGCACGAGCGCGAAGGCGGTCTCGGCGTCCTCGTCGCGGGCGCGCAGCTGGCTCGGCCAGTCAGCGAGCGCGAGCGAGTCGCGGCCGCCGTCGGATCCGGTCAGGGCACGCCACAGGGTCTCGGTGACGAACGGGATCACCGGGTGCAGCAGGCGCAGCAGCTGGTCGAGCACGGCGGCGAGCACCGCGCGAGCGTCGTCGGCGGCCTGCGCGTCGTCGCCGTAGATCCGGACCTTGACCGACTCGAGGTACCAGTCGGC
>JBFKQZ010000084.1:0-11350 GCA_041627475.1 Nitriliruptoraceae bacterium | reverse complement strand
GTCGCGTTCTCGCTGGCCAACGCCGTCGACGAGGAGCACATGACGGTGGGTCGCCGCGCGGTCATCGGCGCCGTGGCCCTGCTGCCGTTGCTCGGTGGCGGTGCCGCCGCGCTCTGGGCAGTCAACGGCGGCGTGCCCGAGGACGAGCTCTCCGAGACGCTGCCCTGGTACTACGAGCCGGTCGCCTCGGCGCCCGAGGGTGCGCTCGTGGGCGCCAAGAACTCGGAGAACTTCTGCGTGTTCGAGGACCCGGAGAACCAGTCGGCCGACACCTGCACCGACACGCAGGAGGTCACGTTCCCGGCGCAGCCCGAGGCGGCAACGTTCGCGTTCGTGTTCAACAACGTGCAGTCGGCCGTCCCGCACAACTTCCAGATCTTCGAGCTCGCCGAGGAGGACGGCGCGCCGGCACCCGGTGCCCTGATCTTCGGCGTCGCCGAGGGCTCGACGGTCATCAACGGCATCGACGAGATCACGTACACCGCGGCGCCGAACGACTACGAGGAGGGCCAGCAGTACTACTTCAACTGCGTGGTCCACCCCGTGATGGAGGGCGTCCTGACCATCGGCCCGCCCGCCGAGGGCTGACCCGGTCGGGCGCGAGCCCACACCACCTCGACAGAACACGCCGTCCGCGGCGTGTTCTGTCCGTTGTGGGGTCCTGCTCGCGTCACCGGTGCGAGCTAGGTGACGGGACACGCCGTCCGCGGCGTGTTCCGTCAGGACGCCCGGGTCCCGGCGGGTCGGGCCCTCCGTCCCGCGTGGCGGGTCGCCGGCGTGCTTATCGTGGACGGATCAGCCGGTGGCCCACGGCAGACGCCGGCGGGAGGCTGCGATGGGCGAGGGTGCACAGGTCACGATCCGTCCGGACAGCCCGCCGCTTGACCGGGTGCTGACGGTCGCGCCACTCGTCGTCGTCGGCACCGTCGACGACGACGGCGTGCCGGACCTCGCCCCCAAGCACATGGTGATGCCGGTGGGGGACGACCACCTCGCCTTCACGTGCTCACCGACGCACACGACGCACCGCAACCTGCTGCGGTCGGCGGCCTTCACCGTGTCGTGGCTGCGGCCGGACGACGTCCTGCTCGCCTCGCTCGCAGCCGGCCCGCGGTCGGTGGACGGCGAGAAGGCGACCCTCGCGGGCGTCGCGACCAGCCCTGCCACGGTGGTCGACGGTGTCGTCCTCACCGACGCCCCGCTCGTCGTCGAGTGCGAGCTCGAGCGGGTGCTGGACGACTACGGCCACTGGAGCGTCGTGGTCGGCCGGATCGTGCACGCCGTCGCGGCGACGGACGCCCTCCTGAGCAGCGACGAGGACCCGCACGACGTCCTGCGACGCTCACCGCTGCTGGCCTACGTGCACCCGGACCACGTCGCGACCATCGACCACGCCGATGCGTTCCCGTACCACCGTGGGTTCCGGCGATGAGCGCCGTGGCCGCGGACCTGCACGAGTGGCTGGTGCCGCACCGGACCGACATGGTCGACCTCCTCCACCGGACGGTCGCCATCGACACGCCGTCGACGACGCCGAGCTCCCTCGGCCCGCTCCTCGACCTCGTGCAGGACGAGCTCGAGGACCTCGGGTGCGACGTCCGTCGCGTGGACGGGGTGCGCACGGGTGGGTGGCTCGTCGCTCGACGCGCCGACGACGCGCCGGACCTCGTCCCGCAGCTGCTCGTGGGCCACCTCGACACCGTCTGGCCGGTGGGGACGTCGTCGTCGCGGCCGCTGCGCACCGACGGGGTCGTCGCCCGCGGCCCCGGGGTGTACGACATGAAGGCCGGCGTCGTGCAGGTGCTCTGGGCCCTGCGAGCCCTCGCGGCCCTCGACGTCGCGGCGCCCGTGCCCCCGGTGGTGCTGCTGAACACCGACGAGGAGATCGGGAGCCGGGAGTCCACGGTCCCGATCGCGACCCTGGCCCGGCACGCCGACCGCGTGCTGGTCACCGAGCCGTCGCTCGGGCCGACGGGGCGGCTCAAGACCGCGCGCAAGGGCGTGGGGCGGTTCACGATCACGGTCTCCGGGACGGCGGCGCACGCCGGGCTCGACCCGGAGGGCGGTGCGTCGGCGATCCTCGAGCTCTCCCACGTGATCCAGTCGCTCTTCGCCCTGAACGACCCGGCGGCGGGCACCACCGTCAACGTCGGCACGATCGACGGGGGCCTGCGGCCGAACGTGGTCGCGCCCGAGAGCCGGGCCGTGGTCGACGTCCGGGTCGCCACGCATGCCGATGCCGAGCGTGTCGAGCGCGCGATGCGCGGCCTCGCCACGACCACGCCCGGGACGGCGATCACCGTCGAGGGTGGCTTCGGACGACCGCCGATGGAGCGCGACGAGGGCACGGTGCGGCTCTGGGAGCTCGCCCGTGCGGCCGGCCACGCCCTCGGGGTCACGCTCGAGGAGGCCACGGCCGGTGGTGCCTCCGACGGCAACACGACGGCGGCCTTCGCCCCGACGCTCGACGGCCTCGGGCCCGTGGGCGACGGGGCGCACGCCGAGACCGAGCACATCGTCCTCGACCACCTCGTCGAGCGGACCGCGCTGCTCGCGGCGCTCGTCGCGGCCGGTCCCGTCCGTGACGCCGCGCGCCCGCTGCCCGTGGGGGGCGTCCCGGCGCTGCTGGCGTCCCTGCCCACCCCGGTCGAGACGGGCGAGGTCACGGCAGCGGACGTGGTTGCACGGATGCGCGGGGGAGTCACGACATGAGCGAGTTCCACCCTGTCGTCCCGGGCTCCGTCACGCGCTGCGTGGACCTCGCCCGACCGTGGACGGCGACACCCATCGCACGGGACGGTTGGCAGGAGGGCGACGTCGTCGTGGTCGAGGCGCACCGACCGCCGATCAAGGCCGTGGTCGAGCGTGCCGACGGGCGGATGGCGAAGCTCGCCGACGGCGACCACGTCGTGGGTGCGCTGGGCTCCCGGGCCGCGACGCTGGAGGCGGTCGGGTCGTGGCGGGACGTCGGCCCGGACCGGCGGATGCACATGATGACCTCGGCCGGGCTCCTCGGGCGGGTGACCTCGATCTCCCCACACCTGACCGGGTACATCGTCGACTGCCACTACGTCGGGCACGTGGAGCGCGACGGGCGGCTGGTCCGGCTCCGCGGCACGGTGCCGGAGGCCACCGGGGTCCACACCGACGCGCCCGTCGTGCTCCTGGTCGGGACGAGCATGTCGTCGGGCAAGACGACGGCCGCGCGGGCGGTCGTGCGGCTCCTCAAGGAGCGGGGTCTGCGGGTCGTGGCGGTCAAGCTCACGGGTGCGGGCCGCTACCGCGACATCCTCTCGATGCAGGACGAGGGCGCCGACGCCGTCTTCGACTTCGTGGACGTGGGCCTCGCCTCCACGGTGGTGCCGGCCACCCTCTACGCCCAGCGGCTCGAGCGGCTGCTCGAGCTGGTCGCTGCGGCGTCCCCCGACGTGGTCGTGGCGGAGGCGGGCGCGTCACCGCTGGAGCCCTACAACGGCGAGACGGTCCTCGAGCGACTGCAGCACCGGGTGCGCTGCACGGTGCTGTGTGCCTCCGACCCGTACGCCGTGGCCGGCGTGATCACCGGCTTCGGTCGGGCTGCCGACCTCGTGAGTGGCCCGGCGGTGAACACGAGCTCTGGCGTCGCCCTCGTGCGACGACTGAGCGGCCTGCCGACCTGCAACGTCCGCGATCCGGACGACCTCGACGTCATGGCACGCGTGCTCGAACGCACCGGGGTGATCCCGCGGGATCAGACCGCGTCGAGGGCGGCAGCCACGAAGAGCAGGGCGAGGTAGGTGTTGCTGTAGTGGAACAGCTGCATCGCGTGCGGCACCTCCTGCGTGCGCCGCAGTCGCAGGGCCAGCGCGATGAAGCCGAGGGTCAGCACGATGCCGGGGATCGTGAACACCGGGCCGAAGCCGGTGACGGCCGCGTACATCAGCACGATGCTCAGCAGCAGCCAGCTGTAGAGGAGGATGTGCCGCGTGGCCTCGGCGACCCCGAACGTGACCGGCAGCATCGGCAGGCCCGCCGCGGCGTAGTCGTCGCGGTACTTGAGGGCCAGGGCCCAGAAGTGCGGCGGGGTCCACCAGAAGATCAGGGCGAAGAGCAGCCATGGCTCGGGCGCGGTCACCGAGCCGCCCGTCACCGCGGCCCACCCGGTCAGCACCGGCACGCACCCCGCAGCGCCGCCGATGACGACGGCCTGCGACGTCGAGCGCTTCAGCCACATGGTGTAGACGAACACGTAGAAGAAGATGGCCGAGGTCGCCAGCAGCGCCGCGACCAGGTTGACGAACACCGTCAGCCAGGTGAACCCGGCGATGCCGAGCACGACGCCGAACCAGACCGCCTTGGCCGGGTCCACCTCGTCGGCGGCCGTGGGACGTCGGCTCGTGCGGGCCATGGCCGCGTCGACGTCACGGTCGAACCAGTTGTTGATCGCGTTGGCGGAGCCGGCGCACAGCGCGCCGCCCCACAGCGTGTGCAGCACGAGGGCGGTCCCGGGCCAGCCCTCGGCCGCGACGACCATCGACGGGACGGTCGTGATGAGCAGCAGCTCGATGATCCGGGGCTTGGTGACCATCAACCAGCGGCGTGCGGTCGCGAGCGCCCCACCGGAGCCCTCGTACCGACCGGTGGCGTGCATCGGCCCGACCGCTGCAGCGGTCGCGTCGGGCTCGGAGGAGGTGGTGCTCACGGCCGGCGCGCCTCGCGCCACATGCGCCAGCCCATCCCGAGCAGCACGAACGCGCAGCCGAAGGCGGCGACGTAGAGGACGGCGTGGACGACGACGAAGCCCGTGGTCCGCGGCTCGGGGTCCTGGACCAGGTTCACGAGCCGCGTCACCCACAGCCAGACCTGGAACAGTCCGAGGACCAGCAGCACGTACCCGCGCCGACGGTGCGTCGCGGCGGGCGTGGTGACGTCGTCCGACGTGGTCGGACGGGTCTCGAGGGGCGTGGTCACGAGGGCCTCGGACGAGGTGGACGGCGGGTGCTGGCGCGACGCGCGAAGCCGCTGCTCGGCACTCCCGGAGGGTACGGCGGGGGCCCGCAGACCGTCGACCGGTGGCCGAGGCGCGCGCACGGCCGGACCGGTGCCACCACGTACCCTCCACGGCATGGAATCGACCTCCCTCCGCCGTTGGTCGTCGGCAGCGCTCGCGACCAACATCATGATCGTCGTCACCGGTGGTGCCGTGCGGGTGACGGGCTCGGGGCTGGGCTGCTCGGAGTGGCCGGCGTGCGAGCAGGGCTCCGTCGTGCCGCCGCCGGGTGGGGAGGCCGGCTGGCACGTCTACGTCGAGTTCGGCAACCGACTCCTGTCGTTCGTCGTGCTGTCCGCCGTGGTCGGTGCCTTCCTCGCAGCTCGCCGTGAGCTGGCCGAGGGGCACGTGGTCCGACGGCTGACGGGCTGGCTCGTGGCAGGGGTCCTCGCACAGGCGGTGCTCGGCGGCATCACGGTGCGCCTGGACCTGCACTGGGCCACGGTCATGGCGCACTTCCTCCTCTCGATGGTGCTGATCGCGGTGGCCACCGTGGTCGTCCACCGCGTCCGCCACGGTGCGCCCGACCCGGCCGCGAGGGCGCTGCCGACCGCACGGCTGGTCCCCGCGCTCGGGGCCGTCGTGCTGGTGCTGGGCACCGTCGTGACCGCCACGGGACCGCACGCCGGTGACCCGGGGACGGACCGGCTCGGCATCGCGATCACCGAGGTGGCCCGGCTCCACGGCATCAGCGTGTGGCTGACCGTGGGGCTGACCGTGCTCGTGCTGGTGCAGGCGCGGCGTCTGGGGGCCGACCGGCTCGCACGCGCGACGACGCTGCTGCTCGGCATCGAGCTCGCCCAGGGGGGCGTCGGCTACTGGCAGTACTTCACCGGCGTTCCGGCCGAGCTCGTGCTCGTCCACATGCTGCTGGCGACGCTGTTCTGGGTGGCGGCGGTCCGCGTCAGCCTGCTCGCCGCCGACCCGGTGCGGGAACCGCTGGCGGTCGCGTGACCGCGCTCCTCCCGGACGACGCCTGGCCGGACGAGCCGCGGTTCGCCCCGGGGCGGCGTCGCGCCCACCCCGGTGGACCGGTCCGCCTGGTGGTGCTCGGTGACTCGTTCTCCTTCACCGACGACGACGGCCCGCAGCTGCCGGACGCGCCGCAGCTGTGGCCGAACGTGGCGGCGGACCACCTCGCGGCGGCCCTCGGCGAGCCGGTCGAGGTCCAGGTGCTCGCCCGACCGGCGCGGACGGTCCGCGAGGCGCTGGACCTCGTGCGCAAGGACCGGCACGTGCAGTTCGAGGTCCTCGCGCGTGCCGATGCGGTCGTGCTCGCACTCGGGTCCTACGACCACGCCCCGATGGGCGTCCCGACCCCGGTGCAGGCGCTCGTCCCCCACCTGCGGCCGCCCGCACTGCGCCGGCGGGTGCGACGGGGGCTGCACCAGCTGTACCCGGCCATCGTCCGCGCGACGGGAGGGCGGTTCGTGCGGACGCCGCCGGCCGAGTTCGCGCGTGCACACGACGGCTTGCTGGACCACCTGCGTGCGGTCGCGCACGGCGCCGCGGGGGTGGCACTGGGGCCGAGCAGCCATCGTTCCGAGTACTACGGGAACGACCACGTCCGGTTCGAGGAGCGGGCAGCGGCGCAGCTCGCCCAGGCGGCTGCGCACGGCTTCACGCCCGTCGCCGCGTGGCCGCTCGTCGAACCCCACGCCGCGGCGCTCAACGACGACGGGATCCACTGGCCGAAGGCAGCCCACGCCGCCGTCGGGCGGGCCGTGGCCGATGCCCTCGTGGCACAGCTGAGCGGCGCCGCCGACCGGCCCCCGCGACCGGGTCGCGACGAGTAGCCCTGGGACGCGGACGACCCCGCTCGCGGCGGGGTCGTGGTCGTCTGGGTCAGGTGCGGTGCAGCGGCGGGTCGGCCTGCTGTCGGCTCCGACAGCTCGAGCAGCGCTTGCTGCGCGCCGCCTCGGTGCCGCGCTGGGCCGCGACGGAGCGGCCGCAGGGACAGCGGAAGCGCGTGGTCTCGATGCGGCCGGGACGAGCTCCGGACCGGGCGGCTGGGGGGCTCAATGCATGCTCCCTACCCGGTGCGTGGGCGTCTGCGCCGGGCGGCCACCACGTCGGTGTGGTGACGGAGAGGTGTCACGCTGTTGAACGAAGCATGCCGGAGCCGGTGACGTGACACCCGGAAGCCGCGCGCGAGCAGCGCGGCGGTGGGGTGTCAGTCGGTGTCGGCCTCGGCGAGCGGGACGGCGCTGCCGAGGTAGTCCTCGAGCGCCTTGTTCGCCGCCGTGGGGGCGTGGGCACGCAGGGCGTAGCGGCTGTCCCGCCCCTCTCCGCGGATCACGACCAACCCGGCCTGTCGCAGGATCGACAGGTGGTGGTGGGCCGTCGTCTTGGCCAGGTCGAGCTCGTCCATCGCGTCGGCGAGCGTGATCGGGCCGCCCCCCATGCGGCGCAGCAGCCGCAGCCGACCCTCGTCGCCGAGCGCCTTGGTCAGCTTGACGAGCGCCGGGGGTGGCGCGGCGGACGGCAGGGCGAGGTGCTCGTCGGCGACCGGGGAGGTCAGGACCTCGACGTCGTCGATGCGGTTGATGATCAGCCACGGCCGGAACCAGTAGGACGGCAGCAGCAGGACGCGCTCGACCGGCAGCTCGTCGCTCAGCTCGTAGCCGTTGGTCGCCTCCACGACGAGCTCGCCGGGGTGTCGGCCGGCCTCGAGCTGCTGGCGGCGGGCGACCACCTCGCGCTGCATCGGGCCGATCGCCTCGGCGAGCATCTCGGCCCCGACGGTCTGCTGGATCGAGGTCAGCGTGCGGTGCAGGGCGCCGACGATCGCGGTCGGCTCGTCGGCGAGCAGCGGGTCCAGCATCGTGGCCAGCTTGTCGTTGCCGTCCAGCGACGAGACCCAGGACCGGACGTCGTCCGCGGTCGCCTCGCCGGCGAGGTAGCGGTCGAGCAGCGCGAGCTCGGCGTCGTCGGCAGGGGAGGCGTCGTCCAGCTCGGCGCGCCAGCGCTCCGGGGCACGGTCGCCGAAGTCGCCCAGCGGCTGCTCGAAGAGGATCCGCCACACCTCCTGCGGTCGCTCCTCGAGCATGGCCAGCAGGTCCTCCGCCGTGCCCGGCTCCTCGAGTCGGGCGACGAGCGAGGTCAGGTGGAGCCAGAGCTCCTCGGGCTGGGCGAGGAGGTGGTCGCGCACGTCGTCGTCGAGCCGGCCGGCCAGTTCGGCGAGGCGGTCGTCGCCGACGTCGAACCCGTCACACGGGTTGCGCGTGAGCGCTGCGGCGCTGCGCACGAGCTCGGCACCGGTCGAGGCCCACAGCTCGATCGTGGGCGGGGTCGCCCGTCGTCCGGGGCGGAGGTCGACGACCTGCACGGGTGCCTTCCAGGGATCGCTTCCGTTCGATGACGGTACCACCCCCATCGTTCGACGCCCGGCGAACGGTTCGAACGAACCTGTACGGACGTACCTATATCGATCGACCCAAACCGCTTGCGGGTGTTCTACGAATACCGTACGATAATGCCCGGACCCACCACTCGAAACCTTTCGAACGGGAATCCCATCGGAGACGACATGCACACCTGGTTCGCTCAGCCCATCGCGGCGGGCCGCATGGCTGCAGACCAGCAGCGTGCGACGCTGCACCGCGTGCGGGTCGCGCAGGGGCGCGACCTCAGCTCACGGATGACGACGGCGCTGGTCGCCGCCGCTGACGACGCCGCAGCCCGACTGCAGCAGCGTCGCGCGACGGCGCAGGCCGTGCTCGGCCCTGCTCGCTGACACCACACGAGACCTCCCCGGCGCCGCGATCTCCCCAGCTCGACGCGCACGGGGCCCACGAGGCCCGTCCACCCTCCCGGACGGGCCTCGTCGCACGTCCGGGCCGCTCAGCCCAGCTCGTCGGCGAGCTCGGCGAACAGGTGGACCTCGGCGAGGATCGCGCGGCGGAAGTCGTCGACGTGGAGCGACTCGTCCTCGCCGTGGGCGTTGGTGGCCGGGTCCTCGATGCCGACCAGCAGGCAGGGCACCCCACCGAACGCGTCGCTGAAGGGCTGCACGAACGGGATCGACATGCCGCAGCCGAGGATCGCCGGCTCGTGGTCGTAGCCGAGGGCCATCGCGCGGGCCGCGGCGGTGAAGGCGGGCCCGTCCGGCTCGGCCGTCCAGGCCGCGTTGTGGTGGCCCCGCGTCACCTCCACCCGGGCCCCGAACGGCGCGTGCGTCTCGAGGTGGGCGGTCAGCGCGTCCAGTGAACGGATCGGGTCCATGCCGGGCGCGAAGCGGCACGACAGCTTCGTCGTGACCTCGGCCAGCAGGGTGTTGCCGGCGGCGGTGGTGCTCGGCACGTCCATGCCGATCGGCGTGATCGTCGGGCGGTACCAGACCCGCTCCCACAGTGCGGCGTCGGGGGCGCCGACGTACTCGACGCCGTCGAGCATGCGCGCGTCCTCACGGATCTGGTGGTGGTCGGCGGCGAGGGCAGCGATGCGGTCCCGCTCCACGGGCGTCGGTTCGCGCAGCCCCTCGCTGAAGCCGGCCACCGCGACGTCGCCGTGCTCGTCGTGGAGCGTCGCGAGCAGCCGCGCCGTCGCCGTGAGCGCGTCGGGCACCGGGCCGCCGTACATCCCGGAGTGGACCGGCTGCTCGAGGGTGCGGACGGTGACCGACACCTCTCCCATGCCGCGCAGGGCCACGGTGAGGCTGGGCCACCCCACCTGCCAGTTCATGAGGTCAGTGAGGACGATCACGTCGGCCTGCAGCTCGTCCCCGTGGGCGGTGAGGAACTCGAACAGGTGCGGCGAGCCGATCTCCTCCTCGCCCTCGATGACGACCTTCACGTTGCAGGGCAGCTGGCCGCGCGTCGCGAGCCAGGCCTCGACCGCCGCCACGTGGGCGAGCACGCCGGCCTTGTCGTCGGCCGCACCCCGGGCGTACAGCCGGCCGTCGCGCAGCGTCGGTTCGAAGGGCGGTGATGTCCAGCCCTCCGGCGTCCCGACCGGTTGGACGTCGTGGTGGGCGTAGAGGAGGACGGTCGGGGCGTCGTCGCCGGCACCGAGCCACTCCGCGAGGACGTACGGCGGGGCCGCGCCGACCTCGGCGAGCCGGACGTTGTCCATACCGGCCTCGCGCAGCAGGTCCGCGGTCATCTCGGCGCTGCGCCGGGGCTGCTCGGGGTCGTGGCCGTCGGCGGACACCGACGGGATGCGGACGAGTCGGTCGAGCCGGTCGAGGACGTCGTCGAACCGCTCGTGCACGGCGGCGACGAGGTCGGTGCGATCGGAGGTCGTCATGTCGTGTCCGGGCTCGGGGACGGCGAGTCTGCCCGACCGTGGCGGGCGTGACAGGTCGACGGTCGATGCCCACCGGGAACACGAGAAGGGGTGGTGAACCCCCTCCTGGTCCACCACCCCGTCCCGGGTGTCGTCCGACGCATCGGGCGACGGCGCAGGTCTTCGCCGCCCGGGCGCCGGCTCCCTGCCGTCGCGGGCGGATCTCCCACACCAGTCCCCGAAGTGCGCACACAGCGCACGACCGGGCGCGGTCCGGTTGTGGAAGCGGACGGGGACTTCTCCACAGAACGGAGCGGGTTGTCCACATGGCGCAGGGTCAGCGAGGGCGCGTGCTTGTTCGTCTGGGTGGTCGGTCGCTGCGCTCCGTGAGGGGGCACTCGGGCGCGCAGCAGCAACAGGCGTCACGTCACGGACGCACCGAACTTCTGGGTCGAGTGGACTAGCCCGCTCGCCGGCCGGTCAGCCCACGCCGATGAGCTGGCCAGCGCCCTGTGGAAAACCTGTGGAGCAGATGTGCGCCGTTGGCCTTGGGGGATGACGGCGGCGAGCGTCTATCCTCCGTCCGGCCCGGTCGTGACCGGGGCCCGGCGACACGCGCTGGGGGACTGACGACGACGAGTGGAGGCGCCGGTGGCGGACGCTGCGACGACCTGGGAGCGGTTGAAGGGGATGCTGGAGAGCGGCGACCTCGGTGACCTCCCGTCGCTGTACGACCAGGACGCCCTCTACCTCGAGCCGTACAACCCGCCGCACCGCGGGAACCTCCTCATCCAGGCCTACCTGAAGGACTACCTGTCGGGGAAGGACAACGTCGCGATCGAGACGAAGCGGCTGGTCGTGGCCGAGGACGGCACCGAGTTCGCCGTCGAGTGGACGCTGTCCTACGACGCGGCCGGCCGGCGCTGGAGCGAGCTGCCGCGTGGCACGTTCTTCGGCTTCGACCCGGAGACCGAGCTCATCACCTACCAGCGCGAGTACGCCTGACGAGCGGGTTCGGCGAGTCGGGCGCCCGTGCCTGACCGGGCGTCGAGCTCACCGAACCCGTTCGCTCGACGGAGCCGTGTGGGCGAGTCG
>JBFKQZ010000083.1:0-11414 GCA_041627475.1 Nitriliruptoraceae bacterium | reverse complement strand
GTCGAGCCAACGCAGGTCGCCGGGCTGGCCCTCCAGCTTCGGCGGGGCGCCGCTCTTGCCGTCGGACTTGTACATCCAGTGCGCCGCGACGCCGTACTCGGCGGTGTGGTGCATCTCGCGGGTGCGGATCTGGATCTCGATCGGACGCCCGTCGGGCCCCACCACCGTCGTGTGCAGCGACTGGTAGAGGTTGAACTTGGGCATCGCGATGTAGTCCTTGAAGCGCCCCTGCATCGGGCGCCAGTGCGCGTGCAGCTGCCCCAGCACCGCGTAGCAGTCGCGCACGGACTCGACGATGACCCGGATCCCGACGATGTCGTGGATCTCGTCGAACTCCTTGCCCCGCAGCACCATCTTCTCGTAGATGGAGTAGAGGTGCTTGGGTCGGCCGGTGACGTCGGCGCGGACCCGGATCTCCTTCAGCCGCTCCTGGACCTCCTCGGTCACCCGCTCGACGTAGGCCTCCACGTCGGGCTGGCGCTCGGCGATCATCGCCTCGATCTCGTCGTAGCGCTTCGGGTGCAGCGTGTGGAAGCCGAGGTCCTCCAGCTGCAGCTTGAGGTGCTGCATGCCGAGGCGGTGCGCCAGCGGCGCGTAGATGTCGAGCGTCTCCTGTGCCTTCGCCTTCTGCTTCTCGCGGGGCATCGCGCCCATCGTCTGCATGTTGTGCAGCCGGTCGGCGAGCTTGATCAGCAGCACCCGGATGTCCTCGGCCATCGCGAGGATCATCTTGCGCAGCGTCTCGGCCTGCTGCTCCTGCTTCGACTCGACCTGCAGCCGGTCCAGCTTCGTCACGCCGTCGACGAGGTGGGCGACGTCCGAGCCGAACCACTCCTCCATCTGGTCACGCGACGCCGGCGTGTCCTCGACCACGTCGTGGAGCAGCGCCGCGACCAGGGTGTCGGTGTCCATACCGAGGCTGGCGAGGATCGTCGCCACCGCGACGGGGTGGGTGATGTACGGATCGCCCGACCGTCGCATCTGGCCCTCGTGGGCCTCGGCCGCGACCTCGTAGGCGCGGACGACCTCGTCGAGGTCGGCCTTCGGGCTCGACCGGCGCATCTCGGCGGCCAGCTCGGCCATCAGCGGCGGCACGTCCGGGCGTGAGATCGGCAGGCGACGCAGGACGCTCCGCACGCCCGACGGGCGTGGCGGCGGCGGCGTCGGCCCGGCGCGCTCGGTCGCCTCGTCAGCCGTCGCCTCCTCCGTGGAGGTGTCCTGCTCGGTCCCTGCCAGTGCTGGGCCCCTCGTGTCGTCCGGGCAGCACTGTACGACCGCGCGGCACGTGGTGTGCCACGGCGGGTCGGCCGGACGTCAGGCCGTCAGCAGCGACCAGCAGTCGACGCCGTCCAACACGGCACGGCCGTCGAGGAAGCCCAGCTCCAGCAGGAACTGGCAGCCGACGACCGTCGCGCCGAGCTCCTCGACCAGCTCGACGGTGGCGCGGGCGGTCCCGCCCGTCGCCAGCACGTCGTCGACGATCAGGACCCGGTCCCCCGGCCCGAAGGCGTCGGTGTGCAGCTCGAGCGTCGCGCTGCCGTACTCGAGGTCGTACGTGACGGCCGTGGTGTCTGCGGGCAGCTTGCCGACCTTGCGCGCGGGCACGAACCCGGCGTCGAGGTGGTACGCGATCGGCGCGGCGAGGAAGAACCCGCGCGCCTCGATCCCGACGACCTGGTCGACCTCGCCGTGCCCGACCTGGGCGACGAACGCGTCCACGACCGTCCGGAAGGCGGCCGGGTCACGCAGCAGCGGCGTGAGGTCCTTGAACGTGATGCCCGGCTCCGGGAAGTCCTGGATGTCCCGGACGAGCGACTCGAGCCTGCTGGTGTCGATGGTCACTTCTTCTTCCGCTTCTTCTTGCCACGGCCCCGGACGTACTCGGTCGTGATCGGGGCGCGGGCGTCGATGATGGCCTCCGGCGCGACGGCGTCGGCCTCGCCGGCGGCGATGCGCTTCTCGAGCTTGGCCGCCATGTCGGCGTACTGGGGCTCCTGCTCCTTCCACCACGCGAGGAACGGCCCCGCGACGAAGATCGAGGAGTACGACCCCAGCGCCATGCCGAGGAACAGCGCGAGCGCGAGGTCCTGCAGCGTGTCGGCACCCAGCAGCTGGGCACCGAGGAAGAGCAGGGCGCCGACGGGCAGCAGCGAGGTGATCGAGGTGTTCAGCGAGCGCCACAGGACCTCGTTCATCGAGGTGTTGACCATCTCGCCGTAGCTGCGACGGCCGATCTGGCCGAGCTGCGACGTGTTCTCCTCGATGCGGTCGAAGATCACGACCGAGTCGTACAGCGAGTAACCGAGGATGGTCAGCAGCGCGATGATCGTCGAGGGCGACACGGTGAAGCCGAACAGCGAGTACGCCCCGATGGTGATGATCGCGTCGTGGACCAGGGCGACGATGGCCGCTCCGGCCATCTTCCACTCCAGCCGCACCGAGATGTAGATGACCACGATGATCAGGAACACCACGAGCGCGCGCAGGGCCTGCGAGGAGATCCGCTCGCCCCACGACGGCCCGACCGTGCTGACGTCGACGGTCTCGCCACCCGTCACCTCGATCAGCGCCTGCTGGATGGCGTTCTCCGTCTCGCTGCCGACCGGGACGGCTGCGGTCTCGACGATGACGCCGACGTTGCCACCGTCCTGGGCCTCGGTGAGCTGGACGGTCACGTCCTCGCCACCAGCGGCCTCGACCGCGTTCTCGATCGCGGGACGCGTGAGGTCCTCGTCGGTCACCTCGTTGACGAGGAAGGTCGTGCCGCCGACGAAGTCGATCGAGAGGTTCAGGCCGGCGAGGACGATCTCACCGAGACTGAGCACGATGAGGACGGCCGAGATCAGGGCCCAGCGTCGCCGGTTGCCGACGAAGTTGACGTTCGTCATGAGGCCACCTCCGCAGTGGTGCGGGGCTCGACCCGCAGGTTGTCCCGTCGGATGAGTCGGGTGTTGGCCAGCAGGAAGACGGTCGGGCGTGTGAAGGCCCACAGGATCCCGATGTCGAGGATCGTGGCGATGCCGAGCGTCAGCGCGAAGCCGCGCACCGGCCCGACCGCGAGGAAGTACAGGACGACGGCCGCGGCGAGCGTCACCGTGTTCCCGGCCAGGTTGGTGCGGAAGGCCGAGTCGAACGCCCGCTTCACCGAGGTCCGCACCGTCTTGCCGAGACGGACCTCGTCACGTATGCGTTCGAAGAACAGGATGCTCGAGTCCGCCGTGATGCCGATCGAGACCACGATCCCGGCGATGCCGGCGAGCGTCAGGGTGAACCCGAAGCCGCCCGCGAGACCGATCAGCCCCGTGATGACGACGCCGAACACGGCCAGCGCGCTGATGGCCACGACACCGAGCCAGCGGTAGAACCCGATCAGCCAGACGGCGACCAGCGCCAGACCGATCGCGGCAGCCGTCAGGCCTGCCTCCAGCGACTGGGCGCCGAGGGTCGGCGACACGGTGCGGAAGTCCTGGCTGACGAGCGTGATCGGCAGGGCGCCCGAACGCAGGACCAGGGAGAGGTCCACGGCCTCCTGCTCACCGCCGTCGGCCTGCCCCTGGCCGACCGAGATGCTGGCCTGGCCGCCGGTGATGCCGATGCCGCAGAGCACGGACGGGTTCATGGCCGGGGCCGAGTAGACCTCGCCGTCGAGGACGATCGCGAAGAGTCCGGGCTGGCCCTGGTCGCGTTCGCAGGCGAGGTCCGAGGTGATCTCCTCGAAGGTGCCCGCGCCCTCCCCGTCCAGCTCGAGCGAGACGACGTAGCCGCCCTGCCCGATCGTGGCGAAGGCCTGCTCGATCGACGAGCCCGCGATCTCGGCCGGGCCGACCCGGTACTTGGTGGGGTTGGCGGGGTCGACGGCCTGGTCGGCCCGTTGGCACAGCACGGAGCCCTCGTCAGCCGTCAGGGACTCCTGGGCCTCGTCGCACGTCGGCGCCTCGTCGTAGGCCTCGCTGCCGGGCGGGATGACCTCCTCGACCCGGCGGAACGTCAGCTGCGCCGTCCGGCCGATGATCTCCTGGACGCGGTCCTCGTCGTCGATGCCCGGCAGCTGCACCAGGATCTCGCTGCCCTGGCGGGTGATCTCCGGCTCGGCGACACCGAGGGCGTCGACGCGGTTGCGGATGACCTCGACGGTCTCGTCGAGGACCTCCTCGAAGTCGTCGGGCTCCTCCTCCCCCTCCTGCAGCACGGGGCTGTAGATCACGGAGACGCCGCCCTCGAGGTCGAGCCCGAGTCGCGGGGTCGTGCCGAGTGCGAGCGACGCCGCCAGCGACCCCACGATGAGCAGGGAGACCAGCAGCGAGGCGATGAGTGGTGTGCGGTTCACGTCGGGTCCTGGTGGTTCAGCCGAGGTGGTGGCCGTTGGCGGTCACGCGGAACTCGCACCCGAGGGTGCGGGCCGCGCGCCGGCACATGACCATGCGTTCGAGGAAGATCTCGAAGTACTCGATGACGTTGGAGCGTTCCTCGTCGAGCTCGAGTTCGAGGGTGATGGTGGCAGCGTCCGCGTCGACACGCAGGAAGCTGTGCGTGACCGCGTCGTTGACGCGGTCGTGGATGTCGAGGGTCGTGTCGGCGCCGGTGCGGACGCGGCTGCGGTGCACGTCGGCCTTGTCGGCGAGGATGACGGCAGCGCCGACCGGGCCGATCGCGGAGCCGTACTGCTCCTCGTGGTTGCCGACCGCCGACAGCACGAGGCCGATGCGGTAGGGGTCCAGCTCGAGGCGCTTCAGCGCGTCGTAGGCGATCCAGGCGCCCGAGATGCCGTGGTTGGCACGGCTGACGACGTTGCCGACGTCGTGGAGATAGCCGCCCACGGCGGCGAGCTCGCACAGCTCCTCGTCCGCACCGAGGTGGTGCAGCACGTTGTGCGCGATGCGACCGACGAGGTTCGCGTGGCGGAAGCCGTGCTCGGTGAAGCCGAGCTGGCCGAGGAACTGGTCGGCGAGCTTGATGAAGGCCGACACCGTCTCGTCGTTGCGCAGCTGGTCGAGGACGCCGAGCTCGGTGCCGGTGACCTGGCTGGCCTGCTTCGCGGCGACCGCGTTCTCGGCGACCGCCGCCTCGGCGTCCGGGCCGGCGAGCAGGGCACGGTCGGCCGACGCGCGGATGATCTCCGCGGGCTCGGTCCGTGTGTCCTCGGCGTCGGTCACAGGTCGGTCACTCGTCGTCGTCGGCAGCGTCGTCGTCAGGGGTGGTGATGCTCGCGACGGCCTGGCGGGTGTAGCGCAGGACGGTCCCGTCCTGGTCGACCTGCAGGTCGACCCAGCTGTCGCTGACCTCGACGATCGTCCCGTGGAGCCCGCCGACGGTCACGACGTCCTGGCCGGGTTCGAGCTTCGACAGCAGCTCCTGCTGCTCCTTCTGCCGCTTCTGCTGCGGGCGGATGAGCAGGAACCACAGTGCGAGGCCGAAGACGGCGAAGATGGCGATCTGGGTGATGCCACCCCCGGTCGCGTCGGTGGTCTGTGCGAGCAGCGGCAGGAGGGCCATGGTTCGGGTTTCCCGGTCGGGTGCACGGCGAGCGCCCGCACGGCGGCGGGCGCTCGAGCGAGGCTATCGGCGTGCCACCGCCGGTGTCGCGCAGGGCCGCGGTGCCGCGCCCTCAGGACTCGAAGAGCGACGGCGGTCCGGTGTCGGTGGCGGCCGGCGGCGTGACGTCGAGGTGGGCGTACGCGGCCGTGGTCGCCACGCGGCCCCGCGGCGTGCGTTGCAGCAGCCCCTGCTGGAGCAGGAACGGCTCGACCGCGTCCGCGACCGTGTCGGCCTCCTCCCCGATGGAGGTGGCGAGCGTGTCCAGCCCCACCGGCCCCCCGGCGAAGCGGTGGACCACGGCCTCCAGCACGCGGCGGTCCAGCGTGTCGAGGCCGAGCTCGTCGACGTCGAAGATCCGCAACGCGGCCTGCGCCACCTCCACGTCGACCTTGCCGTCGTGCTCGACCTCGGCGACGTCCCGCACGCGTCGGAGCAGGCGGTTGGCGATGCGGGGCGTGCCGCGGCTGCGGCTGGCGATCTCGCGGGCACCGTCAGCGTCGATGGGCACGCCGAGCAGGCCGGCACTGCGCAGCACGATCGCCTCGAGGTCGTCGATGCCGTAGTAGTCCAGGTGCGCCGCGAACCCGAAGCGGTCGCGCAGCGGGTTGGAGATCAGGCCGGTTCGGGTCGTGGCACCGACGAGCGTGAACCGCGGGATGTCCAGGCGGATGCTGCGGGCCGCGGGCCCCTTGCCGACCACGATGTCGAGCTGGAAGTCCTCCAGCGCCGGGTAGAGCACCTCCTCGACCGCACGCGGCAGCCGGTGGATCTCGTCCACGAACAGCACGTCGCCCGGCTCGAGGTTGGTCAGGATCGCGGCGAGGTCGCCCGGTCGTTCGAGCGCGGGCCCGCTGGTGGCGCGGAAGCGGCCCTCGATCTCGGTCGCGATGATCGCGGCGAGGGTCGTCTTGCCGAGGCCCGGCGGGCCGGACAGCAGGACGTGGTCCGGTGCCTGGCCGCGCTGGACCGCGCCCTGGAGCACGACCTCGAGCTGACGCCGCACGCGGGGCTGCCCGACGAAGTCCGCCAGCCGCCGTGGCCGCAGGCTGGCGTCCTCGACACCCTCGCCGGGCAGGACGTCGGCGTCGAGGAGCTCGTTGTCGTCGGGGCTCATGCGTTGCTGCCGATCGCCTGCAGGGCGCGTCGCAGGAGCGTCGAGGCGTCACCGTCGAGGTCGAGGTTCGCCAGGGTCACGGCGACCTCGCTGGGCCCGTAGCCGAGCTGGAGCAGGGCCTCGCGCGTGTCGGCCACGGCGTCGTCGTCGGTCGCGCCGCGTGCGCCTCCGGCACCGTCGGTGAGGTCGATGTCAGGTCCGCCGATGCTGCCGACCTTGTCCTTCAGCTCGAGCACGAGCTTCTGCGCCGACTTCTTGCCGATACCGGGCACGGCCACGAGGACGTCGATGTCACCTGCCGCGATCGCGGTCCGGACGGTGCTCGGCCGGTGGGTCGACAGCACGGCCAGCGCCAGCTTGGGGCCGACACCGCTGGTCGACATCAGCAGCCCGAACAGCTCGCGGGCGGGCGTGTCGGTGAAGCCGTAGAGGGTCATCGAGTCCTCGCGGACCACCATCGTGGTCTGCAGCTCGACGTCCTGGCCGCGCGGCGGCACGTCGGTGCCGTTGGGCACGTGGACGAGGTAGCCGACCCCGTGCACGTCCACGACGACGTGGTCGCTGCCGCGCTGACTCACGATCCCGCGGAGGTGGCTGATCACTACGCGCCCCCCGCTTCTCGCAGGTTCGGGTTCGCCGCGATGACCGCCTCCCAGCTCGTCGCGCCTCCCGAGGGTGCCACCGCCGCGCGGTGGGTCCGCGCAGCGGCCGCGGTCCGGGCGCGTGCCAGGTGGGTGATCGCGACCGCGAGCGCGTCGGTGACGTCCACCGGTCGCGGCGGTGCTGCGAGGCGGAGCTGCGCGACGACCATCCGCGCCACGCCGTCCTTGTCGGCCGCCCCGTCCCCGGTGACGGCGAGCTTCACCTCGTTGGGCGAGTACGGCACCACCGGGATGCCCGCGCGGGCGCCGGCCAGCATCGCCGCCCCGGCCGCCTGCCCGGTCGCCATCGCCGTGCGGACGTTGGCCTGGAACAGCACACGTTCGAAGGCGAGCACGTCAGGCCGGAACTCGTGGATGAGCTCGGTCAGGCGGTCGTGCACCGCGAGCAACCGCAGCTCGATCGGCGTGTCGGCACTGGTCCGGACGCAGTCGTGTGCGAGCAGCTCCATGCGCGACGAGGGCCCCCGCACGACGCCGACACCGCACCGCGTCAACCCGGGGTCGACCCCCAGCACGGTGACCACGTCACTCCCTCTCGGTCGAACATCCGTGCGCACCGTAGCGGGAGCACAGTCGTCGACCGAGGAACCCGCCCCCGCCCAATCGCGTGAGTGGCTCGCCCGACATGTCGGGGCAGCCACTCACGCGACAGGTCAGTCGAGGTCGATGGACTCGAGGAGCTCGTCGTCGATGTCGGCGTTGAGCCAGACGTCCTGCACGTCGTCGTTGTCCTCCAGCGCGTCGACGAGCCGCAGGACGCGCTTGGCCTCCGACTCCTCGCTCACCGGGACCATCGTGGTCGGGACCATCGCCGAGCCGGACTGCTTGACCTCGAAGCTCGACTCCTTCAACGCCTCGCGCAGCTCGGCGAAGTTCGACGGGTCGCACCAGCAGATGGTGACGTCGCCGTCCTCCTCGATGTCCTCGAGCCCGTGGTCGAGGCCGGCCATCATCAGCTCCTCCTCGTCGAGCCCGGTGCCCGCGAGGATCACCTGCCCGCGGCGGGAGAACATGTACGAGACCGCGCCGGGCTCGGCGAGGTTGCCGCCGTTGCGGGTGAAGATGCTGCGGACGTCCGCGGCGGTGCGGTTGCGGTTGTCGGTGAGGAAGTCGACCAGGATGGCGATGCCACCGGGGGCGTAGCCCTCGTAGGTGCCGTCGTCGTAGGCGACGCCCTCGTCGAGCTCACCGGCGCCACGCTTGAGCGCACGCTCGATGTTGTCCTTGGGGACCGAGATGTCCTTGGCGTCCTGGACGGCCTGTGCGACCGAGGGCGACATGTCGGGGTCGGACGTCTGCGCCTCGCGGGCCGCGGCCTCGATCTTGCGGATCGCCTTGCCGTGCTCCTTGGCGCGCTTCTTGTCCTGGCGCTCCTTGCGGTGCTTGGTGTTCGCCCACTTGCTGTGGCCCGCCATGTCACCAACTCCTGCTGGGTCGTCCGTCGACACGCACATGTGCCGCGCAGGGCGAGGCTAGCGACGGTCAGGAGGGCGACCGGGACTTGGTTCACTCCCTGCACGAGCAGCCGGAGGGACTAGCTGATGGCGGACGACGCCGACGTCGTGTTCGGACGACACCCCGACGCCAGCGGCACGACGAAGGAGCGCCGCGGCGCCGGCCTGTACGACATCCTCGTCGTCGGCTGGGCCGTCGGGATGCTCGCCGTCCCGATCCGCGAGGTGGCCCCGGCGCTGGCCGAAGCGTCGTTCTTCGTGCTGTGGGCCGTGCTCGTCCTCACCGAGGGCATGACCGGCGCCTCGCCCGGCAAGCACGTGACCGGTCTGCGCGTCGAGCGGCTCGACGGCGGCCGGGTGGGGGTCCTCACCGCCGCTCGCCGCCGGCCGTGGGGCTGGCTGCTGCCGCTGCAGTTCGTCGGCGACCTGCCCAATGCGATCGCGACCTCGGTCGCACTCGGCACGCTGCTGGTCATGTTCGTGTCCATCGAGCGCAGCGACGACCGTCGGGGCGTGCACGACCGCCTCGCCGACACGGTCGTGGTCGGGGGCCACTTCAACCGCGGCGCCCGCCTGCTCACGGTGGCGGTCACGCTGGCCGCAGCGATCCTCGGCCTGCTGTTCGCGAGCCAGGTGACGCCGATCACCCCGGCCTGACGGGGTCAGGCGTTCGCGCGGGCCTCGGCGCGAGCGGTCTGGCCGAGGGGGCGGTCGATCGGCAGGCGCAGCTTGCCCGCGGCTTCGTTGCCGAGCACCTCGGTCGGTGCGCCGTCCTGCCAGACCACCTTGCCGTTGACCATCGTCGTGCGGACGACGTCGTCGTTGCGCCGCACGTAGCGGACCAGCCCGTCGAAGCCCTCCATCGGCGCCTCGTGCACGTCCTCGACCGACCCGCTGCGCAGTGCCTGCGGGTCGATGATCGCGAGGTCGGCCGGCCGTCCCTCGTGGACCAGGCCGCCGTCGATGCCGAGGTAGCCCGCGATCTCGGCGGTGCAGCGGTGCACGGCGCGGCCCACCGTCATGAACGGCGCGCCCTCGTCCTCGGCCTCCAGCACCCGCAGCAGCATCCGCAGCGGGAAGTTGTAGAACGCCATGTTGCGCAGGTGCGCCCCGGCGTCGGAGAACCCGATCAGCACGTCCGGGTGGTCCATGATCCAGCGCAGCCGCTCGATGCGGTCGTTGGCGATGACCGTGTACCAACGCAGCTTGTTGCCGTGCTCGGCCTGGAGGTCGAGGAAGCAGTCGATCGCGTCCTGGCCGCGCTCGCGGGCGATGTCGCCGAACGAGCGTCCCGACAGGTGCGCGTCGGGGCAGTCGAGGATCGTCGCCTCGTCGAGGTCGCGGTGGAAGGCGCGTCCCGGGAACCAGGACTGCCACTCCTTGCGGAACTGCTCGCGGAACGCGGGGTCGCGCAGCAGGTCCGAGCGGTCCGACAGGTCGACCTCGGACAGCGCGGTCGTACCGGCACCGAACTCCTCGATGACCGGGACCTCGAGCCCGTCGACGAACATGTCGAACGGCACGGGCAGCGACTGGAACCGCAGGTCGCCCTTCAGCAGCGTGTTCGTGATCCGGCCGACGGCACCCACGGTCGGCGCGACCGTGCGGTCGAACGTCAGGTCGGCCATCGAGATGACCATCGTCCGCAGCGCCTCCCGGCCGATGCCGGCCGACTCGGCCACGAAGCGCAGCAGGTTGACCTTGGTCGAGACGTCCGGCACGCCCTGGAAGATCGCGCCGTAGCGGCGGAGGATCCGGGTGAAGAAGCGGTACTCGTCCCACTTCGCGTACACGCTCGGAGTCGGCCGGGACCGGAAGCGCGGTCCGTCCATCTTGTCCCACGGCAGGGTGTTGATCGACAGCCCGAGGAAGCCGTCCTCGAGCGCACCCTGCAGCAGCTGCCCCATCCGCACGAGCTCGTCACGGGTCGGGCGGACGTCCTCGGACAGCGAGCGCTCCAGCCCCATCACGTGGGCGCGGATCGTCGAGTGCCCGAGCATCGCGGTCACGTTCGGTCCGAGCGGCAGCTGGCGCAGGTGGTGGAGGTACTCCCCCGGCGACGACCACGTGACGGTCTTCTCCAGCAGCGGCAGGACGAGGTGGCGCGGGATGCCCTCCACCCGGCAGAACATGTCGGCCATGTCCTCGGGCTCACCGACAGCCATCGACAGGCCGCACGAGCCGAAGAGCACGCTGGTGACGCCGTGGCGCACCGACTCGGTGAGGCCGGGCGTGACCTCGACCTCGGCGTCGTAGTGGGTGTGGAGGTCGACGAAGCCGGGCGTCACCCAGCAGCCGGACGCGTCGATGACGTCGCCCTCGGGTGCAGGGCTGCCCGGGCCGAGGATCTCGGCGACGACGCCGTCGCGGACGACGACGTCCGCCTCGTAGCCGGGGCCCCCGCGCCCGTCGTGGACCGTCCCACCGCGGATGACCGTCGTCACTGCTGCGCTCCCTCTCCCAACGCTCCCGCCACGACTCTACGTGCTACAGGTTCGGGCCGCGCGTCACCTGTTCGGCCCGCAGAACCGCATCGCGGTCAGGGCGATCGTCCGTGCGGCGGCCACGAGGTCGGCGACGGCGACCGACTCGTCCGGCACGTGGGCGTCGCGGATGTCGCCGGGGCCGCAGACGACGGTCGGGATGCCG
>JBFKQZ010000082.1:0-11508 GCA_041627475.1 Nitriliruptoraceae bacterium | reverse complement strand
CCGAGCATCCCCGCCAGCGGTCCGAGGCCCATCGCGTCGAGGTCGACCTCGTCGAGCTGCTGCCGGGCGAGATCGGCCATCGTCTCGGTCGAGGCGGCCGCGACCGGCTCGACGAGCGGACGCATGGCGACGAGGGCGGCGTCCACCCAGTCACCGCGGGCCGCGACCTGGATCCGGCCGGCGTCCGGCGGCGCGGGGAGCGACGACCCGTCCAGCCACAGCTCGGCGATGTGGAGGGCCTCCTCGGCTGCCCGCACCTCGGCCTCCGTGGGGGAGCGGTCGTCGCTGCCCAGTGCCTGCATCGCCGCGCGGCGGGCGATCCGCCAGTCGACCGGGCCGTCGGGAGCGCCGCCCCCGAGCCCGCCGAGTCCACCGGCGAGCCCACCGAGGCCGCCGAGCGCCCCGAGGTCGGGCATGCCACCGCTGGCGAGGGCCTCGAGCGGGCCGCCGGGGCCCGTGAGCTGCTCGAGCATGCGCCGGAACTCCTCGGGCATGCCGTCGAAGGGGGAGGGGGTCGTGTCGTCAGTCATGGGGCCAGTGTGCGCCCTCGCGGGGCGACGTGCACCGGCCCGACGCACGTCGACGCACCGAGCCTGCGCCGCAGCGCCGCAGGTCGCGGGTCCGGGCTCCTCACTACGCTGCTGGAGGAAGAGGAGGCACCGCATGGACGTCGCAGTCACCGGTGCCGGTGGGCTCGTCGGGCGCCGGCTCGTCGCGGCGCTGGCCGAGGACCCGGCCGTCGACCGGGTGGTCGCGCTCGACGTCGTGGAGCAGCGTGTCCCGGCCGGTGTCGCCGCCGGTGTCGCGGACGTGCGGGACCCCGCGATCGGCGACGCCTTCGCCGGTGTGGACGTGCTCGTGCACCTGGCGTTCCAGGTCGACCCGCTGCACGACGAGGAGGCGATGCGGACCGTCAACGTCGACGGGACGCGCACCACCCTCCAGGCCGCCGTCGACGCCGGCGTGCGCCGGATCGTGGTGGCCTCCAGCGCCACGGTCTACGGCGCACACCCGGACAACGACGTGCCGCTGACCGAGTCGAGCCCGCGCCGGCCCCCGGCCGACTTCAGCTACGTCCGGCACAAGGGCGAGGTCGAGGACTGGCTCTGGGGGTGGGCCGGCACGCTGCCCGACGAGGTCACGCTCACCGTGCTGCGGCCGGCGATCATCGCCGGGCCCGGGGTCGACAACTTCATCAGTCGGCAGATGGAGCTGCCGCGCATCGTCACCGTCGCCGGGCACCGCCCCCCGCTCCAGGTCGTCCACGTCGACGACGTCGTCGCGGCCTTCCGGCTCGCGGCGACCACCGACCTGCCCGGGGCGTACAACGTGGCCGCACCCGGCTGGCTGTCGCTGGACGAGGCGCTCGCCGTGCTCGGCCGTCGCAGTGTCGACCTGCCCGAGGAGGTGGCCTGGGGCCTCGCCTCGGCGCTGTGGCGCGTCGGCGTCGCCGAGGCCCCCGCCGGGCAGCTGCCGTACCTGATGCACCCGTGGGTGCTCGACGTCCGGCGGCTGGAGGCCGCGGGCTGGACCGCGCAGCACTCCAACCGCGACGCGCTCGCGGCGCTGGCGGAGGAGCACCGGCCGTACGTGCGCGTCGGTCCGCTCCGGGCGCGACGCGACCAGCTGGCCATCGGCACCGGTGCTGCCGCCACGCTCGCGGTGGCCGCGCTGGTGCGGGCGTGGCGCCGTGGACGCTGACGCCCCGTACCAACCGGGCGGGCCGCACCCTGCGGACCCCCCACGCACGGCGGTGCGTGTCCACAGTCGGCTGACGACCACGCCGCTGGTGCCGGAGGACCTCCTGGCCCTCGTGGCGGACCCCAGCGCTGGCGGGGTGGCGCTCTTCGTCGGGTCCGTTCGCGACCACCACGAGGGCGAGCAGGTGACGGGGCTCGTCTACGAGGTCTGGCAGGAGCGGTCGGCGGCCGTGCTGGCCCGGGTCGCCGAGGAGGTCGCCGACGCACACCCCACGGTGCGCGCGGTGGCGGTCGAGCACCGGCACGGGCCGCTCGCCGTCGGTGAGCACGCCATCGTCGCGGCGGCGTCGGCGCCGCACCGCGGGCCGGCCCAGCAGGCGGTCGCGGACCTCGTCGAGCGCGTGAAGGCCGAGGTGCCGATCTGGAAGCAGGAGCACCTCGCCGCCGGGGGTCACCGCTGGCCCGGGGTCGACACGACGCCGGACCGCGGGCGTCCCCGGGACGACGCGGATCGCTGACCGGGGCGGCGGTACCGTCGTCGTCGACCACGGGCTGGAGAGGAAGCACGTGCCGGCAGTCCGGCCCCGGTGGGCCCGCACCGTCGCCGCTGTCGTCGCGGTGCTGCTGCTGGTCGCCACCCCGGGCACGGCGCTCGACGCCGAGGATCCCAGGCGGTCCCAGCTGTGGTGGTTCGACGTGCTCGGCGTCGAGGAGGCGTGGGACACCTCGCAGGGCGAGGGTGTCGTCATCGCCGTCATCGACACCGGTTCGCAGCTGGACCACCCCGACCTGGTCGACCAGTACGCCGCCGCCGCCGACGGCACGATCGGCCGCGACTTCATCGACGAGGACGGCGTGCCGCGCGACCCGAACGGCCACGGCACGCTCGTGGCCGGCCTCGCGGCCGCGGCTGCCAACAACGGCGAGGGCGTCGCCGGTGTCGCACCGGCGGCGCGCATCCTCCCCGTCCGTGTGCTCGACGCGGACGGCCGCGGACGGGCCGGGACGGTCGACGAGGGCGTCCGCTGGGCGGTCGACAACGGTGCCGACGTGGTGAACCTGTCGCTGGAGGTGGAGGAGACCGCCGGTGGGCCGGACGCCGTCCTCACCGCGCCGAACGCCGCCATCGAGTACGCGTGGGAGCGCGGGGTCGTGGTCGTGGCGGCGACGGGCAACTCGGGTGCCGGCGCGTCCGGCTACCCCGAGGGCTCGCCGGTCCTGCTCGTCGGCGCGACGGACCGCGAGGACGAGCTCGCAACGTTCTCGGACGCCGACCGGCTCGACGCCGTCATGGCCCCCGGCGTCGACATGGTGTCCACGTGGTGTCGCCCGGTCGAGGGAGGTTGCGACCCCGAGGCGCAGTACGGGATCGGTGACGGCACGTCCTTCGCGGCCCCGATCGCGAGTGGCGTCGTCGCGCTGCTCCTCGGCGCGGGCCTGGACCACGAGCAGGCGGTGCGCGTCCTGCGCGAGACGGCCGTGGACCTCGGTGAGGAGGGGCCCGACGGCCGCTTCGGTGTCGGCCGGATCGACGCAGCGGCCGCGATGGCGGCCGGGAGCTCGCTGCTGGCCGCGGAGGTCCCCGACGAGGCGCCGACGTCGCCCGCTCCGTCGGTCGCACCCTCGCCCACCGCCGCACCGACGCCGTCGACGACGCCGTCCGACGAGCCGGTCGTGGACGTCCCGGGCTCGGCGGGGCCGGCGCCGCCTGCGGACGACGCCGTCGCGGACGGACCGACCGGGGAACCCGGCGGGCCGTCCGGCGCGTTGGTCCCGGCGGCCGTCGTGCTGCTGGTGGCAGCTGCCGCGGCCACCGCGCGGGAGGCTGCCGCCGTCCGTCGCGGTGGCACCTGACCCCGTACCGTCCCCGCGGCCCGCGCGGCCGACGGTGCCGCTGGCACCACCCCCCGTCCCCGACCGTCGGACCCCCGCTTGCGTCGCCTGCTCCTCGTCCTCCTGCTGCTGAGCAGCACCACCGCGGTGGTGGAGGGGATCATCCCGTGCGAGGTCGCCGACCTCGCCCCGGAGTGCTTCGTCGCGCTGCGCCCCGGGCCCACCGAGGACGCGCTGGACCTGGTCGAGATCCCCGGCGAGGCGACCTCCGAGTCCGCCGGGCAGCTGGTGCTGACGACCGTCGCGGTGAAGAGCGACCTGTCGCTCGGCGACCTCTGGGACATCCGCAACGACCCGAACTCGCGCCGCGTCGACCGGTCGCTGTACTTCCCGGACGACATCGACGAGGACGTGACCCGCGAGCAGTTCCGGGCCCAGATGCAGGAGTCGACGCAGGCCGCGGCCGTCGCGGCGCTGCGGCAGCTCGGCCACGACCTCGAGGCGACCGGCATCCGGGTCGTCGCGGTCGTGCCGGACGGTCCCACGGACGGGGTGATCGGCGAGGAGGAGGTCCTGGTCGGCCTCGACGGGCAGCCGGTCGACGACATCGAGCAGCTGCTGACGCTGCTCGAGTCGGTCACCCCCGGTGACGAGGTCGACGTCGAGGTCGAGACCACCGACGGCACGGTCGAGACGCGCAGCGTGACGCTCGCCGAGAACCCGGACGTGCCCGGACGTGCCTTCCTCGTGCTGCTGCTGGTCACCCGCATCGACGTGCCGCTGGAGATCGACATCGACACCGGTCGCATCGGCGGGCCGAGCGCCGGGCTGATGTTCGCGCTCACGATCGTCGACAAGCTCACCGACGAGGACCTCACGGGTGGTCGCGTCATCGCCGGGACGGGGGAGATCTCCCTCGACGGTCGGGTCGGACCCATCGGTGGCATCCAGCAGAAGGTCCCCGGAGCGATCCTGCGCGAGGACGGCGCGCCCGCGGCCGAGGTCTTCCTCGTCCCGCGGGACAACGTCGAGGAGGCCCGCGGGGCCGTCGTGACCCAGCCGATCCTGCTCGTGCCGGTCGACACGCTCGGCGACGCCGTCGACGCACTGGCCGCACTGCGGGCGGGCGAGCGTCCCGACGGGGCGTTCGAGCTGGCGCCCGGGATCGCCGCAGCGCCCGCGCCCTGAGGCAGGGCGTCTGTCCCAGCGTGGGACGCAGGTGGCCGCCGTAGACTCCGCGCCGTGAGCGACCCAGTGGCGATCCCCCTGCACCTCGCCGTGCACGTGCTCGGAGTGGCCGTGGCCGCCGGGCTGACCGGCCTTGGCTGGACCCGCCGGGAGCAGTTCGGGGCGACCTGGCCCGGGGTGGTCGTCGGTGGTGCGCTGATCGCGTTGTCGCACCTGCTGGCCGGAGCCGTGGCGGTCGACGTGGCCACGGTGCCGCTCGTGCTGCGTGCCGCTGGCTACGCAGGCCTCGCGGTCGGTGCCCTCGGCCGCGTCGCCGGGATCGCGCCGGTCGTGCTGGCGGGTCCGCTCGGCGTGCACGTCGCCGCCGGCATCGCGGGCGGCATGGCCGCCGTGGCGGCGGTGCGCGGGCGGCTGCGCGAGCTCGGCCCGGTGCTGCTGCTGGCGCTCGGCCTCGGCGGTTGGGCACTGGCCGACGCGCTCGGACGCGTCGCCCCGACGCCGGCCGGGCTGCTCTCGGTCGTCGCCTCGCTCGCGGTCGGGGCGTGGACGATCGGGGCGCTCGGTTCGGGGTTGCTGGCGCGCGTGCTCGCCGGCGCCACCGCGCTCGTCGTCGTGACCGTGCTGGTGCTGTCCGGTGCCGGCGGGCTCGTCTTCGCACGGGACCTCGAGCGCGACCAGCTCCAGTCGCTGCAGTCGCTCGCCACGGCCCAGGCCAGGGCCCTCGGCACCGACGAGGCGGACGACCTCGAGGCCCTCGCCGCTGCGCTCGCGGGCTCGTCGCTCGCGGCCGAGGTCGAGGCCCGCCCGGGTGGGCTCGACCCCCGCGCCGCCACGCTCGCCGGGCTGCCCGGCGTCGACGTGGCCGTCATCATCGGGCCGAGCGGGGCACCGCTGGCGTCGTGGGACACGCTGCAGCAGGTCGTGGGGTCCCTGCCCCCGGTGGACGAGGTGGCCGTCGCCGGGAGCGGACTCGTCCAGCAGGCGCTGACCGGGACGCCGTCCAGTGGCATCGTCACGATCGGTGAGCGGCGGGTCCTCGCGGTCGGCGTCGTCCCGATCGCACCCACCGACGAGGACGGCACGCGCCGGCTCGACCGGCTCGCCGGGGCGCTCGTGCTGGCGCAGGAGGTGTCGGCGCAGAGCACGCTGTCGGAGGTCGCCGAGCAGACCGCGGCCGAGGTCGTGCTGCTGACCGGCGGTCGGATCGCGGGCGCGTCGTCGCAGCAGCTGGTCGGGGCAGAGGTCAACCGCGAGCTGCTCGGCCTGCTCGCCGGCGCGCAGCTGCCGACGACCGGTGTCGTCGCCGGGGACAGCCGCTTCGTCGCCGCCGCCCAGGTGGGTGACCAGGGACGGCTGCTCCTGCTGCGGCCGGCCGCGGCCGACGGCGACCTCGAGGGCGAGGCCACCCGGACCCTCTTCGTCGCGGCGGTGCTGGGCCTGGCGCTCGCCGGGGCGCTGGCCGCCGCCGGTGCCCAGCGCGTCCTGCGCCCGGTGCAGCAGCTGACCGGTGCCGCCGAGCGACTGGCGGCGGGGGACCGGGCTGCCGCCGACCTGCCCGCGGCCGGCGACGACGAGGTCGGGCGGCTCGCCGCTGCCTTCTCGAGCATGCTCGCCGCCGTCGCCGCGCGGGAGGAGGACCTCGCCGAGGCCGCCGATGTCGAGGCCGTCCTGCGCCAACGCCTCGAGATCATCACCGGCTCGCTGACCGAGGCGCTGCTGGCCGTCGACGAGCACGGGGTCGTGACCAGGGCGAACCCGGCGGCAGAGCGCCTGCTCGGCGTCGGTGACGTCCAGGGACGACCGGTCACCCGGGTCCTGCAGGGCCGCGACGAGACCGGACGGTCCCTGCTGGCGGCGCTGGCCGGGGCCCAGGGCCGCGTCGTCCGGGGCACCGCCGGCCCGGCCGCGACCACGGTCGCGGCCACCAGCGCGCCGCTCCTCGACGGGCGTGGGCGGAGCCTCGGGCGGGTCTACCTGCTGCGTGACGTCACGGGCGAGGCGCAGGCGGAGCGGATGAAGACCGAGTTCCTCGCCAACATCTCCCACGAGCTGCGCACGCCGCTGACGCCCGTCCGCGGCTACGCGGACCTGCTGGCCCGCCGTGAGATGAGCCACGAGGACGTGGCCGGCGTCGCGGCCAGGATCGGTGGCGCGGCCGTCCGCCTCGAGCGCGTCATCGGGATGCTCGTGGACTACGCCGCGCTCGAGGCGGGGCGGTTCGACGTCGCGCTCGCGCCGACGTCCGTGCGCGCGACGGTGACCGCGGCAGTCGAACAGCTCGCACTGGAGGACGTCGACGCCCGGGTCCGGGTCCGCGTGGACCGGCAGCTGCCGGCCGTCGACGTCGACCCGTCGCTCTTCCGTCGCCAGCTCGTCGAGCTGCTCGACAACGCCTGCAAGTTCAGCGACGGCGAGGTGCTGGTGACCGCCCGCCGGGCCGCCGGTCGCACCGTCGAGGTCGTCGTGACCGACCGCGGGCCGGGGCTGCCGGCCGACGTCGCCGACGCACTGGGCGAGGGGTTCCGCCAGGGGGACGGCTCGGCGACGCGCCGGTACGGGGGCCTCGGGCTGGGGCTCGCGCTCGTGCGGCGCATCGCCGCGGCGATGGGGGGCGACGTACGCTTCGAGGCGCCCGAGGGTGGGGGGCTCGCCGTGGTGCTGCAGGTCCGGGCGGCCGACACATGACCTCGCCCGTGCTCGAGGACGTCGGCCACGACCTCCAGCTGGAGGACGTGCCCCCGGTCCGGCGCGAGCTGCCGCCGCTGCGTCCACCGGGACGACCGCCGCGTGTCGCCGCGGCGATCGCCGTGGTCGGCGCGCTGCTCGCCGGCATCGTCGCCGGCGTCGCGCCGCCGGCACCACTGACCTGGAGCATCACCGCCGGCAGCGTCACGTCGCAGGACGCGGTCGTGACCGCAGGCACGCTCCCGCTGGAGGCACGACTGGTCGCCGGCGAGGACGGCGCGGTCCTGCGGGCGGCCTCGGCCACGGTCGAGCTCGCGCCGGGGACGGCCGTCGAGCTCCAGCCGGCGATCGGTCCGGCGGCGCTGGCGCTGGCCCTGGAGGACGGTGCCCTGGTCGGTGACGTGGACGTGACGCTCTCCGTCGACGCGACCGTGGCCACCGTCACGGGGTTCGGCGGTGCCTTCCGCGTCGAGCGCGGTTCCACGGACCGCGTCGCGACGTACTCCGCCGCGGTCGGGATCACCGGTGACACGGCCACGTCGATGACGCGCCTCAGCGAGGTGCCGCTCGGCGGTGCCCAGGCGGCGGTCGTGCCCATCCGGCTCGACCGCGACGACGCGTGGGACCGGCAGTACGCCGAGGAGGTGCTCGCGATCGAGGCACAGGTCGCGGACCTCGAGGCCGGGCTCGCCGCGACGTACGGGACGGCTCCGCAGACGGCCGACTTCTACGACGACTTCGTGGGGCTCGGTCCCGGCCTCGTGGAGGCGCTGCCACAGCTGTCGCCGGTCGTCCGCGGGGACCGCTTCGGGCCCCCGGGGCCCACGCTGGTCGCGGCCGCGGCCGTCACCGCCATCGCGCAGGGCACGGGCCGTCCGCTCGAGACGATCCTCGACACCGTCGTCGTCGACCGGGCCGCCGGCGGGACGTGGGGCGTGCTGCTCGCGCGCGCCGACCTGGACGGCGCCTACCTGCGTGGCGTGACCGACGAGGCGCTGCGCCGACGCGCGGCCCAGGAGGACCCGGCGCCGGTGCTGCCGGACGAGTCGGAGGCCGCGGAGCCGACGCCGCCGGAGCCGGCCCCGACGCCGACGCCGACGCCGGGGCCGACCCCGGAGCCGACCCCGTCGCCGACGCCGGACCCGACGCCCACGCCGAGCCCCTCGCCGTCCCCGTCGCCCGAGCCGGGGCCGCTGGAGGACCCCGTCGGCACCATCGACGACCTGTTGTCGCCCGACGGCCGGGAGGGGGCGGATCCGGTGGGCACGCTGGACGGGCTGCTCGACGACCTCCCACTGGTCGGCGGGGTGCTGTCAGTGTTCAGGATGCTCTCGTCGTGGTGACCCGCGGTCCCGTGACTACGCTCCGGCGCGACGTCGAGAGGAGCACGTGTGGCTGCGGACGCAAGCGCCAACCCCAACTTCACCATCGTGATGCGGGGGTACGAACGCGACGAGGTGGACGCGTACCTGCGTGACGTCGTGGCCGAGACCACGCGTCTGGGGGAGCGGGTCGCGCAGCTCGAGTCCGAGCTCGCCTCGGCACGGGCGTCCGCGAGCACCGAGTCGACGCCCGAGCAGGGCTTCAAGCAGCTCGGTGAGGAGACGACGCGGATCCTCGTCGCCGCCGAGACCGCAGCCCGGGAGATGCGCGAGAAGGCCGAGCGTCAGGCCGACGCCGAGCTCGCCGCGGCCGACAAGGCCGCCCGTGAGCGCATCGAGCAGGCCAGCGACCACGCGGACCGCATCGTCGCCGAGGCCGAGGGCCGGCAGCGCGACATCGAGGCCGAGATCCGCCGCCTCGAGGGTGTCCGCGCCGAGCTCGTGGACCGTCTGCGGGCCGCGATCGGGAGCACCGAGCAGGCGATCGGGGCCGCGCCCTCGCTGGACCAGGACGCGATCCGGCCGTCGACGCCGACGACCCAGCCGAGCCGCACCGCGGCCTTCCAGCCTGCCCCCGAGGTCGAGGTCGAGCCCGCGCCCGGTGACGCCGAGCCGGTGGTCGAGGAACCGGTGGTCGCCGAGCCGGAGCCGGAGCCGGAGCCCGTGGTCGCCGAGGAGCCCGCGGATGCGCCCGTCGCGGCCGCGGCCGTCGACCTCGACGAGGACGACGGCTACCTCGACGAGCTGGACTTCAACGACATCGTGCTCGACGACGTCGAGGACGAGCCCGCCGTCGAGGACGAGCCTGAGCCCGAGCCGGAGCCCGAGCCGGAGCCCGAGCCGGAACCCGAGCCGGTGGCCGTCGACCTCGAGGAGGTCGGCAGCGGGGCCGACAAGGGCGCCGTCGAGGCCGCCCTCGCCGAGGCGGACGCAGCCGCGGGCCGCGCGCCGGCACCCGCCCCCGTGGTCGACACCGACCCCGCCATGCTCCGCGAGCGCTCGCTCGCCGGGGTCCGGCCGGGGATGCTGCGTCGCCTCCGCCGCTCGCTGCAGGAGCTCCAGAACGGCGTGCTCGAGTCCGTGCGGGTCCGTACCGACGGCAACGTCGTCGAGGACCTGCTGCCCACCGACGCGGAGTCGGGCGCCCTCGCCGACGTCGCGCGGGTCTTCCTCGACGCCGGCTACCGCGCCGGTCGGGCCGACGCCCCGGTCCTGCTCGGTGACGACGTCCTGCAGGACCCGCCCACCGACACCACGCTGGTCGGGGACACGGCCGATGCGCTGGCACGCGAGATCCTGGCCGAGCTGCGCACCACGCTCGCGCCGTCGCTGCGCGCCGGCATCGAGGCCGTCGAGCCCGACGCCTCGCTGTCCGAGCGGGTCGGCGAGGTCTTCCGCGACCTCAAGGGACCGGTGGTCGAGACCGTCGTGGACCGCCACCTCACGCGCACCTACGGCCGGGCCACGCTCGCCGGCTGGGACGCCGAGGGCGTGACCCAGGTGCAGTGGGTGCTCGGTGACGAGACCCGCTGCCCGGAGGGGCTCTGCCGGGCCAACGAGGCCGAGGGACCGGTGCCGCTGGGCGACGGTTTCTCGTCCGGCCACGCGGTGCCGCTGGCGCACGACGGATGCACCTGTGCGCTCCAACCGGCCTGACGGACGACGGGAACCCGGTCGGGGTGCCTACCGTTGCCCCCGACCCCCCTGCTGTTCGAGAGGCTGCTGGTGCGTGAACTGATCCGAAACCGTCTCGGCGCCGTCGTCGCCGGTGTCGTGCTGCTGGTGCTCGTGCTCGGCAGCCGCGTCGCCGGGCTGGCCGTCGACCTGTGGTGGTTCGACGCGGTCGGCTACCGCCAGGTCTTCACCACGGTGCTGTCCACGCAGGTGCTGCTCGGTGGTGCCGGTGCGCTGCTGCTCGGCATCCTCGTCGCGGTCAACCTCCAGCTGGCCCGCCGGATGCGACCGCTGTTCGTCCCCACGAACCAGCAGCAGGCGCAGATCGAGCGCTACCGCGAGCTGGTGGACCCGTACCTGCCGTGGGTCATCGCTGGTGTGGCGACCCTCTTCGCGCTGTCCTCGGGGCTCGCGCTGTCGGCCGAGTGGGACTCGTTCCTGCTGTGGCGCGAGGGCGTGACCGTCGGGACCGTCGACCCCCAGTTCGGCCGGGACATCGGGTTCTACCTCTTCGAGCTGCCCTTCCTCCGCCTCCTCCAGGAGTGGCTGGTCACCTCGCTCGTGCTGACCACGATGCTGACCGCCGGCGCCCACTACCTGCTCGGTGGCATTCGGCCGGACAACCCCGGCGACAAGGTGATGCCCAACGTCAAGGCGCACCTGTCGGCCCTGTTCGCGCTGATCCTGGCGGCCTGGGCCTGGGGCTACTGGCTCGACCGCTTCCTGCTGAACTTCTCGCCGCGCGGCACCGTGACCGGTGCCTCGTACACCGACGTCAACGCTGAGCTGCGCGCGCTGGAGATCCTGCTCGTCGTCGCGGTGCTGTCGATCGGCCTGGTGCTCTACAACATCCGTCGGCGCGGCTTCCTGCTGCCCGGCGCGGCCGTGGCCCTGCTGCTCATCGGCTCGATCTTCCTCCCGGGCGCCTACCCGGCCGCCATCCAGCGACTGCAGGTCGAGCCGCAGGAGCTCGCCCGTGAGCGCCCGTTCATCGAGCGCAACCTCGAGGCCACCCGCGCCGCCTACGGGCTGGACGAGGTCGAGCT
>JBFKQZ010000081.1:0-11691 GCA_041627475.1 Nitriliruptoraceae bacterium | reverse complement strand
CTCGGCACCCGACCCAGCGCCGTGCAGCGCGATCGCGACGAGCTGTCGACCCAGGGCGGTCAGCCGGAGGGTGCCGGTGCGCACACGGGGCCTGCCCCCGGTCTCGCGCACCGCGGCGATGGCGTCCTGGAAGGAGGTCCCTGCGGTGATCAGATCCAGGTCGGGGTGGCCCGTCGGGACCTCGTCCTCGATCGCGCAGAGCCCGAGGCGGAGGAGGTTGCCGACGTACTCCTGGCCGCGCTCCGGGTGGTCGCCACCGGCGCGCTCGGTGGCCATCGTGAGGTGCTCGGCCACGACGGGTCCGGTGCGGCGCGTGCGCGTGCCGGCGAGCACGGCGAGCACGGGGACGCGTCCCTCCTCGTCGAGGTACCGGAGGATCCGGGCCTCGTCGGGCGAGAGCTGTGCGGTGATGGCCAGCAGTGCCGGGGTCATGCCCTCGACGTCGGCCGCGTCCGGGGCGAGCAGGGCTCGGAAGCGCTGCCGGATCTGCTCGTCCGGGCTCGGCATCGGTGCGAGCCGCTCCTCGCCACCCAGCAGTGCGAGCACGGCGCGCGCCATGACGGTCGGGTCGCTGGCGCGCAGCAGCTGCTCGCCGTCGACATCGGCGGTCAGGAGGTCACGCAGTCCGCGGGCGACCTGCTGTCGGGCCCACTCGACGCCCTCGGGCGAGAGCCGTGCGCGCCCGATGCCGATGTCGGCGCGTCCGACTGTCCGCGCGACGTCGGCGCCGACCGCGACCAGCCCCCGTGCCGCGGGCGCTGCAGCCCGCTCGACGGAGCGTGCGGCGGACGAGACGAGTTCGGCAGAGGCCCGCGCCGAGGCGCGTGCGAGCGCACCGGCGAAGCGGACCGGGTTGGTGCGGGAGCGGGAACTGGCGGCCACGGTGGGTCCTCGTCGTCGCGCGGCGGGGGAGGTGGCGTCGGGGTCCGGCTCCAGTGGTCCGACACCGACAAAGGTGCCACGCGCCCCCCGGTCACCGCCAACCTGCGATCACGCTCGGCGACCGAAGTGCGCGCATGCGCACAGTCCGGCGGTGGGTCGCGCCAACGACGACGAGAGTGTGCGGATGCGCACACTCTCGTTCGTCGTCCGGCCCGTTGCCGGGCCTGATCGCGGCTCAGCCCGCAGCGCGGGCGCGGATGTCGGGACCGGCCGTCAGGCCGCAGCCCGCTGACGGATGTCGGGACCGGCCGTCAGGCCGCAGCCCGCTGACGGATCAGGTTCAGCGCGGAACCGGCGTAGTACCACTGGATCTGCTCGTCGGAGAGCGTGTGGCGGACCTCGAAGCTGTCGGTGCTGCCGTCCTCGTGGGTCAGCTCGACCGTGAGGTTCTTCCCGGGCTCGAGCGCGTCGACGCCGCGGATGGCGACGCGGTCGTGCTCCTGCACCTTCTCGTAGTCGGCCGGGTCGACGAACGTCAGCGGCAGGACGCCCTGCTTCTTGAGGTTCGTCTCGTGGATGCGGGCGAACGAACGCACGATCACGGCCCGGACGCCGCGGAAGCGCGGCTCCATGGCGGCGTGCTCGCGCGAGGAGCCCTCGCCGAAGTTCTCGTCACCGAAGACGACGGACTCGACGCCCTGCTCGTCCCACTTCTTCGCCAGGTCCGGGAAGCTCATCTCGGTGTCGCCGTCGAGCACGTCGTGGGCCATGGAGTTGCCCGTGTACGCGCTGATGGCACCGAGGTAGAGGTTGCCGCTGATGTTCTCGAGGTGACCACGGAAGCGCAGCCACGGGCCGGCCATCGAGATGTGGTCGGTCGTGCACTTGCCCTTGGCCTTGAGCAGGATCGGCAGTCCCTCGAGGTCCTCGCGCGGGTTGGCCGCGAACGGCTCGAGCCGTTGCAGGCGCTCGGAGCCGGACGCGATCACCACGTCGCCCTGGGCACCCGGGCTCGGGGCCTGGAAGACCTCCTCGCCCGCGTCGAAGCCGCCGTCGGGCAGCTCCTCGCCGACGGGCTCGGGCAGGGTGATCTCCTCGCCGTCGGCGTTGGTGATCGTGTCCCGGGTCGGGTCGAAGTCGAGACGGCCGGAGAGGGCCATCGCGACGACGGTGTCGGGCGACGCCACGAAGCTCAGCGTCGCGGGGTTGCCGTCGTTGCGCTTCGGGAAGTTGCGGTTGTACGAGGTGACGATGGCGTTGGTCTCGCCCTTGCTGATCGTGTCGCGCCGCCACTGGCCGATGCACGGCCCGCAGGCGTTGGCGAGCACGGTCGCGCCGATGGCCTCGAGGTCGGCCAGCAGACCGTCGCGCTCGATCGTGGCGCGGATCAGCTCGGAGCCCGGGGTGACCATGAACTCGACGCCCTCGGCGGCCGAGAGGCCGTGCTCCTTGGCGTAGCGGGCCAGGGACGCGGCGCGGGTGATGTCCTCGTACGACGAGTTGGTGCACGAGCCCACGAGCGCGGCCGTGATCGTCTCCGGGAAGCCGTTCTCCTCGATCTCGTCGCGCATGGCCGAGACGGGACGCGCCCGGTCGGGGGAGTGGGGACCGACGAGGTGCGGCTCGAGCGTGTCGAGGTCGATCCGGATGACCTGGTCGTAGTAGCTGTCCGGGTCGGCGTAGACCTCGGGGTCGCTGCGCAGGTGGTGCGCGTTGGCGCGGGCGAGGTCGTCGATCTCCTCACGGCCGGTCGCCTTGAGGTAGCGGCTGATCGCGTCGTCGTACGCGAAGACCGAGGTGGTCGCGCCGATCTCGGCGCCCATGTTGCAGATCGTGCCCTTGCCGGTGGCCGACAGGCTCTCGGCGCCGGGGCCGAAGTACTCGACGATCGCGCCCGTGCCGCCCTTGACCGTGAGGATCTCGGCGACCTTGAGGATGACGTCCTTGGCGCTGGTCCAGCCCGACAGCGAGCCGGTCAGCTCGATGCCGATCAACTTCGGGACCTTCAGGTTCCACGGCATGCCGACCATGACGTCGACGGCGTCCGCACCGCCGACACCGATGGCGACCATCCCGACGCCGCCCGCGTTGGGGGTGTGGCTGTCGGTGCCGATCATCATCCCGCCCGGGAAGGCGTAGTTCTCGATGACGACCTGGTGGATGATCCCGCCGCCCGGCTTCCAGAAGCCCATGCCGTAGCGGTCGGACGCCGACTGCAGGAAGTCGTAGACCTCGCGGTTGGCGTCGTTGGCAATGCCGAGGTCCTTCTCGGCGCCCTCGTAGGCCTGGATGAGGTGGTCGCAGTGCACGGTCGTGGGGACCGCCACCTCGTCCTTGCCCGCGAGCATGAACTGCAGCACCGCCATCTGGGCCGTCGCGTCCTGCATCGCGACGCGGTCCGGCTCGTAGTCGGTGTAGTCCTCACCGCGCTGCAGGCCGCCGTTCTCGGGGTCGTGCATGTGCGCGAAGAGCACCTTCTCGGCGAGCGTCAGCGCGCGGCCGTAGCGGTCCCGTGCCCGTGGGATGCGCTCGTCGAACTTCGCGTACACCCCCTCGACGAGGCGTGCGGGCGTGGTTGCTGCTTCGGGACGCTCACTCACGGACGGGTGCTCCTGGGCTGCTGGTGTTCGACTGTGAACCGTAGCGCTGCGGCGGCCTACGGTGCCGCCCTGACAGTCCACCCACCCCGGCCCCACGAGGACCAGTCCCGATGCACCTCGCGATCCTGTCGCGTGCCCGCGGCTCCTACAGCACCCGCCGTCTCGTCCAGGCGGCCGAGGAACGCGGCCACGACGTGCGCGTGCTCGACACGCTGCGCCTGGCCATCGACCTCGCCGGCGACGAGCCGGACATGCTCTACCGCGGCAGGCCCATCGAGGACTTCGACGCGGTCATCCCGCGGATCGGTGCCTCCATCACCTTCTTCGGGCTGGCGGTGGTGCGGCAGTTCGAGCAGATGGACGTCTACACGCCCGCGACCGCCGCGGGGATCGCGAACTCGCGGGACAAGCTGCGCTCGATCCAGGTCCTCGCCAAGCACGACCTCGGCATCCCGGGCACGACCTTCGTGCGCGACCGCAAGGACGTCCTGGCCGCCATCGAGCGGGTCGGGGGCGCGCCCGTCGTGATCAAGCTGCTCGAGGGCACGCAGGGCATCGGCGTCATCCTCGCCCCCGACCGCAAGGTCGCCGAGGCGATCATCGAGACGCTCCAGTCCGCGAAGCAGAACGTGCTCGTGCAGCGGTTCGTCGAGGAGTCACGCGGTCGGGACATCCGGGCCCTGGTCGTCGGTGACCGGGTCGTCGGCGCCATGCGGCGGACCGCGAAGGGCGACGAGTTCAGGTCCAACGTCCACCGTGGGGGCTCCGTCGAGGCCGTCGAGCTGGACGAGGAGTTCGAGCGGACCGCGGTCCGTGCTGCCCAGATCATGGGGCTCCGCGTCGCCGGCGTCGACATGCTCGAGGGCAGGGACGGCCCGCTGGTGATGGAGGTCAACTCGTCCCCGGGCCTCGAGGGCATCGAGACCGCCACCGACCTCGACATCGCCGGGGCGATCGTCGACTACGTCGCGAACCAGACCGCGTTCCCCGAGCTCGACGTCCGACAGCGCCTGACCGTCAGCGCGGGGTACGGCGTCGCCGAACTGCTCGTGGGTGAGGCGTCGGCCCTCGTCGGGACCACGATCGGCACGTCCGGGCTCCGGGAGCGGGACATCTCGGTGCTCACCCTGACGCGGGGGACCCGCGTCGTGCCGAACCCGTCCTCCGACCGTGCGCTCGAGGCGGGCGACCGCCTGCTGTGCTTCGGCCGGCTCGACGAGATGCGTGACCTCGTGCCGGCACGTCGCCGCCGCCGCGCCCGGCCGAAGGTCAAGCCGCTGTCCGACGAGGCGCACGCCATCGCGGAGGGCGGCTGATGCCCCGGGCGGCGATCACGGTCGGTGACCAGGAGGTCGGTCCGGGGCGTCGTGGTCGGGTCGACCTGCCGACGGGGACGCTGATCAGCGGCTCGCCGATCTCGATGGGTGTCCAGGTCCTGCACGGACGCAGCGACGGTCCGACCGTGTGGCTGTCGGCCGCCATCCACGGCGACGAGATCCTCGGCGTGGAGGTCATCCGTCGGGTGCTGACCACGATCGACGTCCGGACGCTCCGGGGCACCGTGCTCGCCGTCCCGATCGTCAACGTGCACGGCTTCAACACCGGCGACCGGTACCTCCCGGACCGGCGCGACCTCAACCGCTCGTTCCCGGGCAGCGCGCGCGGCTCCTTCGCCGCGCGGCTCGCCAAGGTCCTGATGGACGAGGTCGTGGGGCGGAGCGACATCGGCATCGACCTGCACACAGGGTCGCTCGGCCGGTCCAACCTGCCCCAGATCCGCGCCGACCTCAGCGACGAGCGGACGCGCGAGCTCGCGACGGTCTTCGGTGCCCCCATCATGATCGACGCCAACACGCGGGACGGCTCGCTGCGCCAGGTCGCGACCGAGCAGGGCAGGACGGTGCTGCTCTACGAGGGCGGGGAGGCACTGCGTTTCGACGAGCACGCGATCCTCGTCGCCACCTTCGGCGTGCTGCGGGTCCTGAACCACCTCGGGATGGTCGACGAGGACGTGCCTGCCGGCGTTCAGCCGGCCCACTCGTCCGGTTCCGGCTGGGTCCGCGCGAGCCGGTCGGGGATCATCCACCTCGAGGAACCGCTGGGGGCCCACGTCAGCAAGGGGCAGACCGTGGCGCGGCTGCTCGGCCCGCACGGCGAACGCTCCGCCCGCCTGAAGGCGCGCTACGACGGGGTCGTCATCGGCCTCGCGCAGCACCCGCTGGTCAACCGCGGTGACGCCGTCTGCCACATCGCCCGCGTGGAGGACGCGTCGTGAGCCGCCACGCCGAGCAGCACCGCAGCCTGCCGATCATCGGCTGGCGGGAGTGGGTGCGCCTGCCGTCGCTGACGCCGCACCCGGTCAAGGCCAAGGTGGACACCGGCGCGCGGACGTCGTCCCTGCACGCGTTCGACCTGCAGGTCGAGGACGGGATCGCCCACTTCGCCGTCCACCCGCACCAGCGCACCGACGACGACGAGTCGTGGGTGCACCTGCCCGTCGTCGAGCACCGCGACGTGCGGCCGTCGACCGGCGAGACGGAGGAACGGCCCGTCGTCCGGGTGCCCGTGCTGGTCGGCAGCGAGTCGCTGGAGGTCGAGCTCACGCTCACGGACCGGGACGCCATGGGCTTCCGGATGCTGCTTGGCCGGACCGCGCTCGCCGACCGCTTCCTGGTCGACCCGGCGATCAGCTACGCGCAGGGTCGGCGACCCCGCACCTGACGGGTCAGGCCTCGTCGGTGTCGTCGCCCTCGCGCAGGTACTGCTCGACGCCGGCGTGCAGGGCCTCGTGCCGTGCCTCGCGCTGCTTGGCGAGGAACAGCCACAGGCCTCCGTGGACGGCGACCGCAGCGGCCAGGTAGAGCGCCGCCTCCCACTGGCCGAGGAACACCGCGACGATGACGGCGAGGACGGTGAGGCCGACGAGGACGACCCGCAGCGTGTTCATGCTGAGCGTGGTCTCCACCAGGGACTCCTTCACGGGAGGGGTGCCCTCGAGGGTACGCCCTGCGCCGTCGGGCCATCGCACACGCCGTGGACGTTCGGGCGTGCGCGGTAGCGTCCGCGCCACGTGCCCGCAGCACCTGCCGGCACGGCACAGCCAGACCCAGTGAGGCGCCGATGGACGTCCGACTGCGCAACCCTGACCGCTCGATCGCGGTCCCGGGTCCCTGCACCGTCGCGGAGCTGCTCGAGCAGCTCGACATCAACCCGACGACCGTCCTCGTCATCGCTGACGGCCAGCTGGTCACCGCCGGCGCCGAGCTCGCCGACGACGCCAGCGTCGAGGTGCGGCCCGTGATCAGCGGCGGCGCGGGCTCGCTGCCGCACTGTCGAGTCTGCGGCGCGCCTGCGATCCACGAGGAGCAGCGGCACCGGGCCGCCTGGTGCGCGGCCCACCTCGTCGACCACGTGCAGGCGCAGGTCCGTGCTGCCATCGACCGCCACGTCCGGGACGGGGAGCGGATGCTCTCCTACGAGGACCGCATCCTCGTGGGCGTGTCCGGCGGCAAGGACAGCCTCGCGCTGTGGGACGTCCTCCTCGACCTCGGCTACCGGGCCGACGGGCTCTACCTCGGACTCGGCATCGGCGGGTACTCCCACCGCAGCCACGAGGCCGTGGTGCGGTTCCACGAGCAGCACGCCGCAGCGCGTGGCGCCGAGCTGCACGTCGTGGACCTGGCCGACGCGCAGGGCTACACCACGCCGCAGGGCGCCGGGGCGACCAACCGCAGCGCCTGTGGTGTCTGCGGTCTCAGCAAGCGCTACTGGTCGAACCGGGTCGCCGTCGAGCACGGCTACACGGTGCTCGCGACCGGTCACAACCTCGACGACGAGGCGGCCGTCCTGTTCGGCAACGTCCTGCGCTGGCAGGACCAGTTCCTCGCGCGGCAGCGGCCGGTGCTGCCCGCCAGCGGCGAGAACCAGGTGCGCAAGGTCAAGCCGTTGTACCGCCTCTCGGAGCGCGAGATGGCGGCCTACTGCATCGTCCGTGGCTTCGACTACATCGTCGAGGAGTGCCCGCTGGTCGACGGCAACACCGGCACGGCCAACAAGGCGCTGCTCGACGAGCTGGAGCGGGCGAGCCCCGGCATCAAGGCGCAGTTCCTGTTCGGTTTCCTCGACCGCGAGGCCGAACGCTGGGACGACGCGGGTGACGACGACGTCGAGCTCGTCGCCTGCGACCAGTGCAGCATGCCGACACCCCGACCCCGTGACGACGACCCCGCCCGGTGCGCGTTCTGCAGACAGCAGCACCGCGTCCTGGCAGTGCTGGAGACCCCGTGACCGCGAGCGTCCAGATCCCCGGGACCGATGCGCCCCTCGCCGACGGCGAACGCATCCTCCTGCTCGACCGCAAGCGACGGCGCTACCTCGTCGTGCTCGAGGCGGGGGAGCAGTGGCACAGCCATGCCGGTGCGCTCGAGCACGACGACCTGATCGGGCAGGTCGAGGGCACGACGGTCCGCACCAACAAGAACATGGAGCTCATCGCCCTGCGGCCGACGCGTGACGACCTGACCAAGAAGCTGCCGCGGGGCGCGCAGGTGATCTACCCCAAGGACCAGGCGATGATCGTCGCCATGGCCGACGTGCAGCCGGGCTGCACGGTCGTGGAGGCCGGTGCGGGGTCGGGTGCCCTGACCAACGCACTGCTGGCCGCGGTCGGTCCCAGCGGGCGCGTGATCTCGTGCGAGCTGCGCGACGACCATGCCGACATCGCCGTGCGCAACGTGGCGCAGGCCCACGGCGGCGCTGCGCCGGTGCACTGGACGCTGCACCGTCGCTCGGTGGGGGAGGTCCTGCGCGAGACGCGAGCCCACCGCGTCGTGCTGGACCTGCTCGACCCGTGGTCCTTCGTCGACGACGCGGCGTGGTGTCTGCCGCCCGGCGGGATCCTGCTCGCCTACATGCCGACGATCACGCAGGTCATGCGGTTCAACGAGACGCTGTGGGACGACGGGCGCTGGACCGACCTGGAGACGACCGAGACGCTGGTCCGCAACTGGGACGTCGACGGACTCGCCGTGCGTCCCACCCACCGCATGGTCGCGCACACGGCGTTCCTCACCACTGCACGTCGGGTGCCGCGCAGGGACGAGGGCGGACCGCCGCGGCCCCGGCGCAAGGCCGACAACCAGGACGCGCACATCGCCTGGGTCGACGAGCCGGCGACACCTGCAGAGGACTGATCCTCAGTCGTCCAGCACGAACCGTGGGCGGCTGAGGTGGCTGGGGATCGTGTCGCTCGCGGCCGTCGCCTGCCGGGCCGCGACGACGGCGACGAGCCGCGCGACGATCCGGTCGAGCAGCGCCTCCAGGACACCGTCACCGATCTGTGACCCGCCCGCGGCCTCACCGATCGTGCCGAGCACGCCGAGGGGTGCCCGGACCTTGCCGACCAGCGCCAGTTGGGACTGCGCGGGGTGGTCGGCGAGGGCGCTCAGCTCGAGCATGCCCTCGAAGGTCGGGAACCGGCGGGGGTGCTCCGCGGCCTCCCATGCGAGCGGGAGGATGACGGCGTGCGGGTCGAGTCGGTCGACGCTGCCGGTCGTGGCGGTGACAGGGCGCGACACGACGAACCCAGCCAGGTTCGCGTCGAGCTCCAGCGTCCCGTCGCGCGCGTCGTCGAGCACGATCTCGGCGGCCTGTTCCGTCAGGGCGGCCGTGGCCGCTGCGAAGGCGACCCGCACGTTGCGTTCGAACGAGATGCTGCGCTCCATGGCACTGCTGTCCTGCGTCGGTGGTGCTGGCAACCTAGGGCCGGGCCGTGACCCTGCAGGAGTGCGCGTCGTCCCCACCCCGCGGGACCTTGGTCCCGGGGCTCGTGCCACACCCCGTCCGAGTGGCGCGGCAGCGACAGCCCCGAGATGTACAGTGCCTGTGGGGTCGGTCTGGTTCCACCCTCGCCGGCCCCGGCAGCACCCCGCGGCGCCGAGGTCGAGGAACACGACGTGACCGACGAGACCGAGCAGGCACCCATCGGTGACCAGCATCCGGACGAGATGGCTGCCGAGCTGAAGGTGCTCCGCGAGGAGGTCGAGCTGCTGCGTCGACGCCTCGAGGCCACGCCCACCCGACTGCGCGTGCTCGAGGAGCGACTGCTCGAGACCAAGCAGCAGCTGGCCACCGCCACCCAGCGCAACGAGAAGCTGGTCGAGACCCTCACCGCGGCCCGCGAGCAGCTGACCGCGCTGCGCGACGAGGTCGACAAGCTGTCGACGCCCCCCCAGACCTTCGGCACGTTCGTGGCGGCCGACGAGGAGGCTGGCATCGGGGTCGTGCAGGCACAGGGCCGCAAGCTCCGGGTCGGGATCGGGCCGGACGTCGACGTCGCGGCACTGCACCCTGGGCAGGAGGTGCTCCTCAACGACGCCATGGCGATCGTCGGGGCGCGGGAGTTCGAGGACCGGGGCGAGCTGGCCACGGTCGTCGAGATGCTCGGCGAGGACCGCGCCCTGGTCACCACCCGCGGGGACGAGGAGCGCGTCGTCGCGCTGGCCGGGCCGCTGCTCGAGGTGAAGCTCAAGCCCGGCGACTCGCTGCTGGTCGACACCCGCGCTGGCATCGCCAGTGAGCGCGTGCCGAAGGCCGAGGTCGAGCAGCTGGTGCTCGAGCACGTCCCCGACGTGACCTACGAGGACATCGGTGGACTCGGGGAGCAGGTCGAGGCGATCCGCGACGCGGTCGAGCTGCCGTACCTGCACGCCGACCTGTTCGTCGAGCACGAGCTGCGACCGCCGAAGGGGATCCTGCTCTACGGCCCGCCCGGCTGCGGCAAGACGATGATCGCCAAGGCGGTCGCGAACTCGCTGGCGCAGCGCGTCCGGGAGAAGACCGGCCGGGACGACGTCAAGAGCTTCTTCCTGAACGTCAAGGGCCCGGAGCTGCTCAACAAGTACGTCGGCGAGACCGAGCGGCAGATCCGCCTGGTCTTCCAGCGTGCGCGTGAGAAGGCCTCCGAGGGGCACCCCGTCATCGTCTTCTTCGACGAGATGGAGTCGCTGTTCCGCACCCGCGGGTCGGGCGTCAGCTCCGACGTCGAGACGACGATCGTCCCGCAGCTGCTCGCGGAGATCGACGGTGTCGAGGGACTCAAGGACGTCGTGATCATCGGCGCGTCCAACCGCGAGGACATGATCGACCCGGCCATCCTGCGGCCCGGTCGACTCGACGTGAAGATCAAGGTCGAGCGGCCGGACATGGTCGCGGCCCGGGAGATCATGTCGATCTACCTCCACGAGGACCTGCCGCTGCACGAGGCCGAGCTCGCCCGCCACGGCACCCCCGCCGAGACGGTGACGGCGCTGATCGACCGCACGGTCGAGAAGATGTACGCGGAGGACGATGACACCCGGTTCCTCGAGGTCACCTACGCCAACGGCGAGAAGGAGATCCTCTACTTCAAGGACTTCAACTCCGGTGCGATGATCGACTCGATCGTCAGCCGCGGGAAGAAGTACGCGATCAAGGACCTCATCACCGAGGGCGAGCGCGGCATCCGCGAGGAGCACCTGCTGCGCGCGATCAAGGACGAGTTCCGCGAGAACGAGGACCTCCCGAACACGACCAACCCGGACGACTGGGCGCGCATCTCGGGCAAGAAGGGCGAGCGGATCGTCTACATCCGGACGCTCATCAGCGAGGGCGAGGCGCACGCCGCGTCGCGGCAGGTCGAGAACGTCACCGCGGGCCAGTACCTCTGACCGGCCGTCCCGACGGGTCACCCGTCGGGGCACGGGACACGTCGCGGGTGCCCGCCGACGTTCGTCCACCCTCCCGCGACCCGTGGGTCCGAACCACGGGTGAACCCCCGAACCGGAGCATCCGATCCCTGACGACACCAGTCCTCTGCGCCGCAACCGTCGGCGCCTCGTGCCCGTGCTCGTCCTGCTCACCCTCGGTGCCGTGCTGCTCGGCCAGCTCGTGGCCAGCAGCACCGCGCCGCAGGACCTGACCTACAGCGAGTTCCTCGACCGGGTCGAGGCGGGGGACGTGGCGACCGTCACGCTGCGGGCGGACGGGTCGGTCACCGGTGCGCTGGCGGACGAGGAGGCCTTCACGTCCGACGTCCCCGTCGCGGTGGAGGACCAGGACCTGCTCGGCACGCTGCAGGAACAGGGCGTCGAGGTCGATGCAGCACCGGCACCCGAGCCGGGCATCCTCGTGACGCTGCTGGCGAACCTGCTGCCGTTCCTGCTGCTCGGCG
>JBFKQZ010000080.1:0-11712 GCA_041627475.1 Nitriliruptoraceae bacterium | reverse complement strand
TGCAGCGCATGAGCGACGAGGTGCTGCACGGCTTCGGGGTCCGCAGCGCGCTGCGGCGGCTGCTCGAGGAGGGGCTGCCGGGGGCGCGTGGCCTGGACGAGCTGCGGCGACAGCTCGCCGAACGCCGGCGACGCACGTCGACCGGACCGGCCGAGCGCATGCTGCGGGAGCTCACCGAGCAGCTCGACGAGATCGTCGAGCTCGAACGCCAGGAGCGGATCGCGAGGGGCGACGAGTTCGCCGCGCTCGAGCTGGCGCTGCTGCCCGACGACCCTGCCCGGCGGTTCCGGCAGCTGCTCGACCACGACTTCGCCTCGCGCGAGGCAGCGCAGCGGTTCGCCCGGCTGCGGGAGCAGTTCGGTCGCGAGCTGCTCGACGCGCAGTTCTCGCAGCTCGCGGCCGGCGTCGCCTCGGTGACCGCCGACGACCTCGCCGCCTTCCGCGAGATGCTCGCCGACCTCAACGAGCTGATCGCGCAGCGCGACCGCGGCGAGGAGCCGGACCTCGACGGCTTCCTCGACAGGCACGGGCAGTACTTCCCCGACCGCCCGGAGAGCCTCGACGAGCTGCTCGCGCAGATGGCCGCCCGGATGGCCGCGGCGAGTCGGATGATGGCGTCGCTGTCGCCCGAGCAGCGCAACCAGCTCCAGCAGCTGATGGACAGCGTCCTGGACGACCCCGACCTCCAGCTGGAGATGCTCCAGCTGGAGTCCAACCTGCGCGAGCTCGCACCGAACCTGCCGTGGGACAGGGGCGACCTCGAGGGCGAGGGGGTCGGTGACGAGGGCTTCGGCTCGATGTCGTCGATGCTCGACGAGGTCGAGCGGCTGGGCGAACTCGAGCAGCTCGACGAGCAGCTGTCCCAGACCCGGCCGGGGGCCGGGCTGCCCGACATCGACGAGGAGGCGCTGCGCCGTCACCTCGGCGACGACGCGGTCCGCGACCTGCGGCGCCTCAAGGAGGTCGAGCGGGCGCTGGAGGAGTCCGGCGTCCTGCGCCGCCGGGACGGGGACCTGGAGCTGTCGCCCCGCGGGGCTCGGCTGCTCGGCCAGCAGGCGCTGACCGACCTGCTGCGGAAGGTCCCACGCGAGCGGTCCCGCCGGGAGGGCGGCGCGGACCGCGAACCGACGGGGCAGACCCGCGCCTGGGCCTTCGGCGACACCGAGCCGCTCGACGTCAGCCGCACCGTGCGCAACGCCGTCACGCGTGGCGTCGGCGCTGGCTGGCAGCCGGGGGAGACGCTGCGGCTGCACCCCGACGACCTCGAGGTCGTCGAGCACGAGGTCCGTCCGCGCACGGCGACCGCGCTGCTGCTGGACCTGTCGTTCTCGATGGTGCTGCAGGGCCACCTCGTGCCGGCCAAGCGCATGGCGCTGGCCTTGCACGCGCTGATCACCGGACAGCACCGGCAGGACTCGCTCCACCTGATCGGCTTCAGCGACTACGCCCGGCGCATCCGACCCGAGGACCTCGCGTCGCTGGGCATCGAGCGCGTGTACGGCACCAACATGCAGCACGCGTTCCTGCTGGCGCGCCGGCTGCTGCAGGACGACCCGCGACCGCACAAGCAGGTGATCATGGTCACCGACGGCGAACCGACGGCGCACCTCGTCGACGGCCGCTCGTGGTTCAACTGGCCGCCGGTGTCGGAGACGCTCGAGGCCACGCTGCGGGAGGCGATGCGGCTGGCCAGGTCGCAGATCAGCCTCGACGTGTTCCTGCTGGAGGACAGCCACGGGCTGGTGCAGTTCGCCGAGCGGCTGGCCGCCGTCACCGGGGGAGGTGTCAGGCACCTGCAGGGAGAGGCCCTCGGGCGCCACATCGTGACCGGGTACGACCGGCTCCACGACGCCTGACGGCGCTGGTCGTGCGACCACTGTGCGCAGGTGCAAGCACAGCGCTTGCAATTGCACGCACCTTGGTATACTCGGGGTAACCCTCCGCCCGCTCTTCCTCCCAGGAGCCCTCCCATGCGCATCGTCCGCGACGCCAAGATCGACCGGCTCAGCCGGCTCCCGCTGTTCAGCGGCTGCTCGCTGGAGCAGCTCGCCGAGATCTCCGCTGCCGCCGAGAGCGTCACCGTCCGCCGCTTCCGCGACGTCACCCGTGAGGGTGACACCCACGACGACCTCGTCTACGTGATCGTCCACGGCATGGTCCAGGTCAAGCGCGGTGACCGCGTCCTGGCATACCTCCAGGACGGTGACGTCGTCGGCGAGCTGTCCGCTCTGGACGGCACGCCCCGCAGCGCCACGGTGACCACCGTGGTCGACACCGAGCTGCTGCTCATCGACCGTCGTCACCTCGGTCCGCTGCTGCATGACAACCCTGCGATCGCCGACCGCCTGGACCGCGTCGCCGACCGACGTCGCGTCGCCTGACACGGTCGCCGACAGGTCCCGCGGATTCGACCGGACGCACCCCCGGCCCGTAGGGTGCGCTCACCGCACGACACCAGGAGCACGCGTTGACCACGACCCACGACGTCGACATCGCCATCATCGGCGCAGGCCCGGCCGGGCTCTACGCCGCCTACTACGCCGGGTTCCGTGGGCTGTCGATGGTCGTGATCGACTCGCTCCCCGAGCCGGGTGGCCAGGTCGAGGCGCTCTACCCGGAGAAGATGATCTACGACATCGCCGGGTTCCCCGCGGTCAAGGGCAAGGACCTCGTCGAGAACCTCGTCGAGCAGGCGGGCCAGTACGACCCGACCTACCTCCTCGGCCACCGCGCCGAGGACCTCGAGAAGCAGGAGGACGGCTCGTTCCTGATCCGGACCTCCAAGGACACCGAGGTCACCGCCAAGGCCGTCCTGATCACCGGGGGCATCGGGACGTTCACGCCCCGGCCGCTGCCGGACACCGAGGAGTTCGAGGGCAACGGGCTGGTGTACTTCGTCCGCAACCTCGAGACGATGCGCGACAAGGACGTCCTGATCGTCGGCGGCGGCGACTCCGCGTTCGACTGGGCGATGAACCTGGAGGACATCGCGCGCTCGATCACGATCATCCACCGCCGCGACAAGTGGCGCGCCCACGAGGACTCGGTCGCCAAGGTCATGGCGTCGTCGGTCGACGTGCGGACGTTCCACGAGCTCGCACAGGTCCACGGTGAGCCCAACGCCATCGAGGCGGTCACGATCTTCGACAACCGCACCGACGAGCGCGACACGATCAAGTGCCAGGCGATCATCGCCGCGCTCGGCTTCAAGTCCGACCTCGGCCCGCTCAAGAGCTGGGACGTCGAGATCGACGGGCGCAGCGTGCTGGTCGACACCACGATGGCGACGAACATCCCCGGCGTCTACGCCGCCGGTGACATCACCGACTACGAGGGCAAGGTCAAGCTCATCGCCGTCGGCTTCGGCGAGGCGGCGACGGCCGTGAACAACGCCGCGCACTACATCGACCCCGACGCGCGGGTGTTCCCGGGTCACTCGTCCGACAGCAAGTAGTCATCGCGCTGGACTCTGTACCTCGCTTCGCTCGGTAGTCGGGCCTCCGTTCGGCGCTGGTTTCGGCTTCGCAGGCTCGCCGCGCCTCGGCGGAGGCCCGATGCCCGTGCGCAGAGGGGTCTTCCCAGCGGTCCGCAGGCGCCGCCAGGCCGCCCGGGGGTCGCAGGGGGGCGAAGCCCCCCTGAACAATTCAGTCCCAGTCGGGGGCGAAGGGGGGGTCGATCTGGCGCTGGTCCTTGGGGAGCTCGTCCAGCGTCTGCAGGTGCTCCTCGGTCAGGGTGAGGTCCTGCGCGGCGAGGTTGTCCTCGATGTGGTCGCGGGAGCTCGAGCGGGGGAGCGCCACGACGTCGTCCTGGGCCAGCAGCCACGCGAGCGCGACCTGTGCGACCGACGCGCCGACGTCAGCGGCGACCTTCTCGACGCGGTCGTCGTCGAACAGTGCCCCGTGGGCGAGCGGCGAGTAGGCGGTCAGGAACGCGTTCTCGCTGCGGACGGCGTTCAGCACGGTGTCCTGCGAGAGCAGCGCGTGGTACTCGACCTGGTTGGTCGCCACGTCGGCGACCTTGGCGGCGCGCTGGAACTGCGCGGCGGTGTAGTTGCTGACGCCGATGAGGCGGGTGCGGTCACGGGTCTGCTGATCGGCCAGCGCCTCGACCGTCGCCTCGATCGGGGCGACGTCGGTCGGCCAGTGGATCAGCAGGAGGTCGACGTGGTCGAGCCCGAGGCGTCGGAGGCTCTCCCCGGTCGTGCGTTCGACGTCGACGGGGGCGGCGTGCTCCATCCAGACCTTCGTGGTGACGAAGAGGTCGTCGCGGTCGACGCCGCTGTCGGCGATGGCGCGACCGACCTCCTCCTCGTTGCCGTACGCCTGCGCCGTGTCGACGTGGCGGTAGCCGAGGTCCAGGGCGTCGCGCACGCTGTCGTAGGCGGCGCCGTCGGTCAGCTCCCAGGTGCCGATGCCGATGCGGGGGACGGTGACGTCGCGGTGGGTGAGGGTGTGCACGTGGTGCTCCGTGTCGAGGACACTGGTGCGTCGCCCCGCACGTGCCACGTGCCCTCCGTCGGCAGACGGTCCGCCGTCAGCCGTGTGCCCGGCGCGACATGGTGCGGCTGTTGTGGACACGCTGGCGCGCACCGAACTTCGGCGCGCCGCCGGTCGTGAGCTTGAGCAGCCGCACGACGCGGCCGCGCTGGCCGCGCCACGGCTCGAGCAGCTCGAGCATGCGCTCGTCGCTGCCGCGCGCCTCGCCGGCGAGGGCCCAGGCCACGGTGTTGGGGATGTGGTAGTCGCCGACCTCGACCGGGTCGGGGTCGCCGAACGCGATCCGCTGGACCAGCGACGCGGTCCAGGGGCCGAGGCCGGGGACACTGCAGATCCTCGCCTCGGCGTCCGCCGTCGACATCGTCGCGGCCTCCTGCAGCCGACCGACCGCCTTGTTCGCCGCGCGGATGGTCCGCTCCCGCGACAGCTCCACGCCGAGCCGGCGGTAGGTGTGCTCGGGTTCGGCGACGTACCACGCTGCGGGGGGCCGCAGCAGGAGCCCGTCGTGCGGCCCGGGTGCGGGCTCGCCGTGGGTACGGACCAGCCCGCGGTAGGCGCTGGTCGCCTCACCACCCGTGACCCGCTGGCCGAGGATCGCCGGGACGAGGACGTCCTCGACGTCGCCCGTCGCGTTGATGCGCAGGCCCGGGTTGCGTCGGTGCGCCTTCGCGACGGCGGGGTGCAGCTCGGCGTCGAAGCCGCTGGCGTCGTCCTCCTCGCCGAGGAAGCGGGGGAGGGCCTCGAGCACGTGGTCCGCGCCCGGCCCCCAGGCGCCGGCATCGACGCGGCCGTCGGTGAACACCTTCACCGCGAGCGTGGCGGGGCCGTCCGGCGTCCGGGTCGAGCGGACCACCTCGTCGCGGCTGACCCGCATCGTCGGGTCGCCGAGGTGGACGCGCAGCGGCGCGACCGTCTGCCGCAGGTGCAGCGGTCCGGCGAGGGTGAGCTGACGCGTCCGCATGGGGCGACCGTACGCCGCCCCGCGGCTGGTCAGGCCGCCGCGGCCGGTGCCTTGCCCGCCAGCGGCGTTCGGACGGCCCGGCCGTAGGCGACCCACGCGCACAGCGCCGCCAGGACGACGTTGAAGCCGACCGACGAGGTGCTCGTGCCCGTCGTGATGTGCCAGCCCGCGGCGCCGACCATGACGAGCACGAGCCCTGCGGCGGCGTAGGTCGTCAACTGGGGCTGGATCTTGGTCAGTCCCGGCAGGATCAGGCCGAGCCCGCCGAGGATCTCGGCCGTGCCCGACAGCAGGTGCAGCGTGTCGGACAGCTCGTACATCCACGCCATCTGGTCGGGCAGCCCCTCGGGGACGATGAAGTGCTGGACCCCGATCATGATGAAGTAGGCGCCCAGGAGGACCTGGAGGACCCAGAGTGTGCGGTTCGAGAACATGGCTCCCCATCCGTGCGCCATCCACGAGTGTCCCCGACACCGCGTCAGGCCGCAGGAGTTCCGTGCCCGGGCTTCAGTGGGCGTTCAGAACAGCGAGTCCTGCTCGCCGGCCATGGCCGGCTCGATCGGACGCTCACGGAGGACGACGACCTCCTCCGGGACGTCGTCCGGCGGCGGGGGCAGCGGCGGCGGTGGTGGCTCGGTCATCATCCGCCGCATCGTCCCGGCGGCGCGCCCGAGGTCCAGCGCGACGAGTGCCGCCTCGACCTGGTCGACGTCGAGGCCGCGCTCGACCGCGGCGTCGAGATCCACGTCGATCGTGGTCACCGGGGTCATAAGCATCAGGTTGCGGTCGATCTCGTCACGGCCGGCACGCAGCTTCGCCTCGTGGTGCGGGTGGAGGTGGTGCAGGTTGCGCAGCAGCTCCTCGACGGTGCCGTGGTCGCGCAGGAGGCGGGCAGCGATCTTGGGGCCGATGCCGTGCACACCGCGCAGGCCGTCCGAGGCGTCGCCGCGCATCGCGGCGAAGTCGACGTACTGCTCGGGCTCGATGCCGTACTCCTCGCGGACCTGTTCGCGGTCGGTGACCACCAGGTCGGCCATCGTGCCGCGGGGTCGTAGCAGCGTGACGTGGTCGTTGACCTGCGCGGTGAGGTCGCGGTCCGAGCTCAGCAGGGTGGTGCGCCAGCCCCGCTCGGTGGCGGAGGTCGCCACGGACGCCAGCACGTCGTCGGCCTCGAGCCCCTCGACGGACACGACCTCGAACCCGACCTCCGCGAGCTGCTCCGGCAGGACCGCCAGCTGTTCCTCGAGGACCGGGTCCTTCTCGTCGCGGCCGGCCTTGTAGCCCGGGTCGAGCTGCTTGCGGTCGTTGACCTCGTGGTCGAAGCCGACCACCACGGCGTCGAACGGCCCGTGCCACCACACGCTGGCGATGATGCGCACGACCATGTCGGCCATCCACGCGCCCTCGCGCTCGTCGGGGTTCGACGCGTGGAACGCCCGGTGGGCGAGCGAGTTGCCGTCGACCGCGAGCACGGTGGTGACGTCGTCCTCCACGGTGCCCCTCGACCTGCTGGTGCCTGCCGCCCGACCGTACCCTCGGCACCCCACCTCCCGAGGCCCCCCGTGAGCACCCTCCCCGCCGACGCCGTCAGCGCCGCCGCACGCTTCGTGCTGCTGCGCGACCTGCCGCTGCTGGTGGTCGACCTCGAACCGCCGGCGGACGCCGACGACGCACCGCCCGCGCTCCGCGAGGGGCTCTTCCGGACACTCCTCGAGCGCGGCCTCGTGCAGCTGCCGCGGTTCTACGACGTCGAGCTGCCCAAGGGCGTGCGCGTCGGCCTCACGCTGGAGCGGCAGGAGATGCGCCTGGAGGACGACCAGGAGACGACGCTGCTGCGGGTGCCACGTGCCGGCGTCGACCGTGCCTGGACCGACCGTGCGCTGGCGCTGCGCGGGACGATGCTGTGCGTGGGCCCCGGCCTCGGGGTCGGGCCCGACCACGATGCGCACGAGATCTGCGACCTGCTCGACCTCGGTGCGACGGCGGGTCGCGTCGCCGGTGCGATCGTCGGCGTCGCCGAGCCGGCGCAGGGGCTGCCGCTGCTCTTCAACTGACGTTCCCAACGTTCGCACTGGCTGCCTCGGGGGCAGCCGCACGTCGTCCGTAGCGTCGCGCGGCACGCCCACCCGGAGCAGCCGTGACGAACGACCCGCGTCCCCGCGCCGCCGCGCTCGCCGCCGGGCCACCTGCCGCGCCCGGCACCGTGCACCTGGTCGGCGTGGGTCCCGGCGACGCCGGGATGCTGACGTTGCGCGCAGCGCACCTGCTGTCGACCGCCGACCTCGTCGCCCACGACAAGCTCGTCCCCGACGAGGTGCTCGCGCTCGCACGTCCGGGCGCGCAGCTCGTCGACGTGGGGCGCCGTGCGGGCGGGGCGTACATCGGGCGTGACGCCGTCGACGAGCTGCTCCGGGACGCCGCGCGCTCCGGTCGTGCCGTCGTGCGGTGCAAGGGCGGTGACCCGTTCGTCTTCGGTCGCGGGGCCGAGGAGGCCGCTGCGCTCGCCGAGGCTGGCATCCCCGTCGAGGTGGTGCCCGGCGTGACGTCCGCGGTCGCCGTCCCGGCGGCCGCCGGCATCCCCGTGACGCTGCGCGGGGTCGCGCCCGGCGTCGCGATCGTGACCGGCCACGAGGACCCGACCAAGCCGGACGAGCAGCTCGACCTCGACGCGCTCGCGGGTTTCGGCGGCACGCTCGTGGTGCTGATGGGGCGCCGGACCCTGCCGCGGCTCGTCGAGCGGCTGCTCGCGGCCGGGCGCGCCCCCGACACGCCGGCGGCAGTCGTGGCGCGCGGCGGCTGGAGCGACCAGGTCCTCGCCGAGGGGACGCTCGCGACGATCGTGGACGCCGCCGACGCCGCCGACGTGCCCACCCCGGCCGTCGTGGTCATCGGCGACGTCGTCGCCGGCCGGGTGCCGACGGTCGACCGCGCCCGCCGCCCGCTCCACGGGACCGCGGTCGTGCTGCCGCGACTGACCGAGGACCCGTCACGGATCGCGATCGCCCTGCGCCATGCCGGGGCGGCGGTCACCGAGCCGGCCGTCCTGCGTGAGGAGCCCGCGCCCCGTGGGCCACTGGACGAGGTCGCGGCCGATCTGGACGAGGGCGTGCTGGACACGGTGGTGCTGACGTCGACCGGTGCCGTCGACGCGCTGACGGACGCGCTGCGACGTGCTGGTCGCGACCTTCGGGCGCTGGCCGGCGTGGCGCTGTGGGTGAGCGGGCGACGGACGGCCACGCGGCTCGAGGAGCGCGGGCTGCTGCCCGACCTCGTCGTGGACGGCCCCGCGGCCCTGCGTGCCGACCCGCCGGCAGGCGCCGGGCGGGCAGTCGTGCTGGCAGCGGACGCCGCCGACGGCGGGATCGCGGACGCCCTGGCCGGCACCGGGGCCAACGTCCGCCGCGTCGCGACCAGCATCACCCTGCCCGCCGGTGTGCCCGTGGTAGGGACAGGGGCAGTGGCCGTCGTGGCCGCCTCGCGGCTGGCGCCCAGCGTCGTCGACCACGACGGCCCGGTCGTCGCGGTCGGCCCGTCCGCGGCTGCCACGCTGCGCGAGCTCGGCGTGGCGGTGGCAGCCGTCGCCGACGCGCCGACGCCGACTGCGGTCGTCGCCGCGGTCGCCGGCCTCGTCGGGACGGCGGTCGTCCCGGCGACGTAGCCCACCGCGGTTCGGCGTCGGACCGGTGCTCCCGTAGCGTCGGACCCGTCGTCGACCGAGGAACCTGCATGACCGCCGCCGCCGATGCCGTGCGCCAGCTCGCTGCTGGCGTGACCGGTGCGGACGCCGACGTGCGCGCTGCCGCGCTGGCCCGCGTGGCCGCGCTGGCGACCCCTCCCGGCGCGCTCGGGGACCTCGGTGGCCTGGCGGTCCAGCTCGCCGCGTCGACCGGCCAGCTCCCGCCGCCCCGCTTCGACGACGCCGCCGTGATCGTCTGCGCGGGCGACCACGGGGTCCACGCGCAGGGGGTCTCGCCGTGGCCGCAGGAGGTCACGGCGGTGATGGCCTCGACCGTCGCGGCCGGTCGCGCGGGCGTGTCGGCGATCGCCGCCGCCGTGGGCGCGCGGGTCGAGGTGCTCGACGTCGGGATCGCCACCCCACTGGCGGCAGAGAGCGGCGTCACCCCCGCCCACGTCGTGACCGGCACCCGCGACGCCGCCGTCGAGGACGCGATGACCCTCGACGAGGCGGCGCGGGCGGTGATGGCCGGTGCCGCCGCAGCGGACGGCGCCATCGACACCGGCGCCGAGCTGCTCGTGACCGGCGACCTCGGCATCGCCAACACGACGACCTCCGCCGTCCTCGTCGCCGCCTGCACCGGTGCCGGGGCCGACGAGGTGACCGGTCGCGGCACGGGCATCGACGACGAGACGCTCGCGCGCAAGACGGCGGTCGTCGCGACCGTCCTGGACCGGATCGACCGCGATGCCGACGGTCTCGAACTGCTCGCCGCCGTCGGCGGTGCCGAGCACGCCGCCCTCGTCGGGGTGGTGCTCGCCGGCGCGGCCCGCCGGGTCCCGGTGCTGCTCGACGGCGTGATCGCCGACGCCGCGGCCCTTGTCGCCGCACGACTCGCGCCCGCCGCCGTCGACCACCTCGTCGCGGGGCACCGGTCGACGGAGCCCGGTTCCTCCCGCGGCCTGGCGCACCTCGGCCTCACGCCGCTGCTGGAACTGGAGCTGCGACTGGGGGAGGGGTCCGGGGCTGCGCTCGCCGTCCCGATCGTCCGGGCCGCGAGCCGACTGCTGCGGGACGTGGCCACGCTCGAGGAGCTCGGCTTCGCATGAGCACGTCCGCCTGGCACGACCTGCAGATGGTCCCGGACCCGGTGCCGGTGGCGACGCCGGACGTCCTCGCCGACCAGCACACGCCGGACCTCGTCGTGGTCGGGATGGGGGCGTCGGGGCTCGAGGCGGCGGTCGCGGCTGCCCGGCTCGGTGCGGACGTGGTCGTGCTCGACGCGGTGGGCATCGCCGCCGGAGCCGCAGGTGCGAACGGCGGCTTCCTCCTCGCAGGGCTCGCGCTGTTCCACCACGACGCGGTCGCGGCCCTCGGACGTGACGTCGCCGTCGGGTGGTACCACCGCACGCTCGCCGAGCTCGACCGGCTCGGTGACCGCGAGCCCACGTTCCGCCGGGTCGGCAGCCTGCGGACCGCGGTGGACGAGGCCGAACTGCGCGACGTCGCGGCCCACCTCGCGGCGCTGCAGGCCGACGACCTCCCGGCGGCGCCGTACGACGGCCCGCTCGGCACCGGGCTGCTCGTGCCCGGGGACGGGACGTTCCACCCGGTCGCACGGTGCCGGCGGCTCGCGGTCGCCGCGCTGGAGGCCGGGGCCACGCTGGTGGCGCCGGCGTGGGTCACCGCCGTCGAGCCGGGGGCGGTGCAGGTGGAGGGGCTGGCCCGGCCGCTGCCCGCCGGTGCGGTGCTCGTGGCGGTGGACGGCGGACTGGAGGGGCTCGTCCCGGCCGTGGCCGACCGCGTCCGCACCGCCCGGCTCCAGATGCTCGCCACGGAACCGACCCACGAGGTCGTGCTCGACCGGCCGGTCTACCACAGGTACGGCCTCGACTACGTCCAGCAGCGGCCCACCGGTGAGGTCCTCCTCGGCGGCGGTCGCGACATGGGTGGGGACGCCGAGTGGGACGCGGCCCCCGAGCCGAGCGAGGCGGTGCAGGCACACCTCGACGGATGGCTCCAGCGGCTCGGTGTGACGGTCCCGGTGACGCACCGCTGGGCCGCCCGCGCGGCGTTCACCGAGAACCGGCTCCCGGTGGACGAGCGCATCGCCGACCGCGTCCACGTCGTCGGGGCCTACTCCGGCCACGGCAACGTGCTCGGCGGCCTGCTCGCCCGCGAGGCCGCCCTCGACCTCCTCCACGGGGGGACGGACGGAGCGGCGTGAGCGTGGATGGTGCCGCTGTCCGGGCGGCACCGACGACGACGGCCGCCGCGTCGACCTCGCACCCGGCTCGCTGCTCGACGACGCCCTCCGTGCTGCCGTGGCCGCCCGTGACGAGCCGCCGCGGTTCCTCGAACTCTCCGGCGTGTTCGGTGATCTGGCGGCGCACCCCCGACGCCGCCGCGCCGTGACACAGGCCCACACGGCCGTCGCCACCCACGGCGTCCGGCGAGCCATCGACAGTTGCTGGACTCCTGAGCCGGCGCTGACCGGGGCATGTCACACCCCCTCGGCACAGTTGTCGGCATGACCTCGTACCGCCGCTTCGACGACCGCGGGCCCCGCTGGGCCGGCG
>JBFKQZ010000079.1:0-11836 GCA_041627475.1 Nitriliruptoraceae bacterium | reverse complement strand
GCGTCCCGTCGGGGCTGGTCCAGTCGCTCATCAGGCCTCCCGGACGGTCGCGACGACGACGTCGGGGGCGTCCAGCGGCTCGGGTCGGACGTCGACCAGCCCGGGCAGCTCGGCGAGGACCGCGCCGGCCGCGTCCTCGTCCGCCGCGTGCACCTCGATCGACGGTCCCGCCGGCACGGGCGCTCCCACCGCGAGGTGGACGACCAGGCCGACGCGGTGGTCGAGCTCGGCGCCGGCAGTCATGCGCCCCGCGCCCAGGCGCCCGGCGAGCTCGCCGAGACGACGAGCGGCGACCCCGTGCACGACCCCCTCCGGTGCCTGCCAGTGCTGTACGACGGGAGCGGAGGGGAGCACCGCGCGGGGATCCTCGGCCACGGTGGCGTCCCCGCCCTGCGCCGCGATCCAGCGGCGGAAGACCTCGAGCGCGGTGCCGTCGTCGAGCAGCGCGGTGACCCGTGCTCGTGCTTCGTCGGGCTCGACGCCGGTGAGGGCGAGGCCCTCCGCGGCCAGGGCGAGGCTGACCTCGCGGAGACGGTCGCCGCCCTCACCTCGCAGGACGTCGACGGCGGCGGCCACCTCGAGGGCGTTGCCGACGGCGGGACCGAGCGGCTGCGACATGCGGGTCACGAGCGCACTCGTCCGACGGCCGTGCTCGGTGCCGATCGCCACGCAGCGGCGCGCCAGCGCGACGGCCTCCTCCTCGGTCCGCATGAAGGCCCCGTCGCCGACCTTCACGTCCAGCACGACGTGGTGGGCACCGCCAGCGAGCTTCTTGCTCATCACGCTGGCGGCGATCAGCGCCTCGGACGGCACCGTCCCGGTCACGTCGCGCAGCGCGTAGATGCGCTTGTCGGCGTGCACGAGCTCGGCGGTCGCGGCCGCCACCGCGACACCGACCTCCTCGACCTGCGCGTGCAGTGCGTCGGCATCCAGGTCGACCCGGAAGCCGGGGATGGACTCGAGCTTGTCCAGCGTGCCGCCGGTGTGCCCCAGCCCCCGCCCGGAGAGCTTGGCGACCTGACAGCCTGCGGCCGCGAGCAGCGGGGCGACGACGAACGTCGTGGTGTCACCGACCCCGCCGGTGGAGTGCTTGTCCACCGTGGGGCCACGCAGGTCCGACAGGTCGATGACGTCACCGGACCGCAGGTAGGCCTCGGTCAGGGCGACGGCCTCCTCGTCACTGAAGCCGTTGCACACGCCGGCCATCAGCAGCGCGGCCATCTGTGCGTCGCTGACCTCGTCGGCGAGGTAGCCACGCACGAGCGCGGTGATCTCGTCGGCGGTGAGCGTCCCGCCGTCGCGCTTGCGACCGATCAGGACCGGCACCTCGAGCGGTGTCGCCATCGTCGCTGGCTCCTCGTCGGGGACGCCCGAGCCTAGAGGCTGGCCGGGCCGCTCAGCCGACCTCGACCCGTCCGGTCCACGGTGCACGGCCGAGCAGCTCCAGCACCGTCTGCTCGTCGGTCCCCGCGGCCCGTTCGGTCGCGGCGAACGTGTTGCGCAGCGTCCGCGGCGACGTCCCTGCGGGCAACCCGGCGGCCACCGCCCGTTCGCTGACGATGCGCCACACCCCCTGTCGCGTCATGCGCTGGCCGCGGGAGTTGGGGAACAGGGCGTCGTCGCCCTCGTCCGCGAGCACCGGACGGCCGCGCTCCAGCCACGCCCGCAGCGCCCGCGGGTCCGGGATCGGCAGTGGTCGCGGCCGGTCGCCCGGCACGTCGAGGCGGCGGTGGTCCTCGCCGACGTGGGCGACGTCGAGCGCCACGACCTCCGCCGTCCGGATCCCCGTGGCGACCAGGAGCGACAGGACCGCCCGGTCACGCAGGTCGATCGGCGCGTCACCCTCGATCGACGACAGCAGGTCCGCGAGGTCGGTCGGGTCCAGGACCGTGGGTGCGGTCCGCACCGCGTGCGGGGGCGGGACGCCGGCCGCGGCACTCTCGACGGTGAGGCCGATCTCGGCGACCCACCGGTGGAACATGCGCACCGCGGAGACGACCCGGGCAACGGTGCTGTCCGCCCGCACCTTGCCGGTGCGGCCGGGCTCGTTGGCGAACTCGTGGACGAACTCCTCCACGACGCCCTGGACCACGTCACGCACGTCGGTGATGCCGAGCCGGGAGAGGAAGCGGACGTACTGGTGGATGTCGCCCCGGTACGCCTCGAGGGTGTTCGGCGACCTCCCCGACCGGGCGACCGCCCGCAGCCAGCGCTCGGCCAGCACGGACGGGTGGGTGGGCTCGGCGCTCACGACCCGTGTCCACCCGCCGTGGCCACCAGCACCAGCCCCAGGGCTGCCTTGACGTCGGTGATCGTGCCGTCACGGACTGCCTCCACGGCGGCCGACAGCGGGAGACGGACGACCTCCATCGCCGCCTCCTCGCCCGTGGGCTCGAAGTCCGGCGGCGGGGCCGTGGGTCGGCAGTCCCGCGCGAGCACGAGCGTGACCCGCTCCGTCGTCCAACCCGGTGACGTGTACACCGAGGTCAGCACCGACCAGTCGTCACTGGCGAGACCGCACTCCTCGGCGAGCTCCCGGCGACCGGTGTCCAGGGGGTCCTCCCCCTCGACGTCCATGACCCCCGCGGGCAGTTCGAGCGTGGTGCCACCGATGGGCTGCCGATGCTGGCGCACGAGCACGACGTCGTCACCGACGAGGGCGACCACGCCGACGGCGTCCGGTGGCACCGCCACGTCACGTTCCGCGGTCCCGTCGGGCATGCGCACCGTGTCGACGCGGAGTGTGACGTGGCCCTCGTGGACGACACGGCTGTCCACCGTCTCGAACCAGCCCCGCTCCCCCTCGCTGGTCACTCGCCGACCCTGGCCGCCTGCTCCAGCTCTGCGACGGTGGTCTCGTCGATCGCACCGAAGTGCTCGAGGTCGACCGGGAGCACGCCGGACGTCTCGCGACGGCGCTGCATGGCCGCCTCGATGAAGCCGTCGAACAGGGGGTGGGCCCGGTGCGGCCGCGACTTGAACTCCGGGTGCGCCTGCGTGGCGACGAAGTACGGGTGGTCGCGCAGCTCGATGAACTCCACGAGCCGGTCGTCGGGCGACAGGCCGCTGAAGACCAGGCCGTGCTCCTCGAACTCGCTCCGGTAGCGGTTGTTGAACTCGAAGCGGTGGCGGTGCCGCTCGTAGACGACCTGCTCGCCGTAGAGCTCACGCACGCGGGTGCCGTCGACGAGCTTGGCCGGGTACGCACCCAGACGCATCGTCCCGCCCTTGTCCTCCACGTCGTGCTGGTCCGGCATCAGGTCGATCACCGGGTGCGCACAGCCGGGCTGGAACTCCGAGGAGTTCGCGTCCTCGAGGCCGACCACGTTGCGGCCGAACTCGATGCAGGCGGCCTGCAGACCGAGGCAGAGGCCGAGGTACGGCAGCTCGTGCTCCCGGGCGACCCGCGCCGCCTCGATCTTGCCCTCGACACCGCGGTAGCCGAAGCCACCCGGGACGAGCACGCCGTCGGCGCGCGCGAGGCGGTGCACCGCGTTCTCGCCCTCGAGGTCGTCGGCGCTGACCCAGTCGATCTCGACGCCCACACCGTGGTGCAGCCCGGCGTGCCGCAGGGACTCGACGACGGACAGGTAGGCGTCGGGGAGTTCGATGTACTTGCCGACCAGTGCGACCCGGACCTCGTCGGTACCCGCCTGGACCGTCCGGACGCGGCTGACGATCTCACGCCAGTGCGACAGGTCGAGGTCCACGCCCTCGGGGTCCGGCAGGTGCAGGCGACGCGCGACGACCCGGTCCAGCCCGGCGTCACGCATCGCGAGCGGGACCTCGTAGATCGAGGCGGAGTCGACCGCGGAGATGACCGCGTCCTCGTCGACGTCCGACTGCAGCGCCACCTTCTCGCGCAGGCCGTCGTCAAGCTCACGGTCGCTGCGCAGGACCAGCACGTCGGGGTGGATGCCGACGCTGCGCAGCTCACGCACCGAGTGCTGCGCAGGCTTGGTCTTCAGCTCGTTGGCGGCCGGGATGTAGGGCACCAGCGCGCAGTGGACGTAGCAGATGCGGTCGCGGCCGACGTCGTGGCGCATCTGGCGGACGGCCTCGAGGAAGGGCAGGCCCTCGATGTCACCGACCGTGCCGCCGACCTCGGTGATCACGACGTCGACGTCCGTGGCCACCGCGAGCACGCGGTCCTTGATCTCGTTGGTGATGTGCGGGATCACCTGGACGGTCTTGCCGAGGTAGTCGCCCCGGCGCTCCTTGTTGATGACCGCCTGCCAGATCTGGCCCGAGCTGACGCTCGACCCGCGGTGCAGCGAGTCGTCGAGGAACCGCTCGTAGTGCCCGAGGTCGAGGTCGGTCTCGCCGCCGTCGTCGGTGACGAAGACCTCGCCGTGCTCGAACGGGTTCATCGTGCCCGGGTCGACGTTGATGTAGGGGTCGAGCTTCTGCAGCACGACCTTCAGGCCGCGCGCCTTGAGCAGCCGACCGAGCGACGCGGCGGTGATCCCCTTGCCCAGTGCGGAGGAGACACCCCCCGTGACGAAGACGAACTTCGGTTCGCGGGAGCGCGTCATGCACTTCTCCTGGGTCTCGGCGAGGGGTGGCCGGCCGTCTGTCCGGCCGTCTGGCCCGGTGGTGGTCAACCCCAGTGGGACCGCGGAGCGGTCCGTTCGACGGTAGCCCCCTGCCCGCGTCGGAGCGAGCAGGCACGCGTCGGGTCACGCGGGCGCCTTGATCTCCATGTGGACGTGGCCGTACCGCTCCGGCTCGGTCTGGCGGTCGACCACGGCACCGAAGGGGAACATCCGCGCGCCGCCAGCGAGCACGTCGCCGACCTCGACCCGGTCCCCGGCCCGCACGACCACGTCCTCGACGTGGATCAGCACGACCGCGAACGGACTGTCGTCGGGCTGCAGCTCCACCCGCACGTCCTCGTGGGTGCCGTACAGCTGGTAGGGCCGCACCTCGGTCACGGTGCCACTGACCGGGGCGCGGACCTCCTCCCCCGGTGCCAGCACGACGTCGACCGCACTGGTCGACGCGTTGGACCGCCCGCGCGAGACCTGCACGTGGAACGGCAGCCCGTCGGGGTGGTCCTCGCTGACCAGCGAGCGGGTCGGGTTCTCGTTGAGCGCCAGCGGACCCAGCGGGGTGACCGTCTGCGCCTCGGGGAACGACGCCTCGTGGTAGCTGACCAGGATCGCCTCGCTGGCCGGGAGGTGCACCAGCAGCGAGCCGACGCGGCCGAGCACGGGCAGGACGGGCGCGGGCGCCTCCGCGACCTCCTCGGGCTCGTCCGGGACGGGGTCGGCCGCGATCGTCGACGTGTCGCCGGCGACGACCTCGTCGAGCGGCGGGTCGGCGTCGTCGGACAGCCGCGCACCGACCGCACCGAGCACGAGCACGCCCGCGAGCAGCGGCACGAGCAGCCGCCCCCGGCGCGCGGGACGCAGGTCCACGGTCGTTCCCAGGCCACGCAGGTCACTCGGCACGACGTGCAGCCTCCTCGAGCAGCGTCCGGGCGTGTTCGCGACCGGCGTCCCCGCCGGCGTCACCACCGAGCATGCGCGCCAGTTCGGCGACGCGGTCGGCGTCGGCGACCCGTTCGACCCGCGTGACGGTACGCCCGTCCACGACCTCCTTCACGACGGTGTGGTGGACGTCGGCGAAGGCCGCCAGCTGGGCGAGGTGGGTGACGCAGAGGACCTGGCGCCCCTCCCCCACGCGGGCGAGACGGGCGAGCGTCTCGCCGACGGCGAGCGCCGTGGCGCCGCCGATCCCGGCGTCGACCTCGTCGAAGACCAGCACCGAGGCACCCTCGGCGTCGGCCAGCGTGACCTCGAGCGCCAGCATGACGCGGGAGCGCTCGCCACCCGACGCCGCCTTCTCGAGCGACGCCGGGGGCTCGCCGGGGTTCGCGGCCAGCTCGAAGCGGACCCGGTCGGCCCCGTGCCGGGCCGGCGCGATCGGCGTGAGCTCGACGTGGAACGTCGCGTGCGGCATGCCCAGGGCACCGAGGCGTGCGTCGACGCCGGCGATCAGCCGGTCCGCGGCGGCCCGCCGCGTGGCGTGCAGCGCCGACGCAGACGCCGCGACGTCCTCCTCCAGCCGGGCCGCACGCTCCTCGAGACCGCCCGCGTCGGCCTCCTCGTCCTCCAGACGCAGCAGCTCCTTGGCAGCGGCCTCGGCGTGCTCCAGCACCTGGACCGGGTCGGCGCCGTACCGCCGGTAGAGCTCCTGGAGCGCGCGCTGCCGCGCCCGCAGCTCCTCGAGCTGCTCGGGGTCGGCACCGAGCTCGTCGCTGCGACGGCGCAGGGTGAGCGCGAGGTCGCGTGCCTCCTCGGTGAGCGCGACGACCCGCTCGTGGGCGTCGTCGAGCGTCGGGTCGGCGGCCGGCAGCCGGCGGAGGGCGTCCAGGGCCTCACCGAGCGCCTGCCCGGCGGACTCGGCACCGAGCGCCTCGGCGGCACGGGCAGCCGCGACGGCGAGGTCCTCCGCGTGCTCGAGGACGGCGAGGCGGGCCTCGAGGTCGCCGTCGCTCGCCGGGTCGGGCGCCACGGCCTCGATCTCCTCGACCTCGTGCCGGAGGCGGTCCATCGTCCGCTGCCGCTCGCGGGCGTCGTCGTCGAGGCGCTGGAGGCGCGTGCGCACGTCCTGCAGCTGCCCGAACAGGGCGGCGTGGGCCTCGAGCGCGTGCTGGTGCTCCGGACCGGCGAAGCGGTCGAGCAGGCGGCGCTGCTCCTCCGGTCGCAGGAGTCGGGCGTGCTCGCCCTGCGCGTGGACCTCGACGTGCCCGCCGAGGACCTCCTCGAGCGCGGAGATCGGTGCCAGCCGGCCCGCGATGCGCGCCCGCGAACGGCCGTCCCGCAGCTCGCGCTCGACGACGAGCTCGTCCTCGTCCGTCCAGGCGGCCGCCTCGGGCGGGGCCGGGACCACACGGGCCGCGACCCAGGCGTCGTCCTCGCCGTGCCGGACGAGGCTGGTGTCGGCGCGAGCTCCGAGCAGCAGCTGCAGTGCGGTCACCAGCATGGTCTTGCCGGCGCCGGTCTCACCGGTCACCACCGTCAGGCCCGGGGCGAGTTCGAGGTCCGCCTCCTCGATCACGCCGAGGGCGCGGATCTGGAGCTCGTCGATCACGCTCGTGCCTCGCTGGACGGGACACCGCGCCGTCGCCGGCGCGGTCCGGCGCGAGGGTACGGGCGGCCCGCGACGGTGCCGACGAGGCACCGCGACTGCCCGTTGGCAGCCGTCTACTGGAGGTGGAACTTGCGGCGCACGAGGTCGTAGAAGTGCGGCGGGTCGACGCGCAGCACGCGCACGGCGACGTCGCTGCTGGTCGCCTCGACCTGGCCGCCGGCCGGCACGGCGATGGGGTCGCGGCCGTCCACGCTGAGGACGGCCGGGGCCTGGTCCGGCAGCACCGTGACGTGGACGACCTCCTCGGGTGCCGTCACGATCGTGCGGTCGAAGAGGCTGTGCGGCGCGACCGGCGTCACGAGCATCGCGCGGACGTGCGGTGACAGGATCGGCCCGCCGGCCGACAGTGCGTACGCCGTGGAGCCGGTGGCCGTCGCGAGCACCAGCGCGTCCGCCGGCACGTGGGCGAAGTGCTCGCCCGCCACCCAGAGGTCCATCAGCAGCAGGCGCTGCCGGGCGGTCTTCTCGATCGAGACGTCGTTGAGCGCCCACGCCCGCCCGAGCACGTCGCCGCTGGGCGAGGTGACGGTGGCCTCGATCGTGGCGCGGTCCTCCACGGTGTAGTCGCCGGCGACCAGCCGCTCCACGGCGGGCTCGAGCATCGGGACCTCGATCTCGGCGAGGAAGCCGACCCGCCCGAGGTTGACGCCGAGGACCGGGACGCCTGCGTCGCGACAGCGGTGGGCGGCCCGCAGGAAGGTGCCGTCGCCACCGAAGGACAGCACGACGTCGGTGTCGTCGACGAACGCCGCTCGGTCCACGCGCGTGACGGGACGGTCGAGCTCGAGCTCCTCGTCCTCGCGCAGCGCGACCAGTTCGACACCCCGGTCGGTGAGCAGCCGCGCGGCGTGCCGTGCCGCATCGATGGCGGCGCTGCGCCCGGTGTGGACGACGAAGCCGGCGCGGACCACCGGTTCGGGTCGGTCGGTCATGGGGTCCCCTCGAGCTCGACACCGGCGTCGATGGCCAGCTCGCGCGCACGGTCGAGCACCGGCGTCAGGTCGACCTCGCCGACGGTGTCGCCGTCGCTCGTACGTCGCGCGTGCACCAGGAACTCCACGTTGCCGGCCGGCCCGGGCAGGGGGGACGCGGTCACGCCCACGACCGGCCACCCTAGCTCCGCAGCGCTGGCGAGGACCCCACGCAGCACACGGCCCCACACGGCTGGGTCCCGGACGACGCCGCCCTCGCCGACCTCGTCGCGATCCGCCTCGAACTGTGGCTTGACCAGCGCGACGACGTCCGCGTCCGGCGCGGCGAGCGCCACCAGCACCGGCAGGACGGTCCGCAGCGCGATGAACGAGACGTCGCACACCACGAGGTCGACCGGGGCCGGGAGGTCGGCCGGTGTCATGTCGCGGATGTTGGTGCGTTCGCGCACCTCGACGCGGGGGTCGGTCCGCACGCGCTCGGCGACCTGGCCGTAGCCCACGTCGACGCCGACGACGTGGGCGGCGTCGTGCTGGAGCAGGCAGTCCGTGAAGCCGCCGGTCGAGATGCCGGCGTCGAGGCAGCGACGACCCGCCACGGGGACGTCGAAGACCTCCAGCGCGTGCGCGAGCTTGCCGCCACCGCGTGAGACGTGCGGCTGCGGTGGCGGCAGCACGACGACGTCCGCGCTCGGCAGGACCTGTCGCGTCACCTTCAACGCGGGGGCGCCGTCGACCGTCACCCGGCCCGCGTCGATCGCCGCGGCTGCGTCCGCTCGGGACCCGACGAGCCCACGACGGACGAGCTCGGCGTCGAGGCGACGGCGATGCGCCACGTCAGCCCAGCTCGAGCGCCCGCAGCTCCTCGACCACGACGCTGTGGGTGCGGTCGAACACAGCGGCACGCTCGTCGAGGGGCAGTTCGTCGATGCCGTCGAGCTCGGCCCGGAGCGCGAGGAGCGGGTCGTCGCCCCCGACCTCGGGGCCGCCTGCGTCCACGGTCGGGAACGCGGCTGTGCGCTGGTCGTCGCGGTCCACGGTGCCTCCTGTCCGATCGGGACGTTACCGGGCGTCCGGACCGCGCCAGCGGTACCTGCACACCAGCTCAGAGCCGTGCACCCGCAGTTCGTGGAGCAGCAGCTCGTGCGGCCCGCCCGTGAGCTCCGGCCCGACGATGCCGGTCCCGCCCCCCACCAGGGTCGGCGCGATCGTGACGAAGAGCTCGTCGACGACGCCGGCGGTGAGCATCGCGTTGTTGAGCGTCGGGCCGCCCTCGCAGACCACGCGGCCGAGGCCGCGCTCGGCGAGGGCCGCGACCGCTGCGACCGGGTCGACCCTGCCCGCTGCGGTCGCAGCGACGGCGACGACCTCGGCCCGCTCCCCCACCCGAGGTGCCGCCACGGCCGCGCCGTCCGGTGTGGTGACGACGAGCGGCGGGCGGTCCGGGTCGTCGAGCGCCCGCAGCTCCGTCGGCACCTCGCCGCTGCCGGTCACGAGCGCGAGGCGCGGCAGCGGGGGCTGTCCCCGTGCCGCCCGGGCCTCGACGTGTCGCGCCTGCCACGTGGGTCGGTACGACTCCGCGCGTGCCGTGCCGAGCCCGACGAGGACCACGTCGGCCAGCGCTCGGAGCGCCCGAAAGGCAGCACGGTCGCCGTCGCCGCCGAGCGCGCCGGAGGTGCCGTCGACCGCGACCGCCCCGTCGAGGCTCCCGACCATCCCGAGCACGACCCAGCGGGTCGGTGGGTCGAGGTCGGCGTAGGCGTCGGCGAGCTCGACGTGCAGTCCGCTCGGCAGCAGGCGTCGCAACGGCAGCTCCTCGGCCCCGGGTCGGGGCAGACCGTACGGGTAGCGTCCGCGCGGCACGAGGAGGAGGACGCCCTGGGCTTCCCGGTCGCCGACGTGAACCCGACGACGCGGACGCCGTGGGTGACGCGCGCCCTCGTCCTCGCGAACCTCGCGGTCGCGGTCGTCACGCCGCTGTCCGGGTGCGCGTCGTTCTTCGCCTACCTCGAGTGGGGGCTCGTCCCCGCCGGCCTCACCGGGACCGAGCAGGTCCAGGTGCCCGGCTGCGGCACCGGCGACGTCGCCGGCGCGTACGGATTGCTCACGCACATGTTCGTCCACGCCGGTCTGCTGCACCTGCTCGGGAACATGGTCTACCTCTGGGTCTTCGGTGACAACGTCGAGGACCGCCTCGGACACACCCGCTTCCTGCTGCTCTACCTCGGCGGCGGGCTGGTGGCGGCCGCAGCGCAGACGGTCCTGAACCTCGGGGAGGCAGTGCCGCTGGTCGGCGCGTCCGGGGCCGTCGCCGCGGTGCTCGGCGCCTACCTGCTGACCTACCCGACGCACAGCGTCGCGACGCTGCTCACCTTCCCGGCGTCGCTGCTCGCCTTCGTGCTCCGCAGCCGCTGGAACATCATCCTGCTGGCCGTGGTCGAGCTCCCGGCGTGGATCGTGCTCGGCGGCTGGGTGTGGCTGCAGCTGCGCGGCTACGCGACACCCGGGGGCAGTGGGATCGCGTACGCGGCCCACCTCGGTGGGTTCGCGGCGGGCGTCGTGCTGCTGCTCCGCCTGCGGCGCGGCATGCCACGGCCCCACGACGCCCGCATCTGACCCGCTCCGTCGGTGCCCGACGCCACTGCGCCGGCGGTGGCTCTACTGTCGCGGCACGGGAGGAGCCAGCGTGGTCACACTGCGTCCGTTCATCGGCCTCGTGCCGACGGGGGACGTCCGTGCGCGCACCGTCGGAGGTGCACGTCGCAGCGCCGCGCGGCTCGCCCGGCGCAGCACCCACCCGCGCCACGTGGCGTGGCTGGAGGGCACGCTCGAGCAGGACCCCGTCGACGTCGACGACTGGGTCGCCGACGGCTCGCTGGCCGTCGACGACCACCCGCGGCTGCGCCTGGTCGAGCAGACGATGGTCGACGGCCACCGCGTGCTCGGCGTGGTGGGCCTCGTCGCGCTGCACGACCTCGTCCCGCACGAGGGCACCGACGAGGGCGCCGTGCGTCGCCGCATCGAGCGTGACCGACGCCAGCAGGTCGACTCCCGGCCCCTCCTCGCTGTCCTGCCGGCCGATCCACCGGCAGCGACGGACCTCACGGCCACGATCCGCGGCCGTCGACCCGAGCTCGAGGTCGAGGACGCCGACGGCGTCGTCCACCGCACCTGGGTCCTGGAGGACCACGAGGCAGCCGACATGGCGGCTGCGCTCGAGCCCTATCCGTGTCTGCTCGCCGACGGCCACCACCGGGTCGCGGCCGCCGCGGCCATGGGGCGACGAGCGGTGCCCGCCCTGGTGGCCCTCGCGTCGCACGCCCCGCGTCTCGACGACGTCTGGCGGCTCGCGGCGGTCCCCCGCGATCGCCAGGCGGCCGTCGCCGCGTGGATCACAGCGTTGCCGGACGAGGCCGGCGTCGGTCGCGACGCCGTCACCGTGCGGCACGGTGACGTCGTGCGACACCTCCGCCCGGAACCCGGCGAGCTCCCCGTCGAGGCCACGATGCGCCTGGCGTCGGCCGTCCCGGGCATGGCGAGGGTCACCAGCACGCCGGACACGACGGCCATGGCCATCGCCATCCGCGACGGCGCCGTCGTCGTCGGGAGTCGTGCGCCGACCGTGACCGAGGTGCTCGCGACCGTGGCCGGCGGCCGGTCACTGCCGCCGAAGTCGACGGCCTTCCGCCCCAAGCCCCGGGTCGGCCTCGTGCTGCACCGGGTTGAACCGAGCGAGGACCGGGCAGGGC
>JBFKQZ010000078.1:0-11941 GCA_041627475.1 Nitriliruptoraceae bacterium | reverse complement strand
GTCGGCGGTGCCGCCATCCTCGACGGCGTGTTCAACGACCTCGGGGACGACGACGGCTTCGTCGCGGAGTGCGTCCAGGGGCGGCAGTTCGGCTTCGACGGCAAGACGCTCATCCACCCACGGCAGCTCGCGCCGGCCAACAGCACGTGGGCGCCGGACGACGCCGAGGTGGAGCACGCCGAGCGCGTGATCGCGGCCTTCGAGGAGGCCGAGCGGGCCGGGCAGGGCGTCGTCACCGTCGACGGGAAGCTCGTGGAGAACCTCCACGTCGAGCAGGCACGACGCGTGCTCGCCGTCCACGAGGCGATCACGGGCTGACCCGCATCGGCACGTCCCGCGTGGCCGCCCCCTAGGCTGCGCGCGGAGCGACAGGAGACGAGCATGCGTGCACGGGCACTCGCCATCGGCATCGCCACGGCCGTCGCCGCCCTCGTCCCCGCCACCGCGCTCGCTGCCACCACCGACGGCGCCGCCGTCAGCGGCGAGGTCTACCTGGACCTCGACGGCGACGGCACCCGCGACGCCGGCGAGCCGGGACGTGCGTCCGTCCAGCTGACGCTGCGGACCGACGCCACGATCCTCGACGCCGCCGTCACCGACGCGGACGGGCGGTGGGTGTTCAACAACGTCCCGACGGGACCGCTGACGCTCGTCGTCGAGCCGCCGAACGACCACGTGATCACGGGCACGACCGTCCCGGGCCTGTCCACCGCGAGCGGCGAGGCCGACGTGGACGTGACCGGCGACGTCGACCTGGGGACCGTCGGTCTCGGGTCGCCGGTCGTCTCGGGTGCCGACGTCGCGACGACCGTCGCCATCGACGAGGACGCGAGCACCGACGACCAGTTCACGTGGGTCCTGTCGACGCTGAACCTCGGCCCGGACACGGCAGCCGGTCCGGTCGACCTGCGCGCCGTGCTCTCGGCGGGCCACGAGGTGCTGGACGCGACGGGTGACGGCTGGGACTGCGAGCTGTCGACGGCGATCGTGCTCTGCTCCACCGCCAGCGACCTCGCGGCAGGGACCATCCTGCCGCCGGTGTCGCTGACGACCGCCGCCACCGGCGACGTCGGGACCACCGTGACGGTCACCGGCACCGTCCGCCTCGACGGCGTCTTCGACGGTGCGCCGCTGAACGACGAGGACGTGGCCTCCTTCACGATCGGGGCCGAGCTCGCCGCCGACGACATCGACGGCGACGGCACGGGTGACCTGACGACGGCCGGTGCACCGGCCAGCGGCCTGCTGGTCGCCGCGGTCCTGGCCCTCGTCGCCGGCGCCTCGGTGGTGACCACCACCCGCCGCACCCGCCGACCGTGAGCGGGGCGGCCGCGAGCCGTCGCAGGCAGGGGCCCGGGCGGCTGGACCCGACGGTGCGCGGCCTGCTGCGGGCGTTCCTGTCGCCCGCGGTGGCGGACCGCTACGCGTCCGCGCTGCAGCCGATCGCCGTCGCCGACCGTGACGCCGCCCTCGCCGGGGCGGTCTCGACGCTCCGCTCGCGGTTCTTCGTCCTCCCCGAGGAGATCGCCGTCGTCCTCGTCGAGGACGCCGGCTGGTCGGTCGCGGACGTCTCGACGATGCTCGGACTGTCGATCCCGTCGGTGCGGGCGGCACTGCGGACCGAGGTCACCGAGCACCCGCGGGTCGGGGCGACCGCACCACCGGACGCCGATGGTCTCGACGACGAGGCCGCGGCGGTCGAGGCGATGCTGGCCGACCTCCCCGTCCATCGCAGGGCCGCGGCGGACGCCCTGGCCGGCAGCACCGACGGCGACCCCGTGGACGTGGAGCTGTCGACGGTGCTGCCGGCGTACCTCGGCCGCGCCGAGCTGGCGGCCCGTGCGGCCCGCGCCGACCGGCTCCAGCGGCTGGTCGTCAACGGGACCGTTGTCGGGGTCCTGGCCGTGGTTGCACTGGTGGTCGGCACGACGTCACGCCCCCTGCCGGACGTCCCCGAACCCGACGCCGTCGCCGTGCAGCCGTCACCCACGCCCGCCCCCTCCCCGACCACCGCCGACGCGACGCCGACGCCCGAGAGCGAGGCGCCCGGTGTCCCCGTCGGTGACCCGGAGCTCCTCGACGCCCGCTTCGTCGCGTCCGTGGACCCAGCGACCGGCGACCCCGGGCCGACGCTGGCCCCGGCCACGACGTCCGACGACCCACGCCTCTGGCTGCGCTTCGGCCAGCTCCCGGCCGACGACCCGGTGATCCTGCTGACCTTCACCGCGCCGTCGGGTCGCTCCACCGTCCGACCGGTCCTGCTGTCGGACCGCACCCCACTGGCGGCCGTGCGGCTGCCCGACGAGCTCGGCCGTGCACCCGGTCGCTACGCGGTGCGCATCGAGGCCCCGGGACTCGCCCCCGTCACCCGTGACCTCGAGCTGGTCGAGGCGCCCGCCGCCACGTCCGCCGAGGGCTGACGAGGGCAGGCACCGTCAGCCGGCGCGTCGCTCCTGCCGACCGAACCTCGTCCGACGGATGCGTTCGACGTACGCGTCGCCCTCCGCCGGGGTCGGCGCCCCGCCCCCGAAGCGCGCCGGGACCCACCACGCGCCACGGGGTGCGCCGTCCGGGTAGGTGCGCACGAGGTCGTCGGCCAGTGCCCGGACCCGGTCACGCAGCTCGAGCGTGACCTCCTCGGGGTCGCTGTCCTCTGCGGGCCGCAGGGGCGCGCCGTACGCCACCGACACCGGGAGCCGCCAGCGCGGCTGCGGCCGGTGCAGCACCGTGTGGAAGCGGTGGCTCCCCCACGAGGCCGCCGGGATCAGCGGCACGCCGGCTGCGGCCGCCATGCGCGCCGCGCCGGTCTTGAAGGGCAGCAGCTCGAACGCCGGCGAGATGGTCTGCTCGGGCAGGACGAGGACGAGCTCCCCCCGCCGGAGCGCCGTCACGGCTGCACGCAGCGCGTCGCCGCCCTCGGCCCGGTAGACCGGGATGTGCTCGGCGGCGTGCATGATGCGCCCGAAGACCGGGACCTCGAACAGCGTGTCCTTGGCGAGGATCCGGATCGGGCGGCCGTGCGCGTCGTAGCCGTACCGACCGACCGTGAAGAAGTCCCAGAACCCGATGTGGTTCGCCGCGATCACGGCGCCGCCGCGCGCCGGGACGTGCTCGGTGCCCCGCAGGTCGAACTGCCAGCGCTGCACGTCCATGGTGCGGAACGCGATCCACGCCGCGGCGCGGTAGGTCAGCGAGGCCCGGGGGACGGACGGGTCAGCCGGTGGTGTGTAGCGCGGCACCTGCCCCCAACCCGTTCGCGGTCGCGTCCTTCGTTCGGACCGCGGACCCTAGTGGTTCGGCCGGTTCGTGGTCCGGACCACGGGACCGGGCCGTTCGAGCAGGCGGGACAGGACGACGGTGCTGCGCGTCTTGGCGACGAAGTCGTGGCCACGGATCCGCTCCAGCACCTGTTCGAGGTGGGCCGTGTCGCGGACCGCCAGGTGCAGCAACGCGTCGGCCTCGCCGGTCACGGTGTAGGCGGCGACGACCTCCGGGAGCAGCCCCATGGCGTCGCGGATGGCGCTCGGGGCGACGCTGCCCTCGCAGAACAGCTCGACGAACGCACCCGTGGACCGGTCCATGGCGGCTGCTGACACCCGGGCCCCGATCCCGGCGATCACACCGTCCTCCAGCAGCCGGTCGACGCGTCGTTTGACGGCCGGCGCCGACAGGCCGACCCGCTCGCCGAGTTCGCGGTAGCTGGCGCGACCGTCGTCGATCAGCAACGCAACGATCCGTCGGTCGATCTCGTCCATGCGCAACGATCCTTCGTGAGAACGCAATCGATCCGTGATGAGGACCACGATGGCGCGACCGTAGCGTCACGAACCCACTCTCGACCCCGGGGCACACCAGGAGCACCGCATGACCGCGACCGACATCGTCCGCCAGCGCCAGACCACCCGTGTGCGGCGCTACCTCGTCGCCTCGCCGGCGCACGTCGACGTCACCTACGCGATCAACCCCTGGATGGACCCGACCGCCCCCTTCGACCCCGAGCGGGCCGATGCCCAGTGGCGCACGCTCGTCGCCACCCTCACGTCGCTCGGCCACCGTGTCGACGTGCTGCCGCCACTGCCGGGGCTGCCGGACCTGGTGTTCGCGGCCAACGGCGCGCTCGTCCTCGGGAAGCGGGCACTGCTCTCGCGCTTCGCGCACCCCCAGCGCCAGCCCGAGGCCGCGCACCACCGCGGCTGGCTGCAGCAGCAGGGCATCGACGTGGTCGAGGCCACGGCGCCGTGCGAGGGCGAGGGCGACCTGCTGGTGGTGGGACGGCGCGTGCTCGCGGGGCACGGCTTCCGCACGGCACTGCAGGCCCACGACCAGGTCCGGGCGATCACGGACCGGGAGGTCGTCTCGTTCGAGCTCGCCGACCCGCGCTTCTACCACCTCGACACCGCGCTGGGCGTCGTCGACGAGCGGACGGTCGCCTGGTTCCCGCCGGCCTTCACCGACGAGGGGCGGGCGACCGTGCAGCGGCTCTTCCCGGACGCGATCGAGGTCGACGAGCACGACGCACTCCTGCTCGGCTGCAACCTCGTGAGCGACGGCCAGCACGTGGTCGTCCCTGCCGGCGTCAAGCGGCTCGCCGCGGACCTCGCGGCACGCGGGCTGACGGTGCTTCCGGTCGACCTGTCCGAGCTGCTGCTCGCGGGTGGGGGACCGAAGTGCTGCGTCGCGGAGCACCACGCCGCCTGAGGGTCAGCCGTGGTCCCGGCGGGCCTCCTCGAGGAGCTGCTGCGTCCGACGCCGCAGCTCCTCGGTCGCAGCGACCGGGTCGTCGTCGGGAGCCACGTGGAGCGGCTCGCCGACCCGGACCGTGACCGGCAGCCGCCAGGCACTGGCCAGCGACGGCCGTCGGCCCGTGGTCGAGACGCGGTGGCTCCCCCAGGACGCCGTCGGCACGAGCGGCACGCCAGCGGCCCGTGCCATGCGCGCCGCGCCGGCCCGGAACGGCAGCAGCTCGCGCGAGTCGGAGATGCGCCCCTCCGGCGCCACCATCACGAGGTCCCCGGCGCGCAGCGCAGCCACCGCATCGGCCAGCGCGGCCGCACGCCCGCTGTCCGAGTCCCGGTCCACCGGGATGCAGCCGACCAGGCGCAGGACGCGGCCGAGCAGGGGCCGGGCCCACAGGTCGCGCAGCGCGAGGAAGCGGATCCACCGGGGCGATCGTTCGTACAGCGGGATGGCCGTCACGACCACGTCGAGGTGGCCGACGTGGTTCCAGGTCACCACGGCCCCACCCTCCGGCAACCGTTCGTGGCCCTGCACGTCGATCCGCCACCGCAGCAGGCGGCGACAGGCGAGCACGACGGCGGCGACCACCCGGTAGCCGGGCGGTGCCGGCCGGCGGGGTGTCACGACGCGAGGCCGTCGTCGCGGGAGCGGCGGGCGTGGAAGCGTGCCTGGTGGGCGGCGACGACCCGCTCGTGGTCCGGGGCACTGCCACCGAGCCGTCGCGGCACCCACCAGTCGTCACCGGGCGCGGGGGTGTCGGGGTAGCTGCGCTGGACGTCGTCCAGCTCGGCGGCCATCCGGGTCTGCAGGCGTCCGACGAGGCTCGCGAGGGACTCGCCGGGCCGTGGCACCACCGGTTCGCAGTACCGGATGACCACGGGCAGTCGTCGCCGTGGTCGCTGGGGTCGTCCCTTGGTGAAGGCCCGGTGCGAGCCCCAGCCGATCACCGGCACGATCGGCACGCGGGCCTCGAGCGCCATCCGTGCCACCCCGGGCTTGAACGGCAGCAGCTCGAAGCTCTCGCTGATCGTCTGCTCGGGCGCGACCGCGACGAGCTCGCCCTGCGCCAGCGCCTCGACCGCCGCCGTGTAGGCGTGGGCCCGCGACGAGCCACCGGCGGCACGTCGCTCGACCGGCACCGCACCGGCGCCGCGGACCAGCCACGCCGACGCCCAGTGGCGGAAGAGCTCCGCCTTGGCGAGGAAGCGCACCGGCCGCCGTCGTTCCATGACCGGCTCCCAGGCCACGAAGACCGCGTCGACGTGGCCGTGGTGGTTGAACGCCAGGACCGCCCCGCCGTCGGGCAGGTGCTCACGGCCCTCGATGCGGACGTCCCAGCCGAGCACCCGCGTGAACAGCACCCGGGCCACGACCCGGATCACGCGCCAGAATCTGCCGAACTCCGCCATGCTCCGAGCGTAGGAGCGCAGCGGGCCGCGGCAGGCGGTTCAGACGACCCGCTGCATGCGGGGCTTGCTGCCGTCGGTGATCGCCTTGGCGCCGCGCCCGAGCGAGATCGTGCCGCTGCGGACCAGCTCACGGATGCCGTACGGCTCGAGCAGCTCGGCGAGCGCCTCGAGCTTCTCCGGGCTGCCCGACGCCTCGATCGTGATCGCGTCGTGGTCGACGTCGCAGACCTTGGCGCGGAAGACGTCGACCAGCTGGAGGATCTGGCCGCGGACGTCGGCGGGGGCGTTGACCTTCACCATCTGCAGCTCGCGCTCGACCGACTCGGACGGGTGCAGCTCGAGGATCTTGATCACGTTGATCAGCTTGTTGAGCTGCTTCACGATCTGCTCGACCTGCACGGCGTCCGAGCCGACGACGAGCGTCAGGCGCGACAGCGTCGGGTCGTCGGTCGGGCCGACGGCGAGCGAGTGGATGTTGTAGCCGCGGCGGGCGAACATGCCCGCGATGCGCGTGAGCACACCGGGCTTGTTCTCGACCAGCACGCTGAGCAGGTGACGTCCGGGGTCGGCCATCTCAGGCACCACCTTCCATGGCGGCGGCCTCGGCGGCCGCACGTTGCTTCGCCTCGCGCTCGCGCAGCTCCTCGACCGACTCGATCAGCAGGTCGTTGGACTGCCCCGCGGGGACCATCGGGAAGACCATCTCCTCGGGGTCGACACGCACGTCGATCAGCACCGACTGGTCGGTGATCTGGCCGGCCTTCTCGAGGACCGTGTCGAGCTCGTCGAGCGTCGTCGCCCGGAAGCCCGGGATCCCGTACGCCTCGGCGAGCTTGACGAGGTCCGGGATGTCCTGCGGCAGGTGCACGCTGGAGAGGCGGTCGTCGTAGAACAGGTGCTGCCACTGCCGCACCATGCCGAGGTAGCCGTTGTTGATGACGCAGAACACGACGGGGATGTCGTGGTGCACGGCGGCACCGATCTCCTGGAACGTCATCTGGAAGCAGCCGTCGCCGTCGATCGCGACGACCGGCGTGTCGCCCATGCCGACCTTGGCACCGATGGCCGCGGGCACGGCGAACCCCATCGTCCCCAGGCCACCGGAGTTGATCCACTGCCGGGGGCGCGACCACGGGATCAGCTGACTGGTCCACATCTGGTGCTGGCCCACGCCGGCGACGTAGGTCGCGTCGGCGCCCCAGGTCTCGTAGATCCGCGTGATGGCCGTCTGCGGCTTGATGGGGCCGTCGGCCGTCTGGTCGCACCGCAGCGGGTGCTCACGCTTCATCGTGGTGATGTGCTCGCGCCAGGTGCTGGTGTCGGGGACGACGTCCTCGTCGCGCTCGATGCGCTCCTTCGCGGCCTTGACCAGCTGGCCCACGACGACCTTGGCGTCGCCCACGATCGGGACGTCCACCGCGCGGTTCTTGCCGATCTCGGCCGGGTCGACGTCGACGTGGATCACCTTCGCGTGCGGCGCGAAGCTGTCGAGGTCGCCGGTCACCCGGTCGTCGAAGCGGGCGCCGAGGGTGACGAGCAGGTCGGTCTCCTGGAAGGCGCGCACGGCCGCGTAGTGGCCGTGCATGCCCGGCATGCCGACCGCGAGCTCGTGGTCCTCGGGGAAGACGCCGCGCGCCATCAGCGTCGTGACGACGGGCAGCTGGAACAGCTCGGCGAACTCGCGCAGCTCTGCGGCGGCGTTGGCCCGGACGAGGCCACCGCCGGCGTAGATGACGGGGCGCTTCGCCTCGCCGATCAGCTTCACCGCCTCCTTCACCATCCGGCTGTGACCTCGGACGGTCGGGCGGTAGCCCGGCAGGTCGATGTGCTGCGGCCAGACGAAGTCGAACGTCGCCGCGAGGATGTCCTTGGGGATGTCGACCAGCACCGGACCGGGGCGACCGGTCGTGGCGATGTGCGCGGCTTCCTTGATCGCGGCCGCGATGCGCTCGGGGTGCGTCACGAGCTCGTTGTGCTTCGTCACCGGCATGGTGATCCCGGTGACGTCGGCCTCCTGGAACGCGTCGGTGCCGATGGACTTCGACGAGACCTGGCCGGTGATCGCGAGCACCGGGATCGAGTCCATGTGGGCGTCGCAGAGCCCGGTGACGAGGTTCGTCGCGGCCGGGCCGCTGGTGACGATGCAGACGCCGAGCCGCCCGGTGGCGTGGGCGTAGCCCTGCGCGGCGTGGATCGCGCCCTGCTCGTGCCGGACCAGGATGTGGCGGATCGGCGAGTCGAGCATCGGGTCGTACGCCGGCAGGATCGCCCCGCCCGGGTACCCGAAGATGACGTCGACGCCGAGCTTCTCGAGGCTCTTCATCACGGCGGTCGCGCCGGTGATCGTGTCCTGCTGTGTCACGCGCGCTCCTCAGGCCTCGCGGTGCCTGCAGGACGGTACCCGCGCGCTGTGTGCACTCACGACGGAGCGGGCCCCGATCGTCCGGCGTGAACGCCGCGTCAGCTCTGGCCGAGGACCTTGCGGACGGCTGCCTCGATGCCTGCGGCATCCAGGCCGAGCTCGGCCAGGATGCGCGCGGGCTTGGCGTGGCTGATGTAGGTGTCGGGCACCCCGAGCCGCAGGACCGGCGGCGCCTCGCGCACGCCCGTGCGCTCGACGAGCCGGTCGGCGATGTGGGCCCCCGCACCGCCGCTGACGTACCCGTTCTCGACCGTCACGACGACGGGCGCCTCGGCGAGCGCGTCCAGCATCGTCGCATCCACGGGCCGCACCACGCGGGGGTCCCAGACGGCGCAGTCGATGCCGTCGGCGGCGAGCGACTCGGCCGCCTCGAGTGCCGGCCACAGCCGGTCACCCACGGCGACGATGGCGACGTCGGCCCCGTCGCGGTGCTGCAGCGCGGACAGCCCCTCCCCCGTGGTGTCGGCCTGGACGGTCGACCCCTTGGGCCAGCGCAGCGAGGCGGGTCCGCTCAGCTCGGCGGCGGTGGCGAGCTGCGCGACCAGCTCCTGCTCGGAGGACGGCGCGAAGACCGTCATGCTCGGGATGCGCAGGCACAGGACCATGTCGAGCACGCCGTGGTGGCTCGGCCCGTCGTCGCCGGTGATGCCGGCCCGGTCGAACGTGAAGACGACGTGCTCGTCGTGGAGCCCGACGTCCATGTTCGCCTGGTCGAAGGCCCGGCTGAAGAAGGTCGAGTACACGGCCACGACCGGGACGCGCCCCTCGTGCGCCAGCCCTGCGGCGGCCGTGACCATGTGCTGCTCGGCGATCCCGACGTCGATCACCCGGTCGGGGTGCCGCTGCGCGATCGGCAGCAGGCCCGTCGACCCCGGCATGGCAGCGGTCATCGCCACGATGCGTTCGTCCCGGTCGACCAGCGCCCCGAGGGCGTCGGAGTACGCGGCCGTCCAGGACCTGGGCTTGGACTTCACACCACGCCCGGTGGCGATGTCGAAGGCCGAGGTGTCGTGGAGCTTCTTCTCGGGGTCGGTCTCCGCAGGCGCGTAGCCCTTCCCCTTCTGGGTCAGTACGTGGACCAGGACGGGGCCGTCGCCGTGGTCGCGGGCCGCCACGAGCGCCTGCTCGAGCGCCGCGTGGTCGTGGCCGTCGACCGGGCCGAAGTAGCGCACGCCGAGCGCCTCGACGAAGTGCTGCAGCGACGGGTCGTCGGCGACGACCTGCTTGATCGCGTCGAGGCTGGCATCGGCGAAGCGGCGGCCGTACGGGACCTTCTCGATCAGCGGGTCGATGCGGCGGCGGTAGTCCTCGTAGCGCTTGGAGAACCGGAACCGGGTGACCTCGCTCGAGAGCCGCGACACCGTCGGTGCGTAGCTGCGCCCGTTGTCGTTGAGGACGATGACCATCGGCACGTCGCCGTGCCCGATGTTGTTGAGCCCCTCGAAGGCCATGCCGCCCGTCATCGCACCGTCGCCGATGATCGACACGACGCGTCCCTTGTCGGGGTCGCCCATGCGCGCGCGAGCGAGGCCGTAGCCCCAGCTCAGCGCGGTCGATGCGTGGCTGTTCTCGACCAGGTCGTGGTCGGACTCGGTGCGCGAGGGGTAGCCGGACAGACCACCGGCCTGACGCAGCTTCTCGAAGCCGTCCCGCCGACCGGTCACGATCTTGTGGACGTAGGCCTGGTGGCCGGTGTCCCACACGAACGTGTCGTGCGGTGAGTCGAAGACCCGGTGCAGCGCCAGCGTCAGCTCGACGGCACCGAGGTTGGACCCGAGGTGTCCACCGGTCCGCGCGACCGCCTCGACGATGAACGAGCGGATCTCCTCGGTCAGCGCCGGCAGCTCCTCGGCGTCGAGCGCCTTGAGGTCGGCGGGACCGTTGATGCGCTCGAGCACCATGCGGCGGTTCCTCTGGTTCGTCGGTGGCATGCGAGGATAAGGGGAACGGGCAGGTCAGCGGTGCTGTCGCCCTGCCCTGCGCACACGGGGGGTCAGCACCGTGTCAGGTGTTCGTCGCGTCTCCCCGTCCGGTTGGACGGCTGCGCCGCAGTCGGGGTCGAACGACGCGGAGGTACCACGCGGGACCGAGGACGGGCACCAGGAGGACCACCACGGTCCACACCCAGCGGGAACGCCTTGCCGCTGCCCACGCCGTCGCCGGGTGCGCCCAGACGTCGCGGGCGGTCAACCACGGCACGAGCACGAGCAGGACCAGCCCGCCGACGATGGCGACCTCGCGCGGGTGCACAGGTCGTCAGCCGTTGATGGCGCGCTGGAGCAGTTCGTTCGTCAGGCGCGGGTCGGCCTGGCCACGGGTGGCCTTCATGACCTGTCCGACGAGCGCGCCGATGGCCTTGTCGTTGCCGCCGCGGATCGCCTCGACCGTGCCCGCGTTGTCCGCGATGACCTGGTCGACGATCGCCTGCAGCTCGCCCTCGTCGGAGACCTGCTCGAGGCCCTCGTCGCTGGCGATCTGCTGCGGCGACCGCTCGCCGCGGTCCTCGACACCGGTGGCCAGCACCTGCTTGGCCAGCTTGTTCGACAGCGTTCCGTCGGCGATGAGCGCGACGAGCTGGCCGATCCACGCGCCGTCGAGCCCGCTGTCGTGGACGTCGACGTCGGCCTGGCTGCACGTCCCGAGCAGCTCCCCGGTCAGCCAGTTGGCCACGGTCGACGCGTCGGTGCCGTCGACCTCGAGCGCGGCGTCGAGCCACGGCGTGAGGTCGTTGTCGACGATCGTCGCGGCCTGCTCGGCGGCGACGCCGGCCTCGGCGAGCCGCTGGCGCGTCTGGCGCGGCAGCTCGGGCAGCTTCGCGCGCAGTGCCTCGACGTCGGCCTCGGTGTGGACGATCGGGACCAGGTCGGGGTCAGGGAAGTAGCGGTAGTCGGCCAGCGTCTCCTTGCGACGCAGCATCTCGGTGACGCCGCGCTCCTCGTCCCAGTGCCGGGTCTCCATCGTGATGGTCTCGCCGGCCTGGATCGCCCGTACCTGGCGCTCGGCCTCGTACGCGATGGCGCGCCCGAGCGACCGGACCGAGTTCACGTTCTTGATCTCGGTGCGCGTGCCCAGCGGCTCGCCGGGGCGGTGCACCGAGACGTTCGCGTCGCAGCGGATCGAGCCCTCCTCGAGCCGCGCGTCGGAGATCCCGATCGCACGGGCGACGGCGACGAGCTCGCGGAGGTAGGCCTGGGCCTCCTCGGGCGTGCGCACGTCGGGGCGCGAGACGACCTCGAGCAGGGGGATGCCGGCGGGGTTGAGGTCGATGAACGACCGGTCCGCGCCGTGGAGACGGCCGGTGTCGCCCGCGTGGGTCGACTTGGCCGTGTCCTCCTCCATGTGCACCCGCTCGATGCGGATCGTGTGCGTGGAC
>JBFKQZ010000077.1:0-11979 GCA_041627475.1 Nitriliruptoraceae bacterium | reverse complement strand
GCCGCGGTGGCCCTCGACGTCGCACCGCCGACGCTCGTCGAGGTCGCCGACAGCTCGACGCTCTGCCTCTCCAAGGGCATCGGCTGCCCGGTGGGCACGGTCCTGGTCGGCCCGGCCGACTTCGTGGGCGAGGCGAAGCGGATCCGCAAGCTGCTCGGCGGCGGCATGCGGCAGTCCGGGATCCTCGCAGCCGCCGGCCTGCACGTCCTCGACGAGGAGGGCCTGCCGCGCACTCTCGAGGAGATCGCCCGCTCACACGTGCTGGCACGGCGGCTCGCGGACGCCCTGGCCGAGCTCGACGACGTGACCGACCCGTACGACACGAGCCTGCCGTTCGACCCCGCCGGTGTCCGCACGAACATCGTCCGCTTCGGGGTGACCGGCGACCGCATGGCGCTGCTGGTGGCGCTGGACGACGCGGGCATCGGCGCGCTGCGCTACGGCGCCGGCATCCGCATGGTCACGCACCGCCAGCTCACCGACGAGGACGTCACGCGCGTCGTCGCCGCGCTCCGCGACCACCTCGCCTGACCCGGGAGCCCCACCGTGCCCACCACCCACGACGCCGTCCACGACGCCCGCAACGCCGACGTCGAGGTCTACGTCGGCGACGGCCGCGACCTCGGTGACGACCGCTTCGCCCACCGCGACGTCGCAGCCGTCTCGGTGTTCGACTCGGCGTTCCTGGTCGGCGACGGGATCTGGGACGGCATCCGGCTGCACCACGGGCGGTTCGCGTTCCTCGACCTCCACCTCGACCGGCTCTTCGCCGGCTTCGACGCGGTGTCGATGCCGCACCCGTTCGACCGCGACGGGGCCACGGCCCTCCTGCACCGCGTGGCCGACCACAACGGGATGCACGACGGCGCGCACGTCCGGCTGATGGTCAGCCGCGGCCGCAAGACCACGCCGTCACAGCACCCGGCCAACCTCACCGGTGACGGCCCGACCGTCGTCGTGATCGCCGAGCACAAGGCGGCCAACCCCGACGTGACCGCCCGGGGCGTCGTGCTGCGCACGGTCAGCGTGCGGCGACCACCGCCCGACACGCTGGACCAGCGGCTGAACTGCCACAGCAAGCTCCACGAGGTCGTGGCGCTGATCGAGGCGACCGACGCGGGCGCCGACGAGGCGCTGATGCTCGACACGAACGGCCACGTGGCGACCTGCAACGCCACCAACTTCTTCGCGGTGATCGACGGCGTGCTCACGACCAGCGACGCGACCCACAACCTCCCCGGGATCACCCGCCACGTGGTCCTGCGCGAGGCGCGGGCGGCCGGCATGCCCGTCCACGAGGGGCCCTACACCCCCGACGACCTCGACCGCGCCGAGGAGGCGTTCGTCACCGGCACGTTCGGTGCGCTGACGCCGGTGCGGGAGCTGGACGGCCGGGCGTTCGACCCGTTCCCCGGTCCCGTCACGCAGCGACTCCAGGAGCTGTACCGCGCAGCCATCGAGGCGGACGCGCCGACCTGCGAGGTGTGCCCGTGACGCGCCTCGTCAACGTCTGGTCCGGGCCACGCAACGTCTCGACGGCACTCATGTACGCCTTCCGCGAGCGGCCCGACACCACGGTCGTCGACGAGCCGCTGTACGCGGCCTACCTCGCCCGCTTCCCCGAGATCGACCACCCGGGTCGTGACGAGGTCCTCGCCAGCCAGCCCACCGACCACCGCGAGGTCGTGGCGCACCTGCTGTCGGACGACTGGCCGACGGAGGTCGTCGTCGCCAAGCAGATGGCGTCGCACCTCAACGGCATCGACACCGGCTGGCTGGACGACTGCGCCAACGTGCTGCTCGTCCGGCCGCCTGAGCCCGTCATCGCCAGCTACACCGAGAAGGTGGCAGAGGCGACCGTCGACCAGCTGGGCTACACCGCGCAGGCCGCGCTCGTCGAGCGGGCCCTCGCACGCGGCGAGCGGCCGATCGTGCTCGAGACGTCACGACTGCTCGCAGATCCGGCCGGCGTGCTGCGTCGCTGCTGCGAGCTGGTCGGCCTCGAGTTCACCGACGCCATGCTCACGTGGGAGCCCGGCCCGGTCCCCGAGGACGGTGTCTGGGCGAAGCACTGGTACGCGCGCACGCACCTGTCGACGGGCTTCGGCCGGCCGCGCGACCGCAGCACCGAGCTCCCCGACCACCTGGCGGAGGTCGCCGCCGCGGCCCGCCCCCTCTACGAGCGGATCGCCGTCCACGCCCTGTGACCACCTGGGTCGACCCGGGTCATGGCGACGTACCGCCGGCCGACCTCCTCGAGCGCGCCGTGGCTGCAGTTCGCACGGAGACGCGGGTGTGCCGCCACCTCCTCGGCCTCGCAGTTGTCCAGGACGGTGGTGCGCAGCTCGCTCAGGGCCGTCTGGAGGTCCGGCGCCTGCGCGACGGCTGCGGCGAGGACGGCGTGCCTGCTGTCGGCGACCACCGCCTCCTGGCGGTCCAGCAGCGCCGCGACCGACGGGCCGCCGTCGGTCCGTCGCAGCAGCGGCCGCAGGAGCGCGGACTCCGCCGCCTCGTGCCGGGAGACGGCCGCGAGGAGCGCGGTCACCGCGGGACGCGGCGGGCTGGTCTCCGCACACAGCCGGTCGAGCTGCGTCCGCAGGTGCGCATGGTCCAGCACGACGCGGTCGAGCACCGTGGACGGCGCGTGGTGGGCCACCGGCCCGGTCGGTGCGATGGCGAGCGCGACGTCGAGGACCGCGAGCACGCCCTCGACCTCCTCGGCCGAGCCCGGCCCCTCCGCCGCGGTCCAGACGATCTCGGCGCCGCCCGGGACGGGGACCACGACGATGCTGTGCCGGACCGCGCCGGCGCGCTCGAGGACCAGGACGTTCGGTGGTTCGACCGCGGTCACGCGGTACGGCTCCGCCGACGCGGGCGGGAGGTGCACCAGGTGCCGCTCGTCCCACGCGCCGGTGCAGCAACCGCGGTGCAGCAGCGCTGCGAGTCGCGCGAAGGCGACGTCGGGAGCGACCCCGAGGATCGCTGTGTGCACTGCTGACATGGATGCCCCCCGCAACCGTCTGCCGAACGTAGTTCGACAGCGGCGCGGGGGCCACCCGCGACCAGACGCTGCGTCAGGTCAGCAGGTCCGGCGTGAAGCCGGCGCGGACGGTGTTCTCGGTGACGACGACCGGGTTGACGAACTGGTGCAGGTAGTCGGGGCCGCCGGCCTTGCTGCCGACACCGCTGTGCCCGAAGCCGCCGAACGGCTGCCGCCCGACGACCGCCCCGGTCGTGCCGCGGTTGACGTAGATGTTCCCGGCGCGCAGCTGGCTCGTGACCCGCTGGATGTCCCGCGCACTGCGCGTGAACAGTCCCGCGGTCAGGCCGTAGGGCGTGTCGTTGGCGATGCGCACGAGGTCGTCGAGGTCCCGGCCACGGATCACCGCGAGGATCGGACCGAACTGCTCGTCCCGGACCAGCTGGTGGTCGGACGGCAGGTCGGCGACGATCGTCGGCGGGACGAAGTACCCGTCGTCCGGCACGTCACCACGGTGGACGATGCGGCCGGCGTCGGGCTGCGACGCGGCGAGCAGTCGCTGGTGCGACTCCTCGTCGATGACCGGTCCGAGGTCGACCTCGCCGTCACGCGGGTGACCGACCAGCAGCTCCTTGGCGTGCGCCGCCAGCCGGTCCACGAGCCGGTCGTGGAGCTCGTCGACGACGAGGAGCCGCGAGGTGGCCGAGCACTTCTGTCCCGCGAAGCCGAACGCGCTGTACGCGGCGGCCGGCACGACCTCGTCGAGGTCGGCGTCGGGTGCGATCAGCATCGGGTTCTTGCCGCCGAGCTCGCAGATGACGGTCTTGATCGACCGCTGGCCCTCGACGACCTTCGCGGCCGTGGCGTTGATCTGGAAGCCGACGGGACGCGACCCGGTGAAGACGATCGTGGCGACGTCGGGGTGCTCGACCAGGCGCGCGCCGACGACCTCGCCGGGACCGGGGAGGAAGCCGAGCACGCCGTCGGGCAGCCCGGCTGCCTCCAGCGCCTCGACCAGGTGGTACGCGACGGCCGGCGTCTGCTCGGCGGGCTTGAGGATCGTGGCGTTGCCGGTGGCCAGTGCCGCGACGGTCATGCCGGTCGGGATCGCGAGCGGGAAGTTCCACGGCGCGATGACGACCGTGACCCCGCGCGGGCGGTAGCGCAGCGAGTTGGCCTCGCCGGGCGGCGACTGGACCGCACCCCCGCGCTCCAGCAGCCCGGCCTGGCGCGCGTAGTACTCGAGGAAGTCGATGGCCTCGCAGATGTCGGCGTCGGCCTCGGCCCACGGCTTGCCGGCCTCGAAGACCTGCCGGGCCGAGAGCTCGTCCCGGCGCTCCCGCATCCACTGTGCGGCACGGCGCAGGACCTGGCCCCGCTCGACCGCACTGGTGCGACCCCACTCCTGCTGGGCCCGCAGCGCGATGCGGACCGCCTCGTCGGCGTGCCCGGCCGTGGACTCGGCGGCACGGGCCACGACGCGCGTCGGCTCCCCCGGGTCGACGGAGTCACGCGTGCCGTCGCCGTCCCGGCGCTGGCCGTCGAGGACGATCGGCACCTCGATCGGGGTGCGGTTCGCGTCGACGGCATCCACCGCGCGTTGGAAGGCGTCGCGGACGCGCTGCTCGTGCCACGGCCGGACCGGCTCTGGCAGGTAGTCCGCCATCGGGTCCTCGGCGGTGAGCGGGTCCGTCGAGCGGGCGCGGTCGGGGTCCTGGGGCACGGTCACGCGGCGGTCCTGTCGTTCGCGGTGGTCTCGAGGTCGGTGGGCAGCGGCACCGCCTGCTCCAGCGGCGGTGGCGGGTCGAGCAGCTGCTGGAGGTCGGCACCGCCGACGTCCTGCTGGCGGAGGAACGACTCGTTGGAAGTGTTCTCGAGCAGGCGGCGGACGAGGTAGCTCATCCCCGGCACGAGCTCGCCGATCGGCACGTACACACGGGTGCGGATCCCGGCGGCACCGAGGGCCTTCGGCAGCGTCCCGGCCATGCCGTGCAGGACCTCGACCTCGACCGCCTCGCTCGGGAGGCCCAGCAGCTCGGCGTGCGCCACGGCGTGGGCGATCGAGCGGAGGTTGTGCGACGCGAAGGCGGGCCGGATCGCGTGCGCGTGCTCGTTCATCAGACGGGCGCAACGGTCGTAGTTGGCGTCCGACGCCCACTTCTGCTGGAAGACCGGGACGGGCCAGTCGTTGGCCCGCGCGTGGACGGTCTCGTAGTCCCAGTACGCGCCCTTGACCAGCCGGATCCCGACCGGGCGCTCCCGACCCTCGGCCCAGTCCAGCAGCTCCACGAGGTCGTCGTACGAGTCGCGCAGGTAGGCCTGCAGCACGATGCCGACATCGGCCTGAGGGACCTCGTCCGCGAGCCGCGTGAACAGCTCGTGGGTCATGTCCTTGACCTCGTACTGCTCCATGTCGAACCAGACGAAGACGTCGTGCGCGGCGGCCGCCTCGAGGATCGGCCGCAGCCGCCTCGCCACGTCCTCGATCCCACGACGGCGGGTCATCGCCTTGAACTTCGGCGACAGCGCCGTCGGCTTGATCGCCACCGACACGCGCGGCACCTCGCCGTGGTGGTCGCGCTCCTGGCGGGGCTGGTGCGACCAGGTCCGGGACGCGGCACCGAGCCGCTCGACGAGGTCGAGCACGCGGTCGGCGTAGACGTCCGACTCCTCGCTGGTGACCGTCTTCTCGCCGAGCGCGTCCACGATGACGCCGGTCCCCTCGTCCCACATGCCGCCGAGCACCTGCAGCGCGTCGTCAGCGTCGCGACCGGCGATGAAGCGCTTCGCCGTGAGGCTGATGCCGAACGACGAGATGCGCCGGGCCAGCCAGGCACCGCCGGGGACGCGGGTGGCGATCCGGATCAGCGTGCGGACGATCGCGGGACTCTCGGGCCCGCCGAGCTCCTCGACGATGCGGTCCAGCGTGCGCTCGGGCAGCCGCAGGGCCGGGTAGGCCTCGACGAGGCGGAAGACACCGACGCGCAGCGCCTGGTTCGCCATCAGCACACCGAGCAGCCGCGTCTCGAGCTTGTCGACCCACGTCTCGTGGTCGCTGGCCGCGAGCTCACGAGCGACCTCGCGCAGCCGCCGGTCGAGAGCGGCCTCGTCCACGGCGGGTGCCTGGCCCGTCTCGCCGACCGGGTCCACTGCTGGTGCTGCCATCGCGCGACTCCCTCACTGCCGACGAACCGATAGTGGCACTCTACGGTGCCACTCTGCCGTGCGTCAACGACCTTCAGACCTGTGGATCGCGCCGGTGCGCCCCGCGCGCTGCCCGGAGGGTCGGACGAGACCTGCGTTTCCTCGCACACTGCGCGGAAACTCGGCTCGGTGGGTTGCTGTGGCGGGCTGAGATCGGCCGATCCGCGAGTTTCCTCGCAGGGCGCGAGGAAACTCGGTCACTGCGCAACGCCCGCTCTGCGCTGCCTCGGCGGCACTCCACGCGGAGCGACACAGACCGTCGGACCCCCACGCATCGCAGCTGGGTCAGCGGGCGTCGAGGTTGCGGGCAGTGGGGCTCGTCTCGACCGTCGCCGGGTCGGGGTACGTGCGGAACACGCGGTCGCTCGTGCCACTCGTGGTGACCGTGAACCAGTAGTTCTCGTTCTTGTAGTGGTGGAGGCGGTGGTTCCTCCAGACGCTGCGGTAGAGCGCGGTGACCGGGCGGTAGTCGCTGTGGATGAGGTAGTGCGTCCACTCGTAGACGAAACCGATCGCACTGAGCGCGACGAGGAACGTCAGGCCGGTCGCGAGGCGGCCGAACGCGAACACGGTGGCGGCGATCGCCGCGACCAGCAGCTGCACGAGCACCTGCCAGGGGATGAAGACGAGCGGGATGTCGCGGGGGTCGACGTGGTGCTCGCGGTGCTTGCGGCTGACGAGCGGGTCGATCGTGACGCCGGCCACCTCGCGCGGCTTCCAGTGCAGGACCACGACGTGGACGACCCACTCGACGAAGGGGAACGACGCGAGCATCGCCAGCGGCACCCACAGGTCGACCATCGCGACCCCGCCGACGACCACCCGGGCGACCGATGCGGCGACGAGCGTCGCAGCGATCATCCACGGCGACGGGTGCCGCCAGAACTCCTGCCACGCCGCACCGAGACTCCATGACCGGCGGCGCGTGCCGGTCATGGCTGCCTCGTCAGCCGCGACCTCGGCCTCGGCCAGCGCCTCGACGGCAGCGCGGCGGGCGCGGACCGCAGCGACGCGGGTCCGCAGCCGTGGCCACCACCGGTTCCCCGTCGCGGTCTCGGTCGTTGCCATCGGCATCCCTCCGGTCAGGCGGTGAGGTCGTCCAGCGCGGCGAGGATCGACGCCTCACCGATCGCGAGGAGCTCGGCGGCGGTCGCGCTCGCGCTCTCGGCGTCACCGGCGACCACCGCCTCGGCGACGGCGGCGTAGAGGTCACCGCGGTCCGTCTCCGGGGCGAGCACGCCCGCGAGGGCCTCGAGCGCGGGCTCGTACGCCGCGCGCAGCTGGTTGTAGAGCAGGCGGAACACGATCGAGCCGCCGCGGTCCACCGCTGCGTCCCAGAACGCGGTGGCGCCACGTTGCCGCGCGAGGTCGTCCACCCCGTCCGCGACGGCACGTGCCGCCCCGAGGAAGCGCTCGTCGTCCTCGGGCGTGGCACTCGTCCCGGCCGCCTTCGCTGCGACCTCGGGCCCGAGGTACGAGCGTGCCTCCACGACGTCGCGCACGACGCGGAGGTCGATGCCACCCGCGCCGGCCAGCAGCCGGGGCAGCAGGTCCAGCCCCGCGTGCCGGCGGAAGTCACGCACGGTGGACCCCCCACCCTGGCGGGTCTCGACCAGTCCGATCGCAGCCAGGCGGGTGAGGGCGGTCCGCACCGTCGGGCGGGACACGCCCAGCCGTTCTGCGAGGTCGCGCTCGCTCGGCAGCTGCTCCCCCGGCGCCACCTCCCCGGTCATGATCACGTCGGTGAGCTGGTCCGCCACCTCGTCGGGCACGGACCGCCGCTCGACAGGGCGCAGGTTCGTCATGCGCTGCACCCTACGCACGAGCTGTCAGGTGGTCAACTGGTCTTACCAGTCAGCAGCGCGACCCCCGGCAGGCCCCAGAGCAGCAGCACTGCCCCCGCGACGAGGAGCAGCGTCTCGCCCGCCGGCACGTCACCCTCCCAGGTACGCCTTGCGCATCTGCGGGTTGGCGAGCAGGTTCTCGGCCGTGTCGTCGAGGACGACCTCACCGGTCTGGATGACGTAGCCGCGGTCGGCGATCGACAGCGCCATGTTGGCGTTCTGCTCGACCACGAGCATGGCCATGCCCTCCTCGTGGACCTTCTGGATGATCTCGAAGTTGGACTGCACGAGCGCCGGGGCGAGCCCCATCGAGGGCTCGTCCATCAGCAGCAGCCGCGGGCGTGCCATCAGCGCGCGACCCATCGCGACCATCTGCTGCTCACCACCCGACAGCGTCCCGGCCTTCTGCTCCTTGCGCTCGTAGACGCGCGGGAACAGGTCGTAGACCATCTGCAGGTCCTCCTGGATCCCGTTCTCGTCGTCACGCAGGTATGCGCCGAGCATCAGGTTCTCGAGCACCGACATGCGCTTGAACAGGCGCCGGTTCTCCGGGACCATCGAGACGCCGCGCTCGACCACGTCCTTGGTCGACTTGCCCTTGGTGTCCATCCCGACCGCGGTCACGGTGCCGTTGGTCGGCTGCACGATCGCGAGGATCGTCTTCAGCGTCGTGGTCTTGCCCGAGGCGTTGCCGCCGAGCAGCGACACGAGCTCGCCCTCGCGCACGACCATGTCGACGTGCTTGAGCACGTGAACAGGGCCGTAGTGGGTGTCGACGCCGTCGAAGCGCAGCAGCACCTCGCGGTCGTCGGTGGCATCACTGAGCTCGGTCCCGGTCATGCCGTCGGTCTGGCCATCGATCGTCGCCATGGTCAGGCCTCCTCGCGGTTGTGGAGCAGCTCGTCGGCGGTGTGCGCCTTGTGGGTCGCGTCCTCCGCCGGCCGGCCGAGGTACGCCTCGATGACGTTCGGGTCGTTGCTGACGTCCTCGTAGTCGCCCTCGGCGATCTTGACCCCGTGGTCGAGCACGACCACGCGGTCCGAGACCTCACCGACGACGTTCATGTCGTGCTCGATCATGACGACGGTGAAGCCCCAGTCGTCGCGGAGCTTCTGGATCAGGCCGGTCAGCTCGGCCGTCTCCATCGGGTTCATGCCGGCGACCGGCTCGTCGAGGCAGATCAGGCGCGGCTCGGTGGCCATCGCGCGGGCGATCTCCAACCGGCGGCGGTTGGCGTAGGACAGGACCGTCGCCTTCTGGTGGAAGCGGTAGCCGACGAGGCGCTTGCCGAAGAACGCGAGCACCCGCTTGGCGTGCTCCTCGATCTCCTGCTCCTCCTTGCGGAAGGCGGGGGTCGAGAACAGCGCCGAGAACAGGCCCTTGTCTGTCCGCCCGTGCCGCCCGACCATCACGTTCTCGAGGATCGTGAGATCGGGGAACAGGCGGACGTTCTGGAACGTCCGGGCCAACCCCTGGCGGGTCACCGCGTCAGCTGACCAGCCGGCGATGTCCGTGCCCTCGAAGACGATCCGACCGGAGTCGGGCGTCAGCAGGCCGGTGATGCAGTTGAAGAACGTCGTCTTGCCGGCGCCGTTCGGGCCGATGATCGAGACGATCTCGCCCTCGTTGACGGTCAGGTCGACGTTGTCGATGGCCTTCAGCCCACCGAACGCGATCGCCAGCTGCTCGACCTCAAGGATGGGGGTGCTCATGCCTGCTCCTCCGTGTCGCTCCCGGCCGCGCCGCGCTCGGCGGCCACGTCCGACGAGCCGCCGACGTTCTTGTCGAACCAGGCGTCCTGGTCCATCTCCTCACGGGCGATCTCGCGTGACTTCTCCGGTTTGGGCAGCAGGCCCTCCGGCTTGGCGAGCATCATGACCACGAGCAGCGCGCCGTAGATCAGCAGCTTGTACTGGGCGAACTCCGCGAGCAGGCCCTGCGTGGTCGGGCCACCGAGGACACCCACGAGCACGAGCGAGCCGAGCAGCACGCCGGGCACGTAGCCGGTGCCGCCGACGATGACGACGACGAGCACGAGGACCGAGACGAGCAGCTCGAAGGACGTCGGGAACGCCGAGCTGACCTTGGCGGCGAACAGGCCACCGGCGAGTGCGGCGAAGACGGCACCGACGCAGAAGGACAGCAGCTTCATCGCGCCGACGTTGATGCCCATCGCCTCGGCGACGGTCTCGTCCTCGCGGATGGCCTGCCACGCACGGCCGAGCCGGCTGTGCTGGAGGCGCCACGCGACGTAGATCATCAGGGCGAGGAAGGCGAGCGACAGCCACAGGAAGCCGCGTGGGTCGACCGTGGCGCTCACCTCGGTGAAGCCGAGCGGGACCGGCGGGACGTCACGGACGCCCTGCGGGCCGCCGAGGACCGGCGCGAACCAGTCGCTCAGCACGAGGACCTGCGCGATGGCGGCGAAGCCGAGCGTCACGATCGCGAGGTAGTCACCCCGGAGCCGGATGACCGGTGTCCCGATGATGACACCGGCCACGACAGCGAGCAGCACCGCCACCGGGAGGGCGAGCCAGAACGACAGCTCCGGCGAGAACGCGAGGTTGGTCGCCGGGGCGGTGAGCACGGCCGTGGTGTAGGCACCGACCGCGAAGAAGGCGACGTAGCCCAGGTCGAGCATGCCGGTGAGGCCGATGACGATGTTCAGGCCCATCGCCATGATCCCGAAGATCACGACGTTGATCAGCATGTCGTTGACCGACCGGTCGAAGAGCATCGGCAGCACGATCGCGGCGGCCAGCAGGAGGCCGTAGGTACGGACCCGCTGGGCCTTGATGTTGCCGAAGTCGCCGCGTGCCTGACGGTCGGCGGTGCGACGCTTCATCGTGACCGTGAGCGTGCTGACCGCGATGGCGGCCGCCGCGACGATCAGCGTGCCGACGATCGTGAGGCCGCCGCGCTGGGCGTAGAGCGACTCGGCGAACGCGCCCAGCCCGACCGACTCGAAGATGCTGACGACGACGGACTCGAGCACGCCGAAGCCGAAGACCCAGACGATGACCTGGAGCACCGCGCGACCGACGCGTGGCGGCGCGACGCGCACGGCGCCGCCGAGCGCGGCCATTGCCACCGGCAGCAGGATCGCGACGGCGAGCCCCACGCCGAGGCCACGCTCGAAGGTGAGCATGTCCAGCAGCTGGGGGCTGAGCTGGACGAAGACGTCGCGCAGCGAGTCGCCGACCGTGGACAGGATGATGAGGAAGAGCCCGAACAGGCCACCGGCGAAGGCACCGGCGAGCGTCGCCGTGGCGACGTCGGTGGGGCCGGGGGGTGCGGTCTCGACGCCCTCCAGCTGCTCACGCCTGGCGGCGAGCCAGCCGCCGACCAGCGGCAGCAGCCCCAGGGTGAGCCACCCCATGGAGAGGTACTCGGCGATGATGGCGCGGTTGTTGAAGGTCAGCGCCATGCCGACGGCGCAGACGATGATCATCCCCACACCGGTGTTGAGCCCGACCTTGCGGGCCTCGCCGAGGTCGACCTCGGCGGCGGGTGCGGCGGGCGGAGCGACGGTCGTGCTCACTGGGGACCTCCTTGCTCACGGCGTTCGGCGACGGCGTTCATGCGCGGTCCTCCGATCCGAGGAGCTCGCCGAACAGGCCGGCGGGCTTGAAGAGCAGGACGAGGACCAGCACGCCGAACGCGACGAGGTTGCGCAGCTGGCTGGCCGCCGGGATGCCGAGCGGATCGAGGATCGTGGCCGGGCCGACGGACTCGACGGTGCCGAGGAACAGCCCGCCGACCATCGCGCCGCCGAGGTTGCCGATGCCACCGACGACCGCGGCCGTGAAGGCCTTGATGCCGGGGATGAACCCGACGAAGTAGCTGACCTGGCGGAACAGCAGGGCCCAGGCGATGGCCGCGATGCCGGCCATGATGCCACCGACGATGAACACGAGGCGGATCGTCTTGTCCACGTCGATGCCCATCAGG
>JBFKQZ010000076.1:0-11984 GCA_041627475.1 Nitriliruptoraceae bacterium | reverse complement strand
GCACCTCGACGCGCACGCCAACGTCGCCGTGGTCGGTGAGACCGGCAGCGGCAAGACGACCTTCGTGAAGCTGCTGACCCGCCTGATGGACCCGACCGCGGGCACCGTGGAGCTGGCCGGTGTCCCGATCGACCGCGTGCGGTTCGACTCGTTGCGGCGCCGCGTCGTGATGGTGCCGCAGGAGGGCTCGCTGTTCGAGGGCACGATCGCCGAGAACGTCGCGATGGGGCTCGCCGAGGAGGACGCCCACCCGGTCGAGGAGCAGCTCGAGACCGCGTTCACCGAGCTCGGGCTGGCCGACTGGCTCGAGGAGCTGCCGCGCGGGTGGGAGACCAACGTCGGCGAGGGCGGTCGCGCCCTGTCGGCGGGGGAGCGACAGCTGGTCGCGCTCGCCCGTGCCTACGTCGCCAACCCGGACCTGCTCGTGCTCGACGAGGCGACGTCCGCGGTCGACCCGGCGACCGAGGTCCGCCTGCAGCGTGCCCTGCGAGGACTGACCCGCGGCCGCACCGTCGTGACCGTGGCGCACCGCCTGTCGACCGCTGAGCAGGCCGACGTGGTGCTCGTCTTCGACGCCGGTCGGCTGGTCCAGCGCGGCCCCCACGCGGAACTCGTCGAGCAGGACGGCGTCTACGCCCGCCTCCACGAGAGCTGGGTGACCGGGCAGGCCGCGGGCTGAGGCTCGGCCACTGCACCTGCACCACCTCGTGCGTAGGCTCGACGGCGAGACACGACGGAGAAGAGCACAGTGGTCGAGCACGGCACGTTGGAGATCCCGGAGGCCGAGGGCACGGTCGAGCACACGGCCGTCGACGAGCTCGACGGCATCGTCGCCCGGGTCGCCGACAACGCGAAGGCATGGGTCGACACCTCGCTCGAGGACCGCATCGCCCTCCTGCAGGAGCTCCGCGAGACCACCCACGCGGTCACCGACGAGTGGGCCGCCGCGGCCGCCGACGGCAAGGGCATCCCAACGTCGAGCCCGCTGCGGGGCGAGGGCTGGCTGAACGGGCCGCTCGTGTCGCTGCGCCACCTGCGCCTGCTGCAGGAGACGCTGGAGGACATCCGCGACCACGGCGCCCCCCAGGTCGAGTTCGAGACCCGCCCCGGTGGCCAGGTCGTCGCCAAGGTCTTCCCGGCCGGCATGCTCGACAACATCCTCTACACCGGCATGACCGGTGAGGTGTGGCTGCAGCCGCACGTGACGATCGAGCAGGCGAGGGCGGACATCGCCCGGGTCTACCGGCCGGGGCGCAAGGACTCGGGCGGGACGTGCCTGGTCCTCGGTGCGGGCAACGTCAGCTCGATCCCGTTCATGGACGTCGTCAGCAAGCTCTTCAACGACGACCGGGTCGTGGTGCTGAAGATGAACCCGGTCAACGAACACCTCGGGCCGTACATCGAGCGGGCGCTGCAGCCGCTGGTCGACCGCGGCCTGCTCGCCGTCGTCTACGGCGGGCGCGAGCAGGGCGAGCACCTCGTCGGCCACGACCGCATCGACGAGCTGCACCTCACCGGGTCGGACAAGACGTTCGACGCGATCGTCTGGGGGCCGGGCGAGGAGGGCGAGCGCAACAAGGCTGCTGGCACCAAGCTCGTGGACAAGCCGTTCTCGGCCGAGCTCGGCAACGTCAGCCCGGTCATCGTCGTGCCCGGTCCGTGGTCGGCGTCCGACATCGAGTACCAGGCGGACTCGATCACCTCGATGCTGGTCCAGAACGGCGGCTTCAACTGCGTCGCCGCGCGCGTGCTGGTGACCCACGGTTCGTGGGCGCGGCGGCGCGACCTGCTCGACGGGATCCGCGACAGCCTGGCGCGAGCCGAGGAGCGCGTGCCGTACTACCCGGGCGCCGTCGACCGCTGGAAGCACTTCGTCGACAGCCACCCGCAGGCGGAGTGGTTCGGCCGCGAGGGCGAGGGGCGCGTGCCCTTCACCCTGATCCCCGACGTGCCCGAGTCGGCGTCGGACGCTCCCGCGTTCACGACCGAGGCGTTCTGCGGCGTGTTCGCCGAGACCCCCCTGGACGCGCCCCTGTCGATCCCGACCTACCTCGACAAGGCCGTGAAGTTCTGCAACGAGCAGCTCTGGGGCACGCTGACGGCGACGATCATCGTGCACCCGCGCTCGATGAAGGACCCCGCGGTGGCCCAGGCCGTGAACAAGGCGATCGAGGACCTCGAGTACGGCTGCGTGGTGGTCAACGCCTGGTCGGCCGTCGCCTACGGCATGGTGACCACGACCTGGGGAGCCTTCCCGGGCGCCACGGACGAGGACATCCAGTCGGGTCGTGGCGTGGTCCACAACAGCTACATGCTCGAGGACGTGCAGAAGTCGGTCGTGAAGGCGCCCTTCAAGGCGCCGATCAAGCCGCCGACCTTCCACACCCACAAGACGCTCGACGAGGTCATCCCGCGTGCTGCCGAACTCGAGGCGACCGGCGACATGTCGGTGCTGCCCGGGCTGCTGTGGCAGGCGATGCGGGGCTGAGTCCCGCTCAGGCCCCGTCGGTGAGCCGCGCCAGCCAGCGCGCCGCGCCGAAGGGGTCCTCGCCGCTCTCGAGCACGGCGACCGCGCGGGTCGCCGCGGTCTCGGCGAGGTCGACGAGACGCTGCGGGTAGCCGAGCGTGCGTCGGTGGGTCGCGAACTCGTCGCGGTCGAGCACCCGCACGTCACCGTCGTGGGTCCGGACGACGTCGAGGTCCAGGTCGACCTGGGTCACCCGGTCGCCCTCCCACCGTGGGCGGGTGCCGATGTTCACGTAGGTGACCACCTCGTCGTGGTCGGCGTAGTGCTCGACCACCCACGGGTCCTCGTGGGGCACCAGCACGACGAAGGACGTCGCAAGCTGCCGCGGGGGCTCGTCGCCCCGTTGGGCGACGGTGCCGCGCGGCATCCCGAGCCACGTCCCGCGCTCGTCGGTGCCGAGGACGGTGCCGGCGAAGCGCCAGTGCTGCTTCCCCGGGTACTTCGACTCGTCGACGACGACGGTGCTGCCGACGGGCGGGCCCACGACGACGTCGCGGCGGAGGTCGGTGACGTCGTGGTGGTCGGGTTCGGTCGGTGCGGCCCCGTCGCTCACCGGGCGCGCCGGGGCCGCGGGCGACGTCGTGACGGTCGCGGTCCAGCGGGCGCCGGCCACGTCGAGCAGGGCGACCGTGGTGCCACCGTCGCCCGCGTGGTGGCCGACGGGCAGGACGCCGTGGCGGGCCGTGGCCCCGAGCTCGGTCCGCAGCGCCGCCTCTGCCGCCTGGACCGGCCGCGGCACCGCGCAGCGGCCACGCAGGAGCCCCGGGGGCAGCACGCCGTGGGCGAGGTCCGTCGCCGTGCCGACCGCGTCGACGGTGTCGAGCCGTCCCAACGACAGCCCGTCGGGGAGGACGACCGCGGTCGCCGCGAAGCGGTGGCCCCCGGTGTGCGTCGTCTCCCAGACCTCGATGCCAGCTGCGTCGAGCGCCGCGGCGACGGGCCGGCCGTGGACGGCGCAGCAGGCGTCGCGGCGGGCGTGCACGCACACGAGCCAGACGTCGTGGTCGACCACCTCGCCCAGGCCCGGTCGGGTGGGGCGCAGGACCGTCGTCGGGTCGAGGTCCGCCAGCCCCGCCAGGTCGTCGACGACCACGCGCTCCACCCAGCGCTCGCTCGGGTCGACGCCGGCGTGGGCCAGGAGCACCGTGTGGCCGGTCGGCTGGGGGAGCGGGACGTGCTGGTGGTGGACGGGACGGATCAGCTGGACCCGGACGCCGGCCACGTCCAGGTGCGCCGCCAGGGGGCCGAGCTCGACGTCGGTCGGCGCCTTCGGTGACCACGGACCGGGGTGCTCCAGCGCGACCCAGCCCCCGACCACGGGCCCCGTGCCGCCGAGCTGCTCACCGAGCTCGCGCGACAGCAGCGCGCAGTGCTCGCGGTCCACGCTCGGCCTCCGGTTCGACGCCCGGCAGGCAACGATACGGTGGTGCCGTGGACGGGTGTGCGGTCTGTCCGTGCGGACCCCGCATCGGTTGCCAGCCCAACCGCGCACCGGTACCGTCCACGGTCGGCGGTGCCCGCGGGCGCCGTCGTCGCACGTCCACCAGCACGTGCGCGCACGTTTCTCGCGCCCTCCCAGCGTCCGGATCGTCCCCCGAGGGACCACGGTCAGGGTGCGACCCTTCCGTCAAGCCAGCACATCGGAGTCCACCGTGTTCGCGGTCATCGCCACCGGCGGCAAGCAGTACCGGGTCACCCCCGGCCAGGAGCTCACCGTCGAGAAGCTCGACGCAGAGGTCGGCGCCTCCGTCGACATCCCGGCCGTCATGGTCGTCGACGACGAGGGGTCGGTCACCGCCGGCACCGACGTCGACGGTCGCACCGTCAGCGCGACGGTCAAGGAGCACGTGCTGGGTGACAAGATCCGCGTGTTCACGTACAAGAACAAGTCGCGGCAGCACAAGCGTCGTGGTCACCGCCAGCCGGGCACCACGATCACGATCAACGAAATCTGAGGAGCAGCCATGTCAACCAAGAAGGGCGGCGGCTCGTCCAACAACGGTCGCGACAGCAACGCCAAGCGCCTCGGCGTCAAGAAGTACGGCGGTGAGTCCGTGCTCGCCGGCAACATCATCATGCGGCAGCGTGGCACCAAGGTCCACCCGGGTCGCAACGTCGGCCGCGGCGGGGACGACACCCTGTTCGCGCTCGTCGACGGCAACGTCTCGTTCCGCACCTCCGGCAAGCGCAAGTTCGCCGACGTGGTGCCGGCGGTCGACGAGGCCTGACCGCACAGCGCGACATCTCGTGAGGAGGGGCGGCATCGGCCGCCCCTCGTCCGTTCCCCAGACTTCCCTCCGTCCCAACCCGAACCTGGATCCCCACCGTGTCCGCTGAGTTCGTCGACGAGTGCACGATCCACGTCCGTGGCGGACGTGGTGGCGACGGGACCACCTCGTTCCGGCGCGAGAAGCACGTGCCGCGTGGTGGCCCGGACGGCGGCAACGGTGGCAAGGGTGGCGACGTCGTCCTGGTGGCCGACGAGGGCGTGACCTCGCTGCTCGACCTCCACCGGGCACCGCACCGGCGTGCCGAGAACGGGGAGCGGGGCCGCGGCGACAACCAGGACGGACGCAACGGCGCCGACCTCGTCGTCCGCGTGCCGGTCGGCACGGTCGTGCACGACCCGGTCCGGGGTGAGCAGGTCGCTGACCTCGCCGTCCACGGCCAGCAGGCCATCGTCGCCGAGGGCGGCCGCGGGGGTCGGGGCAACCTGGCCTTCGCGACCAAGCACCGGCGCATCCCGCGCTTCCACGAGCACGGCGAGAAGGTCCCCGAGCACACGCTGCGGCTCGAGCTCAAGCTCATCGCCGACGTCGGGCTGGTGGGCTACCCGTCGGCCGGCAAGTCGTCGCTGATCCGGGCGCTGTCCGCCGCCACGCCGCGGGTCGAGGCCTGGCCCTTCACCACGCTGACGCCCCACCTCGGCGTCATGCGCGCCGGTGAGGCCGGCGACGCCACCGACGTCGTCCTCGCCGACGTCCCCGGGCTGGTCGAGGGCGCTGCCGAGGGCAAGGGCCTCGGGCACCAGTTCCTGCGGCACATCGAGCGCTGCAGCGTGCTCGTGCACGTCCTGGACGCAGCGCCGTTCGACCCAGAGCGCGATCCCGCGCACGACCTCGAGGTCATGCGCGACGAGCTGCGTCGCTACGAGCCGTCGCTGCTCGAGCGGCCCCAGGTCGTCGTGCTCAACAAGCTCGACCTGCCCGACGGGCAGGCCGCTGCGGAGCTCTACGAGGACCGGCTCGCCGCCGCCATGCGCGAGATGGGCGCCGACGAGCAGCCCATCCCGATCTCGGCGCTGACGGGCGAGGGCCTGGACGTGCTGCGCTGGCGCCTGGCCGAGCTGGTCGGCGAGGCCCGCGAGCGGGCCGAGGCGACCGCCGTCGCCGACGAGGAGGCACCGGTCGTCCTGCGGCCCCTGCGAGCCCGCGACGACCTCGAGGTCTCCCGCGACGACAGCGGTGCCTACCGCGTGTCCAGCGCCCGTGTGGAGCGCTGGGTCCGGATGCTGCCGTCCGACAACCGCGAGGCCATGCGCTACCTCGAGGGCCGGCTCCGCCGTGCCGGTGTCGAGAAGGCGCTCGTCAAGGCGGGGGCGCGCAAGGGCGACGACGTCGTCATCGACGACCTGTTCTTCGAGTTCCGGCCCGACCCGCACCAGCTGCCCCCGGACGAGCGTGAGGCTGCGCTGGCCGAGGAGCGTGCCGCGGACCTGCTCGACGACGAGCTCGACGAGCTCGGCGCGGACGACGAGCTCGCTGACGTCGAGGACTGGGACGACGACTGGACGGCCCCGTGAGCCGTTTCGCGCGCCCCGGGCTGGTCGTCGTCAAGGTCGGGTCGTCGTCGCTGCGGCGTGCGGACGGCCGGCTCGACCGCGAACGCCTCGCCGCGCTGGCCGACGAGGTCGCCGCGGTCCGTGCGGCCGGGATCCCGGTGGTGGTCGTCAGCTCCGGGGCCGTGGCCGCCGGAATGGGCGTGCTGCGCCTCGACAGCCGTCCGGAGGACCTGCCCACGCTGCAGGCCGCCGCGGCCGTCGGTCAGGGCCAGCTCGCGCACGCCTGGGCCGAGGAGCTCGACCGCCACGGTCTCGCCGCCGCGCAGATCCTCCTCAACCAGGACGACGTCGTCCACCGGCACCGCTTCCTCACCGGTCGCACCACGCTCGAGCGGCTGCTCGAGCTCGGTGCCGTCCCCGTCATCAACGAGAACGACGCCGTCGCCACCGAGGAGCTCGTCTACGGCGACAACGACCACCTCGCCGCGGTGGTCGCGACGATGCTGCACGCGGACCTCCTGCTCCTGCTCAGTGACGTCGAGGGCCTGTTCACCGCCGACCCGAGCCGCGACCCCGGTGCCGAGCTCGTCCAGCGGGTCGACGACCCGGCCGCGATCACCGCGGTCGTCGGCGGCTCGTCGTCGACGGTCGGGTCCGGGGGCATGCGCACCAAGGTCGAGGCGGCGACCGTCGCCGTGCGTGCCGGCTGCCAGGCGGTCGTCGCCGACGCCCGCGCGGGCGGTGTCGTCCTCGCCGCCGTCGAGGGCGAGGAGGTCGGGACCTGGTTCGCCGCCCAGCCGAGACGGCTCGAGGCGCGACGCCTGTGGATCGGCTCGGCCCTGCGTCCGCGTGGGACGCTGACGATCGACGACGGGGCCGTCCGTGCCCTGCGCGAGCGGGCGTCCTCACTGCTGGCGGTCGGGGTGACCGGGGCGACGGGCGACTTCGAGGCCGGCGACCTCGTCGAGGTCGTGGACGCCGGCGGCCGCACCGTGGCCCGCGGACTCGTCCGCCTCGACGTCGCCGACGTGCGCCGCGTCCTCGGTCGAACGAGCGCGGAAGCCGCCGACGAGCTCGGCCGCAGCGCTGGCGAGCTGATCAACCGCGACGACCTCGTCGTCGTCGACGTCCCGCGCTGAACGCGCGACGGGGAGGACTCCGCGCACCGCGCGGCGAAGCATGGTGGGGACACAAGGACCCGCCATGCGCACCCTCCCGCTCCTGCTCTCGGCCGCGGCCGTCGCTGCCGTCGCTGCCGCCCCCGTCGTCCCGGACGCCGGCCTCGACGGCGATCCGCTCCCGCCGTACGCAGCCTCGCCCGACGAGGCAGTGATCCGGCCGGGCGCCGGCATGATCGACCCGGGCGACGACACGGGTGACCTCCCGCTGACGGAGCTCGATGCCTACTGCACCTACAACTGGCTCTTCCACGAGCTCGTCGAGCCGGACCCCGAGACCGGGGAGCTCCCCACGCCGAAGGCCTACATCGGGACGGCCGCGCACTGCACCGACGAGGTCGGCCAGCGTGTCGCCACGTTCGGTGAGGGTGCGGACGACGGGTTCGGGACCGTGGTCTACGACTCGGACGACATCCGGTCGCTGGTCGACTTCTCGCTCATCGAGATCGACGCCGACAAGGTCGGACTCGCGCACCCGCAGATGTTCGGTGACATCGCACCGACGGGCTACGTGGACCGCGGCGAGCTTGCCGTCGGGGACGTCCTGCGGCAGTCGGGGTACGGCCTCGTGCTCGGGCAGAACGACCTGACCCGCGAGGGGCGGTACGGCGTGGTGACACAGGTCACCGAGGACGAGTACGTGGCCCAGACGATGGCGCAGCTCGGCGACTCCGGCTCGCCGTTCTCGCTCGAGGCGGACGGCCGGGCCGTCGGCATCGTGTCGCGGTACGGCTTCGACCAGATGCCACCGTCCACCGACGTCGGGCCGCTGATCCCGTGGATCCTCGAGCACCTGGCCGACGCGGGCTTCACCCTCGAACTGTCGACCGTCGACGGCTGACACGTCGCCGTCAGTCCGCGCCGACCTGTTCGCGGGCGGCGAGTGCGGCCTTGCGGACGCGCGCGAAGTCGGCATCGGTGTACGGACCGTTCACGCCGGAGATGGTCGCGAGCTGCATGCCGTGACGCAGACCCAGCTGGTAGATCTCCTTGACACGCCGCCAGTCGATCTGACGACCGACCGTGAAGTTCTCGTAACGGCCCTCGAGCGCGAGGACGATCGTCTCGGCGAGGCAGGCGTAGGCCACGCCGGGGGGCAGGCCGATGTGCTTCATCTGCACGTCGTCACCCGGCAGCTCGACCTCGCCGGACTCGATGACCAGCACGTCCGGGCGCTTCGCCACCTCCTCCGGGGACAGGTCCAGCGGTCGTGCGACGTCGGTGATCACACAGCCGGGCTTCACCCGCTCGATGTCGAGGACCTTCTGGCCCGCCGCCGACGTCGCGGTGACGATCATGTCCATGTCGGGGAGGGGTCCCGCCGGTTCGGTCGCGACGTGGATCTCGGCGCGGTGCTGCTCCTGCTCGATCTCCTGCTTGAGGTGGAGCAGCTTCGCCGGCTCGGGCGCGACGAGCCAGAGCTCGTCCACCGCGAGCGCGAGCAGCCGGGCGCAGGCCGAGCCGATCGAGCCCGACGCGCCGACGACCATCACCTTCCCGTGGACGATGCCGTCCTCGTCCGGCTGCAGCACGCCCAGTCGCCGCACGGCCTCGTGCGCCGCCCACAGCGCCCCCGAGGCGCTGTAGCTGTTGCCCGTCGTCACCGGGAGCGGCGCCTGCCTGGCGACGGTCACGCCAGCGTCACCGACGACCTTGGTGAACGCCCCCAGGCCCATGATCTGGGCGCCGAGCCGCCGTGACAGCTCCGCCGCCTGCAGCAGACGCGAGTAGGTGAACTCGGGCTGGTGGGCGAGCATCTCCTTCGGTGTCCCGCCGACGGTGATCAACCAGCCCTCCGCCAGGTCGCCCGTGGCCGACTCGATGCCGGTGACGTGGCTGTAGACGAACGGTGGGGCGTAGGCCATGGTCTTCTCGACGACCTGGCTCATCCCGGGCAGGCCCGTGATCCGCCCGAGCGGCTCGACGTTCTTGAAGTACTCGGTCGACAGCGGGTGGATGACGAAGGAGAACCGGCTCTTGCGCCGGCGACCGTTGGGCCAGAGCAGCCGTGGTTCGAGGCCGGCCTCCTCGATGAACCGGGCGAGGTCGTCGGTCGTGACGTCGCGGTCATCGCGCACCGTGGCCGCGACCATCGCCTCGAGCGTCGCCGGCACGATCATGAAGTCGAAGGGCTTCGGTGCGACGTCGACGACGAGGTCGGCACCGAGCCGCCGGAGGGTCGAGAGGCGGTCCTCGGAGACCGTGCTCGTGATCACGGCCTTGCCGTGCAGGTGGGGCAGCCCGAAGTGCACCAGCTCGGCGAACGAGCCGATCAGGACGTCGGCGTCCTCGACCGCGTAGTGGGCGAGCCTGTCGGTGAACCAGCCGGTCGGGCCGGCCACGTGGTCCTTGACGAAGTCGGGCACCTGCCGCCAGGCGGCCTCGCCGAGGCCGGCGGCGGCGGCGGTGACGGGGTTCGTCTTGAGCCGACCGGGGAGCACCACGTCGTGGCCGGGCTCCTCGAACACGATGTTGTCGGTGAACTCGTGCAGGACCCTGACGGTCCGCTCCCTCGTCGTCCCGCCGACCACGACCACCCTGGCGTTCGTGAAGTAGCCGGGGAGTTCGGCGGCGACACGCCTGATGGCCCATTCCTGCAGGATGTCCGCGATGAGGTGGTCACTGCGGACGGGAACCTGCGTGGTCGCATGCAGCAGGCGGTCGAGGTCCGGCAGCCGGCCGCCGGTGTGCCCCGCCGCGCGCGCCTCGCGGATGCCGCTGACGGCGATCGCGTCCGCGCTGTCCGACCAACGGAGCACTGCCGCCTCGGCGTCCTCGACATCGCCGCTCGTGCCGTGCCGCACGAGACGGAAGTCGTGCCCGCCCAGCCGGATGTCCTCGTCGTGGTCCCATTCGGGACCCTGCAGCGTGACGTTGACGACGGTGTGACGTTGCTGCGCTGCCATGCCGGCTCCCTGCCCTGCTCCCGGTTGTCGATCCTCACCCGGCGCGAGCCGTGACGCACGGGCCCACGGTCCCGATCTGGTGGGACGTAGGATCGGCGCATGCCCGCGCCCCGCCGTTCCCTGCCCGCCGCACCTGCGGACGCGTTCGCGCGCCTGCGGGAGGACCTCGGCCTGCCGGAGGGCTTCCCGGGCGAGGTCGAGGAGGCAGCGGCCGCAGCTGCCGCGACCGGCCCAGTCGGGGCTCGCGTCGACGCGACGGACCTGCCGCTCGTCACGATCGACCCGCCGGGCAGCCGTGACCTCGACCAGGCACTGCACATCGAGCGCCGGGGGAGCGGTCTGCGGGCCCACTACGCCATCGCGGACCTCACCGCGTTCGTGACCGTCGGCGACCCGGTCGACCACGAGGCCCGCGCTCGCGGCCGCACGGTCTACCTCCCGGACGGCACGGTGCCGCTGCACCCCCGCGTGCTGTCCGAGGAGGCAGCGAGCCTCCTGCCGGGTGTGGACCGTCCGGCGCTGCTCTGGCGGGTCGACCTCGACGTCGACGGGGTCGTCGTCGACAGCGACCTGCGACGCGCCACGGTTCGCAGCCGTGCGCAGCTCGACTACCTGGACGCGCAGCACGCGACCGCCCAGCCCGACCACGCGGCAGCCGGCCTGCTCGAGCTCGGTCGCCGCCGGCAGGAGCTCGAGTGGGCGCGGGGCGGGATCTCGCTGGACATCGCCGACCAGCGCGTCGAGCTGGTCGACGGCGTGCCCGAGCTGCGCCTGCGTCGGACCCTGCCGATCGAGGCGGCCAACGCCCAGCTCTCGCTGCTGGTCGGGCAGGTGGCGGCATCGACCATGGTCGACGCCGGTCACGGGCTCCTGCGGACGCTCCCGCCGTCGACCGACGAACAGCGCGCGGCGCTGCGGGCCGACGCGCACGCGCTCGGGGCGCCGTGGCCGGACCACGTCGACGTGGCGACCTTCCTCCGGACCCTGCACGGCGCGAGCGCCCGCGACGCCGCGCTGCTCGTCTCGGCGACCCGCACGCTGCGCGGTGCCAGCTACCAGCACCTGGTGCCCGGGGAGGACCCGCAGGTCCACGCCGCCGTGGCTGCGCACTACGCCCACGTGACCGCACCGCTGCGGCGCCTCGTCGACCGCTACGCCCACGAGGTGCTGCTGGCGATCACCGAGGGTCGCGACGTCCCCGACGACGTCCGGACAGTGCTGCCGGACGTGCCGGGCGAGATGCAGTCCGGTGGGAGCCGAGCCGGCGCCGCCGAGCGCGCCACGACCGACCTCGCCGAGGCGCTGCTCCTCGCCCCGCGCGTGGGCGAGGTGCTGCGCGGCGTGCCCCTGCGGCACGTCGCCGACGACGCGACCCAGGTGCGTCTCGTCGACCCGCCCGCGCTCCTGACGATGCAGCCACGCCTGCCGCTCGGCACCGAGGTCGCCGTGCGCGTCGAGGCCGTCGACGTGGTGGAGCGTCGCGTCACCCTGGCCGCGGGCGATGACCTGTGACCTGTGGACCACTCCGCACTCGTCCACCTCGTCGAGTCGGGAGCCGGCACGGAGCTGCGCTGCCACGTGCCCGTGCCCCG
>JBFKQZ010000075.1:0-12091 GCA_041627475.1 Nitriliruptoraceae bacterium | reverse complement strand
TGCTGCGCGGCATGAGCCGACGGTGGCGCGACGGCGAGGACCCGGGGCCGGTCTACGGCGAGGACACGACCGTCGGGGGGCGCGCATGAGCGTCGTCGACGGCGTGGCGGCGGTCCTGTTCTCGGGCGTCGTGCTGTACGCGGTGTTCGGGGGCGCCGACTTCGGCACGGGCCTGTGGGACCTGACGGCCGGGACGGATGCCCGCGCCGGCCGCCTCCGCCGCCAGATCGACGAGTCGATCGGGCCCGTGTGGGAGGCCAACCACGTCTGGCTGATCTTCGTCCTCGTGGTGCTGTGGACCGGCTTCCCGACGGCCTTCGGGGCGATGATGCGCACGCTCGCGGTGCCGTGGCTGTTCGTGGGGATCGGGATCGTCCTGCGGGGTGCCGGGTTCGCCTTCCGCAAGTACGCGACCTCGTTCCGGTGGGCACGGGTCTACGGCGTCGCGTTCTCGACCTCGTCGATCATCACACCGTTCTTCCTCGGCACGATCGCCGGCGCCGTCGCCTCGGGCCGCGTGCCGGCGCAGGGCGCGGGCGATCGCTGGGCGTCGTGGACCGGCCCCACCTCGCTGCTGGGCGGGGTCCTGGCCGTGCTGGTCACGGCCTTCCTCGCCGCCGTGCTCCTCACCCACGACGCGGCACGGGCGGGACGTGACGACGTCGCCGCCGCGATGCGTCGTCGCGCGCTCGGGACGGCCGTGGTCACCGGCCCGGTCGCGCTGGGCGGCATCGCGGTGCTCGCGGCCGACGCGCCCACGCTGACCGCCGGACTCACGGGCAGGGGTCTGCCGCTGGTGCTCCTGTCCGCCGTCGGCGGGATCACCACGATCGTCCTGCTGCTGCGCAACGAGCTCGGACGGGCCCGGTACGCCGCGGCCGCGTCCGTCGCCGCGGTGGTCGTCGGCTGGGGGGTCGCCCAGTACCCGTGGCTGCACGTGGACACGGTGCGACTCGGCGAGGCCGCCGGCGCGACGCCGACGCTGTGGGCGCTGCTGGTCGGGTTCGGACTCGCCGTCGTCGTGGTGGGCCCGGCACTCGTGGCGCTGCTCGTGCTCGTCGAACGCGGCGTCCTCAGCGACACGCGGGTCGGCGGCCACGGCCCCTGACGTGACAGATGTCCCACAGACAGCGGTGGGGTCGCCACCCACGATGGAGCCATCGTTGGACGAGGTGAGATGGACGACACCCGACGCACCGCCATCATCGTCTGCCGGGACGACGCCCACGGCTTCCTGCTCGAGTCGCTGCTCGGCAACTCCGTCCAGCGCGTCCTGCGGGTGGCGACCAGCCGGGCCGCCCTGGACCTCGTCCTGCGTGGCGAGCGACCGGCACTGGTGCTGCTCGACGTCGCGCTCTTCGAGGACGCCGACGAGGCCACGGCGACCGCCGAGCGGCTCCGGGTGATCGCGCCGAGCGCGGTCGTGCTGGAGGTCGGCGAGCACCTCGCCTACAGCGGCGAGTCCCTCGCCGACCGGCTGCGGGGCAACAGCGTCGAGGCCCACGAGTGGTTCGAGCTGCGCACGGGCTGAATGTCCCACACGGTCGCGACCGCGACGTGCCGATCCTGTGGGCGGAGGTCCGACATGGAGCACGCAACCACCCCACCGACGGCCGTCGTCGTCAGCGACATCGGCAACGGCGAGCGCCTCCAGGCGCTCCTCGAGGGCCGGGAGTACCGCGTCCTGCACTTCCGCACGTTCCGCGCCGCGCTCGACATGCTCGTGCGTGGGCTGCACCCGGTCGTGGTGCTGCTCGACACGAGCCTGTTCACGGGCGAGGACGACCGCGACGCCGCCCTCGCGACCCTGCAGCTGGTCGCGGGCGACGTCGTGGTCGAGGTGGGTGGCTCGGCGCACCCCGCGGGCCGGGGCGCGCCGACGGCGGCCGGTCAGGGCCGCACGCGCCGGTTCAGAGCAGGTCGCTGACCGCTTCGCGCTCGCCCTCGAGCTCGGCGATGGTGGTGTCGAGCTTCGCCTGCGCGTAGTCCGAGATCTCCAGGCCCTGGACGATCTCGTAGTTGCCGGCACCGTCGGTCGCGACCGGGAACCCGAAGACCAGGCCCTCGGGCACGCCGTACGAGCCGTCGGACGGCACGGCCATCGAGACGTACTCGCCCTCGGCCGTGGCGTCGCCGCCGGCCCAGTTGCGGACGTGGTCGACCAGCGCGTTGGCCGCCGAGGCAGCCGACGAGGCGCCGCGGGCGTCGATGATGGCCTTGCCGCGCTGCTGCACGGTCGTCAGGAACTCACCCTCGAGGTAGTCGCGGCCGAGGACCTCGGTCGCGGGCTTGCCGGCGATCGTCGCGGCCTCGAAGTTGGGGAACATCGTCGGGCTGTGGTTGCCCCAGACGGCGAGGTTGCGGACCTCGCTGACCGGGACGCCGGCAGCGTCGGCGAGCTGCGACTTCGCACGGTTCTCGTCGAGGCGGACCATCGCGGTGAAGCGGTCGGCCGGGACGCCGGCGGCGTTCGCGGCCGCGATCAGCGCGTTCGTGTTCGCCGGGTTGCCGACCACGGCGACCTTGACGTCGTCCGCGGCGTTCGCGGCGATCGCCTCGCCCTGCGGCTTGAAGATCCCACCGTTGTCCTTCAGCAGGTCGGCACGCTCCATGCCCGGACCACGTGGCTTGGCGCCGACGAGGCATGCGACGTTGACGTCCTTGAAGCCCTCCGCGGCGTCCGCGGTCTGGACCACGTCGGTCAGCAGGGGGAAGGCGCAGTCGCGCAGCTCCATGACGACACCCTTGAGCGCGTCCAGCGCGGGCGGGATCTCGAGGAGGTTGAGCGCGACCGGCTGGTCGGGGCCGAACATCGCACCGGAGGCGATGCGGAACAGCAGGGCGTAGCCGATCTGGCCGGCAGCGCCGGTCACGGCGACGCGGACGGGGGTGGTCACGGGGAACCTCGTGGTCGGGTGCGGTTCGTCGGTTGTCGAGCCTACTGTCGGGGCACGACGCGCCGTCTGCCCGAGGTGTCCGTGCTCGACCGTCTGCTGGCCCGGCTCTACGACCCGCTCCTCGCCGGTGTGGAGCGGCGTGGACTCGGCGCCGTCCGTGCCGACCTGCTGCGGGGGGTCAGCGGCACCGTCGTCGTCGTCGGTGCCGGGACCGGCGCCGACCTGCCCCACCTGCCCGACGCGGTCCAGCGGCTGGTCCTCGTGGAGCCGTCGGGTCCGATGCGTGAGCAGCTCGAGGGAGCGGTCCCTCCGCGACTCCAGCCCGTGACGGAGATCGTCCGCGGCTTCGCCGAGGACCTGCCCCTCGACGACGGTGCGGTCGACCACGCAGTCCTGTCGCTCGTGCTGTGCTCGGTGCGGGCCCCGGCCGACGCCGTGGACGAGCTGCACCGCGTCGTGCGACCGGGTGGGACGGTGCGGGTCCTCGAGCACGGGGCGAGCCAGCACCCGGTCGGTGCCCGGGTCCAGCAGGTCGTGAACCCGGTCTGGCGCACCGTGTCGGGCGGCTGCAACCTCCACCGCGAGCCGCGGGAGCTGCTGGCACGGCGGTTCGACGTCGCCGACCTCCACCACGTCACCGTCCCGGGGGTCTCCCGCATGGGCCGGGTCACCGTCGGCACCGCGGTGCGCTGAGTGCTGCCCGTCCTCGGCCTGCTCGCGTGCGGCGTCATCGCCGCACGCACGCGCGTGCTCCCCGACGGCACGGCCGCGGTGCTGGACCGGCTCGTGATCGTGCTCGCCCTGCCGGGCCTGGTCCTGGCACGGGTGCCGGAGCTGGAGATCAGCGCCGCGACCGCCGTCCCGATCGCGGTTGCCTGGGGGACGCTCGCCCTGCTCGTCGTGCTCGTCGCGGTGCTCGCCCGGCTGCTGCGCTGGTCCCCGGTCGTGACGGGCACGATGCTGTTGTGCGTGCCGCTCGGCAACACGAGCTTCCTCGGCTTCCCCGCCGTCGAGGCGCTGCTGGGCACCGACCACCTCGGCCCGGCCATCGTCTACGACCAGCTCGGCACCTTCCTCGCGCTGGCGACCTGGGGCACGTTCGTCGCGGCCCGCTGGGGTCACGGGGCCGCGCCGACCGTCGCGAGCGTGACCAGGCGCGTCCTCACGTTCCCGCCGTTCGTCGCCCTCGTGGCCGCCGGGGTCGCACGTGTCACCGGCCTGCCAGGACCGGTCGCCGACGTCGCCGAGCTGCTCGGCGCCATGCTGGTGCCGCTGACGATGCTCTCCATCGGGCTGCGGCTGCGGGTCCCGGCCCTCGACGCGCTGCCGACCGTGGCCGTCGGACTCGGCCTGCGGATGCTGGTCGCCCCGGCCGCCGTGGCCGGCGTCGCGACGGCGCTCGGCGCCGACGGGCTCGTGTGGGACACCTCGTTGCTGGAGGCAGCCATGCCGCCGATGGTGACCGCGGGGATCCTGGCGATCGACGCGGGGCTCGACGAGCGCCTGGCCACGGCCCTGACCGGCGGCGGGATCCTCGTGGCGCTGGTGACCCTCCCGGTCGTGGCCGCGCTCGTCACCTGACCCGGTGGCAGGGACGGCCTGCCCGCCCCGCGTGTGGAACGTGTCCGATCTGTCTATGTTGCGAGGCACTCGGCGAGGGGGGCGGGATGCAGGCTCGGGCGAGTCGGCGCGAACCACCGAACGAGGACTACGACGCCCTGTTCGAGTTCTCCAGCGCGCCCACGCTCGAGCTGGACGCGGCAGGCGTCGTCCTGCGGATGAACGCCGCAGCAGCGCGCCTGCTGGACCTGCGACCGCAGAGCGCCGTCGGCACGGTGCTCGACGACCTCGTCGACGCCGACATCACCGGGGCGCTCGCCCAGGAACGGCCCGTCACCCTGACCGCCTCGACGGCCTCGGGCCGGACCACGCTCGCCGTGCGGTCGGTGCGGCGCGTGCTGCACGGCAGCGACGGTGACCGGTTCACGGTGCAGCTCGCACCTGCGGGGCCGGAGGACCGCCCGGACAGCCAGCGCTCCGGCGAGGTCGCGCCGTGGTCGGCGATGGACGACATCGGGCACAACCTCGGGACGCCGCTGTCGATCATCGACGGCTACGCCACGACGCTGCTCGCGCACGTGGACGAGCTCGACGCCGAGGGCGTCGCGCGCGCCGCTGCGGCGATCCACCGCCACACGACGCGGGCGATCGACGAACTGCAGGCGCTGCAGGCGCGGGTGCGGCTCGACACCGGCGGCGCGGGCACGGTGCCCACCTCCGTGCTGGTCGCGTGGTTGCGGCGCATGCTCGACCCGAGCCTCGCTGCAGCGAACGCCGCGCTCGTCGGCGCGTGGTCGGTCGACAGCGTGACCGTCGACGTCGCGGCAGCCCGGCAGTGCCTGCTGAACATGTGCACCGTCGCACTGCAGGTCCGACCGCGGCCCCGTGCGCTGGAGCTGGCCGTGTCGACGACCGAGGACGGCACGCTGTTCCGGCTCAGCGTCGACGCAGCCGGACGGGACCTCGACATGGACCCGGCCGCCCAGTTCACGATGGACGTGACGTCGTCGCTCGCGGAGACCCACGGTGGCCGCTACGTCCCCCCGGGCCCCGACGACCCGACGCAGGAGCTCCTCCTGCCACCCACGACGTCGACGCAGGACCTCACACCGAAGCCGACGATCTCGGTCGCGATGATCGAGGACGACCCCGACACGGCTGCCCTCATCCGCACGTCGCTGCGCAACTCCTCGACCGTCTTCAGCATCATCGCGGACGAGCGCACGTTCGCCGACGGGCTGCGGGCACTACGAACGTGCCGGCCTCGGATCGTCCTGCTGGACCAGAACCTGCCCGACCGCGACGGCACCGACGGGCTCGACGAGGTGCGCCGCGCGGCTCCCGACGCCCGCGTCGTCGTCCTGTCCGTCCGCGGACGCGGGGAGCAGGACACGTCCGACGTCGTCTGGCTCGAGAAGGGCCGGGTCCTCGCCGACCTCGGCACCGAGCTGATCGGGGTCCTCGCGAACGTGGACTGACGGTCAGCCGTGCCGCGGCAGGCCATGGCGGACGCGCGCCGCCTCGAGGGTGTTCTGCAGCAGCATGGCCCGGGTCATGGGCCCGACGCCGCCCGGCACCGGCGTGATCGCGCCGGCGACCTCGCGGACGCCGTCGAAGTCGACGTCACCGACGAGGCTGCCGTCATCCGCCCGGTTGGTGCCCACGTCGATCACGACCGTGCCCGGCGTCACCATGTCCGCCGTGACGAGGTCCTGTCGTCCGGCCGCGGCCACGATCACGTCGGCACGCCGCGTCACCTCGCCCAGGTCCTTCGTGCGCGAGTGCGCGAGCGTGACCGTCGCGTCCCGGCCCTTGAGGCTGAGCATCGTCGACAGCGGTCGCCCGACGAGGTTGGACCGGCCGACGACCACGACCTCGGCCCCGGCCAGCGCCACACCGGCGTGCTCGAGCAGCTCGAGGACGCCGTAGGGCGTGCACGAGAGGAAGGTCGGCTCGCCGATGGCGAGCTGGCCGGCGGTCATCGGGTGGAGCGCGTCGACGTCCTTGTCGGTCGCGATCGCCCGCTGGATCCTGCGCTCGTCGAGGTGGTCGGGCAGCGGCAGCTGCACGAGCAGACCGTCGATCGCGTCGTCGGCGTTGATGTCCGCGACCAGCGCCTCGAGCTCCTCCTGGCTCGTGTCGGCCGGGAGGTGCTCCTGCCGCGAGTGCATCCCCACCGAGACGCAGTCACGGTGCTTCATCCCGACGTACACCTGGGAGGCTGGGTCGTCCCCGACCAGCACCGCGGCGAGGCCCGGCACCCAGCCGTGCTCGGCCTCCAGCGCGGCGACCTCGCCCTTGATGCGCTCGCGGACGGCTGCCGCGAGCGCCTTGCCATCGATCAGCTCGGCGGTCACGCAGTCCCCTCGGCGTCGGCCCGGATGTCCCCGATGCGACGGGTGTCGAGCGCGTCGACGAGCCCGATCACCTCCGTCGTGTCACGGTGGGACAGCGGCTTGGTCATCACGCGCGCCGCCACCTTCTCGGCGGCGTCACGCTGCGGCCCGGAGGTGGTGCCCGTCACGAACACGAGGACGGTTCGCTCGAGCCCCTCGGTGCGGCTCATGGCCTCGGCGACCTCGAGGCCGTCCAGGCCGGGCATGCGCAGGTCCAGCAGGACGAGGTCCGGCTGCAGCGAGCCACAGGCGAGCAGCCCGTCGGTGCCGGACGTCGCGGTCGTGATCATCGCGGTCGGCTCGACGGACCGGATCATGACCTCGGCGAGTTCGCAGACGTCGGGCTCGTCGTCGATGACGACGACGGACAGCCCCTGCCGGACGCCGAGCGCCTCGGCCATCTCGTCGAGCTTCATGCGGTGCACTGCCCGGGGCTCGGTCCGTCCCCGCTCCCAGGCATTCACGGAGGCGAACGAGACGTCCAGCCGACGGGCGAGCTCCTCCTGGGAGATCTCGGCCCGCATCCGGATCGTCTTCACCAGTTCTGGCGTGTCGAGTCTGATGGTGACACCTCTTCGTCCACCGAGGAATATAAACAACTGCTGGCCGGTGGCGTCGCAGCAGCGACGTGGGACGTCGTCAGATCGTGGCGCAAGCGTGCAGCCGCGCCCCGGGGGGCGCGGCTGCGAGGTCGCTGAGCGGAGACGCCGGGTCGGTCCGGGGGGCTGGCCTGCCCAGCGCCTCCGCTACATAGAAATTTATGTAGTTCTGGTGCCAGGTGCAACCCTCTGCGCCCGCCCTGCTCGTGGCGTGCTGTCAGCGCACGCGATCAGTGGCGGAAGTGCCGACGGCCGGTGAGGACCATCGGGATGCCGTGCTCCTCCGCGGCCGCGACCACCTCGTCGTCGCGGATCGAGCCACCGGGCTGGACGATCGCCGCGACGCCCGCCTCTGCCGCGGCGTCCGGCCCGTCACGGAAGGGGAAGAAGGCGTCCGAGGCCAGGACGGCGCCGACGTGCCGCCCGTTGGACTTCTCCACCGCCAGTCGGACCGAGTCCACGCGGCTCATCTGGCCCGCACCGACGCCGACGACAGCACGGTCCTTGACCAGCACGATGGCGTTGGACTTGGTGTGCTTGGCGACCGTCCACGCGAAGCGCAGGTCGGCCATCGTGGCGTCGTCCGGCTGTGCGCCGGTCGCGACCTCCCACTCCTCGTACGGCTCGGCACCGACGTCGGCCGACTGCACGAGCAGGCCACCGGCGACGGCACGCATGTCCCACCCACCGGTGGGCCGGTCGGCGTGCGGCATCCGCAGGATGCGCAGGTTCTTCTTCTCCTGCAGCACCGCCAGCGCGGCGTCGTCGAAGCCGGGCGCGATGACGACCTCGGTGAAGACCTCGGTGATGCGACGCGCCGTCGCCTCGTCGATCGGGCGGTTCGCCGCGACGATGCCACCGAAGGCACTGACGGGGTCGCCCGCCAACGCCTTGACGTAGGCGTCCTCGAGCGTGTCGGCGACGGCGTACCCGGCCGGGTTGGTGTGCTTGATGATCGCGACGCAGGGCTCGTCGAGGTCGATCGCCATGCCCCACGCGGCGTCGGTGTCGATGATGTTGTTGTACGACAGGTCCTTGCCGTGCAGCTGCTCGGCGGCCGCAAGCCCGTGCTGCCCGTGGCCGTAGAAGGCAGCCTCCTGGTGCGGGTTCTCGCCGTACCGGAGGTCCTGCAGCTTGGTGACCTGCATCGACAGCTTCGTCGGGAACGCCTCCTCGCGCTGGAACCACTGCGAGACCTGGGCGTCGTACGCGGCCGTGTGGGCGAACGCCTTCGCGGCGAGGTCGCGACGCGCGTCCAGTGTCAGGCCACCGTCCTCGCGCAGGTGCGCCAGCACCGTGTCGTAGTTCGCGGGGCTGACGACGATCGCGACGCCGGCGAAGTTCTTGGCGGCGGCCCGCACCATCGTCGGTCCGCCGATGTCGATCATCTCGACGATCTCGTCGTCGCTCGCGCCGCTCGCGACCGTGTCGGCGAAGGGGTAGAGGTTGCAGACCACGAGGTCGATCGGGGTCACGTCGAGCTCGTCGAGCTGGTCGAGGTGGTCCTGCTTGGACCGGTCGGCGAGGATCCCGGCGTGGACCTTGGGGTGCAGGGTCTTCACGCGGCCGTCGAGGCACTCCGGGAAGCCGGTGACGTCCTCGATCCCGGTCACGGGCACGCCCGCCGCGGCGATGCGGCTGGCGGTCGAGCCGGTCGAGACGATCTCCACGCCGAGCTCGTGCAGTCCGGCGGCGAGCTCCTCGACACCGGTCTTGTCGAACACGCTCACGAGCGCACGGCGGATGGGGGTGACGTCGGACACGGGGGTCTCCGGATCGGGACGGGACGGGGCAGTCGCCGCGAGAGCCTAACGGCGGCGTTCAGGTCGCCCGGGCGACGAACACCACCAGCCACAGCAGCCCCATCAGCACCCCGATGCCGAGCTCCAGCAGCACCCCGAGCCCGTAGGCGCCCAGCACGCCGCGCGCCGACGTCCACGCCGGTCCCCACTGCCCCAGGCGCTGCTGCTCGGCGACGAGCAGTCCGAGCGCGCCCCCGAGCACGAGCCCCAGCACGGGGACGACGAAGAACCCGACCACGGCCCCGACGGCCGCGTACCACAGCGACGCCCGTGGGGCGCCGCTCGACGCCGCCCGGCGGGCCGGCAGCACGGTGGACAGCGCCGAGCCGGCCAGCGTGAGCGCCAGGAGGAGCACGACGACGGTCCAGACCAGCGGGCCCGTGCCCTGCAGCAGCAGCGTCCCCGCGGTCGCGAGCAGGACGATCACCAGCCCCGGCAGCACGGGGACGACCGTGCCGACGAGCCCCGCGAGCACGCCGACCGCACCGACGAGGCCCAGCGTGAGGTCGCTCACGGCCGCGGCACCGCCCAGTGCACCCTGCGGCCGACGACCTCGAGCTCCCCGCGGCACAGCGCGCGGATGCACGCGGGGAAGAGCCGGTGCTCGACCTCCTTGATGCGTTCGTGCAGTGCGTCCTCGGTGTCCTCGGGGTGCACCGGGACGGCCTCCTGCGCGATGATCGGTCCGTGGTCGACCTGTTCGTCCACGAAGTGGACCGTCGAGCCCGTCACCTTGACGCCGTACGCGAGGGCCTCCTCGACCGCGTGCGCACCGGCGAACGCCGGCAGCAGCGAGGGGTGCGTGTTGACGACCCGGTGGGGCCAGTGCGCGAGGAAGTCGGCGCTGACGATCTTCATGAACCCGGCGAGCACGACCGCGTCGGGCTGGTGCGCCTTGAGCCGCTCGACGAGCGTGGCCTCCCACGTCGCCCGGTCGGGGTGGTCGCCGAGCTCCTCGACCACCACCGGGACGTCGGCGGCGCGCGCGTGCCGCAGGCCGCCCGCGTCGGCACGGTCGCTGCCGACCACCACGACCTCGCCACCGAACCCGCCGTCGCCGTCGATGGCGCGCAGGAGGGCTGCGAGGTTGGTGCCGGACCCCGACACGAGCACGGCCAGTCGCACGCACACTCCTCGGTCGTCGACGGCGGCCGAGCCTAGTGCCACGACGTGGCGACCCCGCTCGTACGCTCGACCCGCGGCAGCGGAGGTGACGTGCGCACGAGCCTGGGCGACCACCTGGTCGCGCTGCGTCGACCGGCGGCACTCGCCGCGCTCGGCGCCGCCGCCGGCGGGGCCGTGGCCGCGATGGCCCCGAACCTCCCCCTGTGGCGGCTCACCGCCCGGGTCCAGGCGCTGGACACGGTCGGCCGCCAGGAGGTCACGTCGCTGACGGGGGAGGCGACCTCGGCCCTGACCTGGGGCATCGCGCTCGCCGGGCTGGTCGTCGTGGTCCTCGCGGCACTCGTCGCGGTCGACCGCCCCCCGCCTGCGGCCGAGCTGCTGCTCGTGGGTGCCGGGGTCCTGCTCGTCCTCGCCGCAGGGGTGCTGCTGCTCGACCCGCCCTCGCCGCAGGCCTTCGGTGACGACGCGGCCGCGGCGGAGCTCGTCGCCGGCGACGTGCCCCTGCCGACCGGGGTCGGGATCGACCTGTGGGTCCAACCCGACAGCGGGATCTGGGCGCTGTTCGCCGCCGGCGCGCTCGTCGTCGTCGGCACGCTCGTGGCGCTGCGACGCGGCTGACGGCCCCGACGGACGGACCGCCGCCCGACGGCGTCAGCGGCGCCGCGCGAGCCCGTCAGGGGCGATCCCGCCGGCGATCTCCCAGGCCTCGTCGGCGCGACCGTCCTCCACGAAGAGCCGGACGCCCCAGTCCGCCGCGAAGACGAAGCGGACGAACGATCCCGACGACTTCGCGTGCCACCGGATGCCGGCGGCGTCGAACGCCTCGACGATCCTGTCCGCGTTCTCGTCGGTGAACTGCCCGAGGTAGATCGTGCTCGCCACCGTCGCTCCTACTGCCGTGGACAGCAGCCTACGGGCCATCCTCAGGACGTTCTTCGGCACCTCTCAGGGTCGACTCAGGCAGCGGCCTCACAGTGCACCCCGTCGCCCCCGGTGCAGCACGCACCACCTCCCCACACGCGACAGGAGCACATCATGAAGGCCATCATCCGCAGGAGCCTCCCCGCCGCCCTCACCGCGACGCTCGTCGCCGGCGCCGCCGTCACCATCCCGGCGGTCGCCGCGACCGACGACACCACCGACGAGGTGACGACCGAGGAGGCCGAGACCGACGGGTTCCCGGGCCTGCGCCACCGCCTCGGGCACGGGCTCGAGGAGGGCGAGCTCGCCGAGCGCCTCGCCGCCGAGCTCGGTCTGGAGACCGACGAGGTCCAGGCAGCCCTCGACGCCGTGAAGGACGACCTGGTCGACGAGCGGCTCGCCCAGGCGGTCGAGGACGGCCGGCTGACCCAGGAGCAGGCCGACGAGCTGGCCGACGCGATCGCGGACGGCGACCGTGAGGCCGCCAAGGAGATCCTCCGCGAGGCGCGGCTCGCCGCGCTCGAGGAGCGCCTGGCCGAGAAGGTCGAGGCGGGCGAGATCACGCAGGAGCAGGCTGACGAGATCCTCGAGCGCGCCGAGGAGGGTGACTTCCCCGGCCGCCGCGGACGGGGCCACGGGCCCCGCGGCCTCGACGGCCCGGCTGGCTTCGACGGGCCCGCCGACTTCGACGCCCCTGCCGAGGACGCCGACTTCGACGTCTGACCCACACGGTTCCCCGGCCACGACCCGCGCCTGCCCCGGCGCGGGTCGCGGTCAGCGCGGACGTCGGC
>JBFKQZ010000074.1:0-12201 GCA_041627475.1 Nitriliruptoraceae bacterium | reverse complement strand
GTCGTGGCTGATGTAGCCGACACCGTCCGCCTCGAACGGGTGCATGAAGATGCCGTGCGGGTGCAGCGACGTCGCCGAGTCCTCGAGCCCGTTGATGATCCGCACCGTCACGACGTCACCGACGTCGACCTTCATGTGCGGTCCGGGGACCATGCCGTTGTACCCGATGGCCTCCACGAACTGGCCCGGCGCAACCTCCCACTCGAACTCCGAGATGGTCAGCTCGAACAGCTTGCTGCCGTCGGGCTGGACCTCACCGGTCATGACCTGGTTGCCGAAGCCCTCGGTCTCGGCGGGGAAGGCCGCGACCGACGCCTCGTAGTTCGCACGCAGCCACTCCGCCCGCGCCTCACCGGTGAGCTCCTCCCCGACGTCGCCGCCGGCCGCGGCGTCACCGCCCTCGCCACCGACCACGAGCTCGCCGACCATGCCGGCTGCCTCGTGGCCCGCGATGTCGCAGTAGACCTGGTAGGTCCCGGGCTCCAGTGCGCCGACCGAGATCGACTCGCCGCCGCCGCTGGCGAGGTTGTCGGTGCCGACCGCCTGGTCCCGCACCTTGAGGTTGTGCTCGGCCGAACCGACGTTGCTGACGTTGAGCGTCCCGCCCTCGGCGACCACGATCGGGTTCGGCGAGATCGAGAACTCGGCCAGCTCCACGTCCACCAGTGCCGCCGCGGCACCACCTGCGCCCCCGGCGTCGGCCCCGCCGGCCACGGCCGGGACGGCCGGGTCGGTCGCCAGTGCACGTCCGAGTGCGAAGATGGACAACAGGACGGCCAGCAGTGCTGCGGCAACCGCCACGCCGACGCCGATCGCCGACAGTGACTGCTGCTCCTCGGTGGTCTCCACGGGAACTCCTCCAGGCGCCGTGGCCGACTCTCGGTCCCGGCGTTGGCGAGCACCGTGGCCGAGAGGCCCCTCTGCCGGGCAGGGACCTAGGTCCCCGAACCCCCCGGCCGTGGGTCACCGGTCACAGGTGTCGGCGGAGGAAGTCCAACTGGAGGTGGAGGAGGTTCTCGGCCACGACCTCCTGCGGTGTCATGTGGGTGACACCCGACAGGGGGAGGAACTCGTGCGGCCGGCCGGCGGCCAGCAGGGCCGACGACAGCCGCAGCGCGTGCGCCGCGACGACGTTGTCGTCCGCGAGGCCGTGGATGAGCAGCATCCCCGGTGGTCGCATGCCCTCCGGGACGCTCGCCAGACCCCGCAGCTGCCCGTCGGCACCGACGAGGTTGCTGCGGGCGTAGGCCTCGGGCTCGACGTCGGGGTGGCCGAGGTAGCGCTCGGTGTAGGCCGTGTCGTAGAGCCGCCAGTCGGTGACCGGGGCGCCGACGATGGCAGCCCGGAAGACGTCCGGCCGCCGGATCGCCGCCAGTGCGGCGAGGTAGCCGCCGAACGACCACCCGCGGATCGCGACCCGCGACAGGTCGAGGCGGTCGTCGACGGCGGCAGCGGCGGCCAGGGCGTCGAGCTGGTCCTCCAGCACCGGCCCGGCGAGGTCGAAGCGGACGGCACGTTCGAACGCAGGCCCGCGGCCCGGTGTGCCGCGCCCGTCCACGACGAGGACCGCGAAGCCCTGGTCGGCGAACCACTGCGACGTGAGGTGGGCGTGCGCGCTCGCGACGGCGCGTTGGGCGTGCGGCCCGCCGTACGGGTCGAGCAGCACCGGGAGCGGACCGTCGACGTGCTCGGGGAGCAGCAGGACGCCACGCAGGCCACGGTCGCCCAGCTCGACGTACGTCGGTCGTGGTGTCAGCACCGGCGTCGCGCCGTGGTCGGCCACGGTCCACGTGCCGTGCTCGGTGCGGACCTCCACGTGCGGGGCACCCTCGGCGGGCGCACACGCCACCACGAGGCCGCCTTCACCCACGGAGCCTCCGTGGACCCCCCGGGTCTCCGTCAACCACGTGACGCTGCCGTCGCCGAGGTCGATGCGGGCCAGGTGCTTCTCCATCGGCTCGGTGCTGGCGACGACCGTCGCGCTGGTGGCGTCGGCCTGCAGCACCGCCCGCACCTGGACGTCGGCCGGGCCCACGACCTCGCCGTCCACCGCGAGCGTGCGTGTCCCGGCCAGGCCGAGGTCGTGGTCGTCCACCACGGTCAGCATGCGGTCGTCCGGCAACCACCGCGGTGCGCCGGGCACGACGTCGACCCACGCGGGGTCGGCGTGCTCGGCGATGACCTCCGTGGACCCGTTGGTGAGGTCGGCGCGCAGCAGCACCTGCCGGGACTGCGCGCGGTCCATCGTGACCAGCGTCAGGACACCGTCGTGCCGCCACAGCACGTCGGCGAGGTACGGCAGCTCGTCGCGGTCCCAGCGGACGTCGACGCGCCGCCGGTGCTCGAGCTCGACGACCGACAGTCCCACGTCGGCGTTGGCCGTCCCGGCGGCCGGGTAGTGGTGGGCCGCCGGTGACCGGTGCGGGTTGGCCGGGTCGCCGATCCACCACGACGACACCGGGCTCTCGTCGACCCGGGTCAGCGCGATGCGCTCGCCGTCGGGCGACCACCAGTGGCCACGCTGGCGCTGGAGCTCCTCGGCCGCGATGAAGTCGGCCACGCCCCAGGTGACGTCCTCGCCCGCCGCGACGGTCTGCACCGTGCCGTCGCGCAGGCTCGCGACGTGGAGACCCTCCTCGTCCACGAAGGCGACCCGGGCGCCCGACGGCGCCGGGCGGGGGTCGAACGCGGTGCGGTCCGGTGCGAGTGGCGTCACCTCGCCGGAGGCCACGTCGACGACGTGGAGGCGGCCCCCGACGCAGAACGCGGCCACGGTCGTGCCGTCGTCGGTCGCGTACGCCGTGATCCCGCCGGCGGACTCACGCGCGCGCTCGCGCCGGGCGCGCTCGGCGGCGGGCAGGTCGGCGTCGTCGGCGACCAGCGCCGCGGCCTCGACCAGGCGCATCTCCGCACCGGTCCGCAGGTCCAGACGCCAGAGATCCGTGACCGGGTCGTCGGACGCTGCCGAACGCAGGAAGAGCGCCACGTCGTCACCGACGTGGAACGACCGCGGGCGCCCCAGCGTGAAGCGTCGCGTGCGCGCGTGCTGTCGCGGGAACGTGTCGGTCACGACCCCTCCTCGATCTCGACCACGACCGGGCGGTGCCGGGCGGCGACGTCCACCGGGGACGCGGTGTCCACGGTCGCCGACGCGATCGGCAGGCCGGCGTCGACGAGCACCACGTCGTGGCGGGCGATGGGCTCCGGGGTCGGGTAGGTGAAGCCCGTGCCGACGCCGGCGACGGTCCACGCGTCGATTCGGTCGCCGAGCAGGGCGGCCGTCACGGGCCCCCCGGGCCCCTCGGCGAGGTCGGCACCGACCACGGCCGGGTGGTCGACCCGGTCGAGGAAGGAGGCGGCCAGCTGCGCGTCGGCGAGCCGGGCCTCCGGGTCCGTGCCCAACCGGAAGGCCATCACGGACAGGGTGCGACCGCGCACGGACACGATGGCGTGGCTCGCGACCCGCTCGGCGCCGTCGGCCGGGCCCGGCAGCGTGAGCTCCGCGGCGGTGATCAGCCGCACGCCGCTGTCGCCGCACACGGCCGACCCGGCACGCCCACGCCCCTGTCGGGAAAGCGGCTGCAGGTCGGTCCCGGCGAGGCACCGCCGCAGCGCCAGCCGGGAGGGCTGGTCGGGCAGCAGCACGAGGTCGGGCCGGTGCCGCGCGAGCACGGTCTGGACCGAGGCCGGGGTCGGGGACGCACCGAGCGTCCAGCTGACGACACGGATCACGAGGTCTCCTCCGCTGCGTGCAGCGCGAGCAGGGCCGCACCGACGACACCGGCGTGGTCGCCGAGCTCGGCCCGGACGATGGGTGGTGTGGTGCGGTGGGCGCGGCCGAACATGCGCGCAACGAGTGCCTCCTCCGCCGCCGGGACGAGGGCGTCGAACGCTGCCGTCCCGGCACCGCCACCGATGACGATGCGCGCCGGGTCGAGCGCGTTGACGAGACTGGCCAGGCCGATGCCGAGCCACGTGCCGATCCGAGCCAGGTGTGCGGCGGCGACACCGTCGCCGTCCCGGGCGGCGGTCACGAGGTCGCTGGCACGCCGCTCGCCCATCGCCATCGCGCTGCCGGAGGCGTAGGCCTCGAAGCAGCCACGGTTGCCGCAGGCGCAGGCGGCGCCGCCCTCGTCGATGATGACGTGCCCGAACTCGGCCGCGAGGCCGCTGCCGCCCCGCAGCAGCCGTCCACCGATGACGGCGCCGCCACCGACGCCGGTCCCGAGCGTGAGCAGCAGCAGGTCGTCGACGCCGCGACCTGCACCGACCCGGTACTCGGCCCACGTGGCCGCGTCGGCGTCGTTGACCATCACCGCCGGGCGGCCGAGCCGCTCCTGGAGGAGCCGGCCGAACGGCGCACCGTCCATGCCCAGGTTCGGCGCCCCGCAGAGCACGCCGTCGACCGTGACCCCACCGGCGACCCCGACGCCGACGGGGACCGACGCGTCGTCCACGAGCTCGCCCACGACGTCCACGAGCGCCGCGACGTCCCCGAACGGGGTCGGCGCACGCCGCAGCTCACCCGGCGTCCCGTCGTGGGCCACGCGGGCGACGCGCACGTTCGTGCCGCCGATGTCGACTCCGATCACGTCAGCCACGGTCCGGTCCGTCCTCGTCGTCGTCGAGCGGGATCCTCTCCCACTGCCCCCTGGACTCGGCTGCGTCGACCCACGCACGGGCCGCGGCGACCAGGTGGCGCAGTGCCTCGTCGAGGTGCTCCACCACCTCGGGGCGGGCGTCACCGAGCGAGCGCAGCGCGATGCACCACGGGCACGCGCGGCAGGTCTGGTCGCGATCGTGGGGACGCAGGCCGGAGCGGCCGGTCCCGCGCCGGGACGCGACGAACCGGGCGAACGCCTGCGCCGCGTCGACCGCGTCCTCCACGGCGTTGCGCTGGGCGCCGTGGGGCGGCGGCGGGTCGCGGTCGTCCCAGTCCTCCCACGGCACGTCCCACGGGCGGTCGCCGCCACTCGCTGCCTCCCCGGTGCCGTCGGTGGCGGCGCTGCGGGCCGACCGGTGCGCCTCGAACGGGTCGGTGTCGTCGAGGTCCTCCGCGCCGGAGGACCACCAGGGCGAGCGCGTGTCGTCGGTCATGCCACGCCCGCCGGTGTCGGGTCGACGAAACGGATCTCGAGCACGCCGTCACGCATCGCCGCACCCGTCACCGTGCAACGCCGCAACCGCGCGGGCAGCGGCACGGTGCGGTGGGCCGACCCCGCACGGACGTGGAGGTCGCTGCCGCGACGCGCCAGGTCGACGTCGTCGCGGGAGGCGAACGGCAGGGCCATCCGCAGCACCCAGCCCTCGTCGCTGGCGGTCACGGTCGTCCCCGGGTCGTCGTGCAGCACGCCGACGGGATCGAGGTCGCCGTAGCACGCCGTCGCGACCTCGGCGAGGGCGTCGGCGCCGACCGGCTCGTCCCGCGTGAGGTGCGAGGTCAGCACCGGCACGGGCGCGAAGCTCCGCTCGGCGGTGGCGAGGTGCTCGGCGTGCCGCTGCTTCCACTGCGCCAGCCACGGGTCGGTGACCACCTCGGGCAGCACCTTGTTGACCACGACGGCGTCCACGGCGTAGCCGAACAGCGCAAGCGAGGTCCACGTGCGCACGGTCTCGTCCAGTGCCACCCGCTCGGGATTGGTCACCAGCCGGATCGAGCTGCGCGACCGGTCCTGGAGCAGGCGGTGCACGGCGGCGAGGTCGTCCTGCAGACGGTCGACGGCGCTCAGCACGCCCTCGTCGGGGACCGGGATCCCGCCGACGGCCCGCGCCATGGGGGCCACGGCACGGGCGATGCCCCGGCCCGGACCGGCGATCCTGTCGACGTACCAGCCGAGCGCGTCCGGCAGCGACAGCAGCCGCAGCGTCTCGGCGGTCGGCGCGCAGTCGACGACGACGAGGTCGTGGTCGCCGGACGCGACGCGTGTCCGCAGGTCGATCAGCGCGAAGAGCTCGTCCAGTCCGGGCAGGAGCATCAGCTCCTCCGCCTGGACCTCGCCGAGCCCGGTGGCGTGCAGGACCTGCACCAGGAACTCGCGGACGTCGCCCCAGTGGGACTCCAGTCGTGCCTGCGCGTCGAGCTGCTGGCCGAGCAGGCGTGGCTCGACCACCGTCGGCTGGTCACCGAGCGGCTGGTCGAGGACGTCGGCAAGCGAGTGGGCCGGGTCGGTCGAGGTCAGCAGCACCCGCGCTCCCGACCGCGCCGCCCGGACGGCGGTCGCAGCCGCGATCGTCGTCTTGCCGACCCCGCCCTTGCCGGTCAGCAGCAGGACTCGGGTCACGCACACCTCGTCGTCGTGGCAACGACCGGCGAGGCTACCGGCGGCCGGTCACCCCCCGACAGCGGAGAGCACGCCGACCAGCACCGCGGCGAACGTCCCGCCGACCACGCCGGTGGTCACCCACAGCAGCGTGCGGCCGCTCAACGCGAGCTGTCCGGCCCCGCCACCCTCGACGTGGGCGTCGTTGGCCGAGCCCGCCGCGACGATGGCCCACCCGAGCAGCAGCGGGACGGCGGGGAGGAACGACTGTCCCGACTCGCGCGCCTGGAGGAACAGGGTGATCCCGCCGAGCCCCCACACGAGCGCCAGGACCAGGCGCAGGACCGCGGCGCCGCGCAGCCCGAGCAGCCAGTGGCCGAGTCCCGGCAGCACGAGTGACCCACCGACCAGCAGCGCGGGTGCCACGTCCGGCCGTGCCGGTCGCTGGTCGTCCCGGGGCGACCGTCCGAACGGCGTGGAGCACACGCGACACGTGACGCGCTCGATCGGGTTCCACTCCTGGCAGACCTCGCAGCGCCACTCGAGGCCGTCCTCCGCCTGGCGGAAGCGGCCGTCGCCGCTGCGCAGCGTGCCGCCACCTGTTGCGTCGGTCGTGGTGCCGGGCGGAGCCTCGGCGGGCGCCGGTGGCACCGGCCCACCGGCCGGCGTCGGCGCGGACGGGGGCGGCGGAGGCGACGGCGTGGGTTCGTCGAGCCGCGTGTAGCACTGCGTGCACCAGTCGGCGTCGGCCTTGTTGCGCGCGCCGCACTGGGGACAGCGGGTCTCCTCGGTCACGTCGCTCATGTCGACTCCAGCACGTCGGCCTGCACCTGGTCCTTGCAGCCCCACAGACCCGCACGGGCCCAACGGCGGTAGCGCCGCGCGGCGCCGCGGCCCGGCGCGCGCAGCGTCGCGAGGTGGTGCACGACGGTCCCGTCCCAGCCCTCCTCGAGCCAGAACTCGACCGTGCCCTCGACGGACCCGGTGAGCTCCAGGTGGAAACCGGCGTCGTGCCGCCAACCGTGCGCCCGTGCCTCCATGACCAGACGACGGCCGGGGACGCGCCCGACGACGATGCGGACCCGGTCCCTGCCGCGCCGTTCCGTGACACGGGTCGCCGGCCACCAGTCGGGCCAGGCCGTCAGGTGGGTGAGCACGGGGTAGACGGCCGCGACCGGGGCGCGGACGAAGCCGTCGTCGTCGACGTGGAGCACGTGGTCGTCCATGCTGCGCAGCCTACGGGGGTCGCTCAGCCGTCCCGACGACGTCCGACCACGGCCGCAGCCGCCAGGGCCACGAGCGCCGCGAGGCCGGTCCCCGTCCCGGTGGCCGCCAGGTCGGGGTCGTCGGCCGTGTCGTCGGTGGCGCCGTCGCCGTCCGTGGCGACCGGCTGGGTGGTGGCACCGCTGCAGACCAGCGTGCCCGGCTGGCGCGTGAACGCCTCCGTCAGGACCCGCCCCTCCCACTGGGGGTCGCCGCCGGCCGCGGTCCCGGGGTCCTCGACCCCGAGGAGCCACCCGACGGTGGGGGCCCAGTCGACCTGCTCCACCTGCTCGGGCAGCACGGCGGTGTCGTCGGCCTCGTCGACGGCGTCGGGGGCCGACGCGGCGATGCGCTGCCCGGCCACGATGCCGTCCCAGCCACCGGTGACGAGCGCCGTGATGTGCCGGGTGGACGTGTGTCCGTGGTTGCCCGGGACCGGGTTCTCGTCCACGGACCCCATCCGGTACCGCTCCTGCGCCAGCACGACGACGTCGCCGGCGCGCGGGGTCTGGTGCAGGTTCCAGTCGGGATGGACCGTCTGCAGCACGGCGCCGTCCGGGTCGAAGTCGTTGGGGACGCGGTAGAGCGTCTCCTCCACGCCCGGCAGCGCCGCCAGGGCGTCGTGGGCCGCCTCGAGCAGGGCCGCACGGTCGGGGTCCGCCGGGTCGACGAGGTAGACGAAGGCTGCCCCGCCGTTGTTGCTGACCAGGAACGTGGAGCCCGGCTCGCGTCCGGCGTCGAGCTCGACCTGCGCCACCGCGGCGGCGGTGTCGATGTTCCAGCGCGGGTCGAGGGACAGCGTGAAGTTCATCGAGTGGTCGGAGGTGATCACCAGGACCGTGCGCTCCCACTCCCCCGACGCCTGCAGTTGCTCGACCAGCGTCCGCACCCATGTGTCGACCTGTCCGAGCGCGGCGCGCTGGCCGGCCTTCGCGCCGTCCATCACACCGTCGGGACCGTCGGGCACGGCGCCCGTCGTGTCGACGTGGCCGGCGCGGTCGTGGTCACCGAGGTTGGCGAAGACGAAGTCGATCGGTGCCTCCTGCTCCTGCTGGAGCAGGAAGGGCACGGTCGCCGACTCGGGCGCGTGCCCGGAGCCGGGGATGTTGAACGCCGGCTGGTCGAAGACCGCGTCCCCCTCGCCCTGGAACGTCCGCCAGACGTACTCCTTGGAGAGGCTGGTGACGGTCCGGAGGTCGGCGCACTGGCTCTCGATGGCCGCCATCAGCGAGGTCGCCTCGCGCGCCTCGGGGACGCCGAGGTCGGGGTCGGCGTTCTCGCTGTCACCGACGGCCAGGCGTCCGTCGTTGCCGGGCACCTGATTGGTGCCGGGATAGGTGCCGGTCGCCATCGCGACGTGGTTGGGCAGCGTCTCGGACGCCATCACGGCCCGGGCCTGCTCCCACCACGTCCCCTGCTCGCGCAGCGCCACCAGCGTCGGCGCGATCGGGTTGCCACCGTCGTCGACCTCGTCGAGCTCGGCCGGGTCGAGGGCGTCGATCGAGACCAGCAGCACGCGCACGCCGTCGTCGGCCGTGGTGGCGGCCGCGACCGGCTGCAGTGATGCCACGGCGAGGCCCGCGACGAGGACGGTCGGGACCAGCCGCGCCCGCACGGTCAGGATCCCGTGACGTCGCCGACGAACTCGGCGATCGTGGCGAACAGCAGCGCCTGGTCGTTGTCGAGCGTCGCCACGTGGTAGCTCTCGGTGAGCTCGAGCGTCCGGACGTCACCGGGGAGGTGCTCGGCGAGCCAGCGCGAGTTCTTGGGCGGCACGGTGTGGTCCTCGGCGGACCAGCAGACCAGCACCGGTGCCGTGAGCTGCCGGAGCTGGGCCCGGACGCGCGGCAGGGCGCTCGTCAGCGAGTAGCCGGCCTTGGCGGGCACGGTGTCGTAGGCCTGTTCGGTCCCGCCCGCCTTGATGTCGTCCTCGGCGATGCCGGCGACCTTGGCCGGGACCATCGGCAGCAGGTGCTGGAGGATCCCCGCGAACTTCGCGACCAGCCCATCGGGGTCCAGCACCTGGGCGTTGATCGCGACGACGCCGGCCACGTCCCGGCGGGCCCCGACGTCGAGGCACAGCGTCCCGCCCATCGACAGCCCGACGAGCACGACCCGATCGCACCGCGCAGCGAGGTCGTCGGTGGCCTGCTCGACGGCGGCCAGCCAGTCGGCGTAGCGCGTCGTGGCCATGTCCTGTGCCGACGTGCCGTGACCGGGCAGCCGCAGCACCTCGACGGTCCAGCCGGCGTCGTTGAGGTGGACGCCGAGCGGACGGGTCGAGATCGGGTTGCCGGTGAAGCCGTGCACCACGACCACGCCGACGTGCCCGCGCGCCTCGTCCCCGTCGGCCCGCCAGGCCTCCGCACCCTCGATGACCGGCACCGTCACGTCCGCACCCCTCGTCCGTCGTGGCGCAGCACGCTACAGCGCACCGTCGACGGCGCCCCCCAGCACGTCGTGGAAACGTTCGGCCACGGCGGTCCACGACCACCGTTCCACGGCGTGCGCACGGCCGGCGGCACCCCACGCCTCCCGCCGTGCCGGGTCGGAGAGCAGCCCGTCCAGCGCCGCCACGAGTGCCCCGGTGCTGCGTCCGTCCACCACGGTGCCGGTGCGGCCGGGCAGCACCGTCTCGGGCGCCCCGCCGGAGTCGCCGGCGACGACCGGCACGCCCGAGGCCTGCGCCTCGAGGTAGACGATCCCGAGCCCCTCGACGTCCGTCCCGAGCAGCCGCGTGCGACACGGCATGGCGAAGACGTCGAACGTCGCGTGGGCCGCCGGCAGTTCCGACCACGGCACGGCCCCCGTGACCACGACGTTGCGCAGTCCCGCGGCCCGGGTGCGCAGCTCCGCCTCCAGCGGGCCGGTGCCGACCAGCGCCAGCCAGGCGTCCGGGTGCCGCGCGTGGAGCGTCGGCCAGGCATCGAGCAGCCGGTCCTGCCCCTTGCGCGGCACGAGGCGTGAGACGCAGCCGACGAGCGGCGCCCCGGCCGGCACGCCCCACGCGGCCCGCAGGTGGCCGCCGTCGACGTCCGGGTGGAAGCGGTCGACGTCGACCCCCGGCGGCACCCGACGGACCGGACAGTGCACGTGGGGCGCGAGCCGGTCCTCGGTGAAGTCGCTGATCGTCGTCAGCGCGGCCAGCCGCCGGGTCGTGCGGCCGACCAGCCGCCCGAGTCCCACACCCGCGACCCCTGCCTCCAGTCCGTGGCTGATCGCGACGACGGGGACCCCCGGGTCGTCCGCGAGCCGGCTCGTGAGCTCACCGAGCGGCCACGACGCACCGAGCACCACGACGTCGGGGCGGTGCGCGACGGCCGCCGCCCGGACGGCCCGCAGCACCGACGGCGTCGGCCACACGCCACCGTCGAGCCGCCGAACGTCCCAGACGACGTCGGCGTCGTGTCGCGACGCCTCGTCGTTGGCCGGGCCGACCACGAGGGCCTCCTCCGGCCACGTGCGGTCGAGGAGGTTGCCGAGGAACTGCTCGATGCCACCGGCACGCGGCGGCAGGTCGTTGGTCACCCACAGGGTCCGCATCAGGGGCCCTCCGGCAGCGGGTCCAGCCCCTCGGTCACCGCGAAGGCGACGGCACGACGGATGCGGTCCTCGACGGTCGGGTGGCTGCTCAGCAGATCGACCCAGCCCGGCGGGTCCGGGTCGACGAGGTCGTCGGTGACGAAGCCGCGCTGCAGTGCGACCTGCCCGGCAGGGTCACGGACGAGCTCCAGCGCCCGTGCGTCCGCAGCCGCCTCGACCTGCCGCGACTGTGCCGCCACGACCGGCGTGGCCACGAACTGGGCGACCAGCACGGCCACGACCGCGACCGCACCGGCCTGCGCACCGCGCAGGGCCACGTCGCCCCGACGCCGCAGGACGCGCTGCGCGAGCGTGAGGACGAGCAGGATCCCGACACCGCTGGCGAGGACGGCGCGCGGCACGTCGGCGTGCTCCGCGTGCGCCAGCTCGTGGCCGACGACGGCCGCGACCCGCTCGGGTGGCAGCTCGAGCAGCGTGTCCCAGAGCACGACCTGGCGGGACGGACCGATGCCGGCGACGAACGCATTGACCCTCGTCGTGCGTACCGACGCCGTGCCGACGAGCAGCTCGGTCCCCGGGAGTGTCGACCGCGCGACGACCGGCTCGACGGCCGCTCGGACCACGGGGTCGTCGAGCGGCTGCGGGTCGTAGAGCAGCTGGTTGACGACGAGCGGGTGCACCAGTGCGAGCAGGGCCGTCAGCACCACGCCGAGCAGCGCGCCGACCGCCGGCCAGTCCGACGGCCGCGTCCGCACGAGCCACAGCAGCAGCAGGACGGTGGTCGTCGTCACGACGAGCTCGAGGGCGATGCCGCCGGCGGTCTCGGTGACGAACCGCAGCGGCCCGGCCGTGCGGAAGCCGAAGTCGCCCGCGTGCCGCCAGCCCAGCCACCAGACGAACGGCAGCGACACCACGACCGCCACGAGCTGTGGCAGCAGCGCCCCGCGGAGGGTCGCCATCCGGCGGCCACCGAGGCGCGCGACGAGCCGCCGTCCCGCGGGCGTGGCGACGAGCAGCACCGGCAGCCCGAGGGTCAGCAGCGTGCGCGGCAGCCACGCGGCGCGGAACGGCCCCACCCACGCCGCGACCCGGTCGAGCACGGCCGGGTCGAAGGACGTCGCGGCCGCCGCCGCGG
>JBFKQZ010000073.1:0-12289 GCA_041627475.1 Nitriliruptoraceae bacterium | reverse complement strand
TGCCAGCTCGTCGGGGTCGGCGCCGAGCGCGACCGCCTGGTGCACGAGCGCCATCGCGCGGTCGTCCTCCTCGAGCAGGAGCCGCGCGACGGCGGTGCGGGTCGCAAAGCTGGTGCTCCGCCAGCCGTGCGAGAGTGCGGCGTCACCGATGTCGGCGGCCGCCGCGTTGTCGCCCGCGGTCAGCGCGGCCTGCTGGGCCGCGGCAGCCCCGGTCGGGGTCTCGCACCCGGCAACGACCCGCCGACGAACTGCGCGCCAGTCGCGTCGGGCGATGGCCTCCGGGCTCGGCGGGCCGATGGCCCGGTCACCGTGCACGGCCAGCCAGGTGTTCGTCAGCACGAACAGGCCGGGCACCAGGGCGAGCAGCGGCCAGGGGGTCACGGCGAGCAGGACTGCCGTGGCCACGGACGCTGCGACGGAGCCGACGGCACCGGCCCGTACGACGTTCGCCACCGTCGGTCCGCCCAGGAGCAGGAGCACCAGTCGGGACCCGTCACGCGGGAAGACGGGCAGCAGGTCGAGCACGGCCAGCACGACCGACAGGCCGGCCAGGATCGCGAGCCACTGCGCGGACAGGTCGGCGGCCCAGTGGGTGCCGGTCACGGCGCTGGCGGCGGTGTCGGCGGCGAAGGCGACGAGCAGACCGGCGAGAGGCCCGGCGAGCAGCGCACGGGCCTCGGTGGACCGCGACAGCTGCCCTGGCGGGAACCAGCGGGTCAGCCCGCCGCGCCAGGAGAGCTCGACCAGAGGGGTGGCCCCACCGCGACGCGCCACCCGCGCGTGGGCGAGCTCGTGCGCCGCGAGGGCGACCAGTCCGGCGGTGACCCACAGCGGGGCGCGGACGGGGGAACCGTCGGTGATCCAGCCGACGAGGACCAGCATCGGGACGGCAGACCCGCGCAGGGTGAGGTGCACGCCGCCCACGACACGCCGCCAGCCACCACCTCGTCGCTCGACGAGGTGCAGCGGGTGGGCAGGACCAGCGGCACGTGGCATCCCGCCACCCTAAGTGGCGAACCCACCACCCTGAGATGGGCACTCTGAGCCATGTGCCGGGTTGACCGGGGCTAGTCCCGGCGGGTGGTTGCCCGGTGGCCGGGACGTCACCGCCCCGGCGGGCGGCTCACCAGTGCAGGCCCTTGAGCAGCCAGGCGTAGATCAGCCGGTCGCGCGTGGGCTTGGACTCGTCGTCGACCTGCCCGCTCTCGGCCGCGCGTGCGGCCTCGATGCGACGGCGCTTCGCCTTGTCCTCCGCCGACTCGTCGGTCGCACCCTTGGCGGCCTTGGAGTCGGGGAACAGCGAGAACCCGCGGTGCATGACGGCGTCGAGCATCTTCGGCGCGAGCGCGTACGACAGCTGCCCGGTGGTCCCCAGCACGGTCGCGACCTTCTTCGGCCGCGCGATCATCGCGCCGGTGATGCGGTCAGCGGCCTCGTCGGGCGTCAGCGCCGGGAAGTACTTGTAGACCTTCGTGGGGGCGATCATCTTCGTGCGGACCAGCGGCATGTAGATCGACGTGATGTCGATGCCGTCGTCCCACAGCTCGGAGCTGATGCAGCGACCGAAGGCGTCCAGCGCGGCCTTGGAGGCGACGTAGGCGCTGAAGCGCGGCATGTTGGTCTGCACACCGATCGAGCTGATGTTGATGATGTGGCCGTCCTTGCGCTCCATCATCGACGGCAGCAGCTCCAGGGTCAGCCGGACCGCGCCGAAGTAGTTCAGCTGCATCGTGCGCTCGAAGTCGTGGAAGCGGTCGAGCGACAGCTTCACCGAGCGACGGATCGAGCGGCCGGCGTTGTTGACCAGGATGTCGACGTGGCCGTGCTCCGCCAGGACCTCCTTGGCGAGGCGGATGATGTCCTCGTCCTCGGACAGGTCGCAGGGGTGGACGAACGCGATGCCGCCCGCCTCCTCGATCTCGCGCTGGACCTCCTCGAGCTTCGAGCGGGTGCGGCTGACGAGCAGGACGTGGCCGCCGGCCGCACCGACCTTCAGGGCGACCTCCTTGCCGATGCCGTCCGAGGCGCCGGTGATCATCACCTTGCGACCGGCGACGGCGCCCTTGAGGCCACCGCCCGCGGACTTGAAGCCGGACAGCTCACGCAGCCAGTAGTAGTAGAGGCGGTCGATGTAGGTCTCCAGCGGCGGGCAGGAGATGCCCGTGCCGTCGAGCGCCGCACGCGTGTTGTCGTCGGAGTAGGTCGTGGGCCAGTCGAGGAACTTCAACGTCTCGGCCGGGATGCCGACCTGGCGCAGGATGAAGTCGAGCGTCTGCGTGGCCGGCGTCACGCTGCCGACGAGGGTCTTGACGGCCTCGGGGACGAGGTCGAGCAGCCCGACGTCGACGCGCATCGGGAAGCGCGGGCCGTCCGCAGCGCCGGCGACCATGTCCAGCAGCTGCCCGACGGTCTGCGGCGACTGGTCGACCAGGTGGTAGACCCGCTCGTCCCACTGCCCACCCTCGAGGTGGATGATGTGGCACATCGCGGCGACGACGTAGTCGACCGGGACGATGTTGATCGTGCCGCCCTCGGGCGAGATGAGCGGGAGCCACGCCGGGAGGCGGTCGCCGAGCAGCTTCATCAGGCGGAAGAAGTAGTAGGGACCGTCGACCTTGTCGATCTCGCCCGTGCGCGAGTCACCGACGACGATCGAGGGGCGGTAGACGCGCCACGGCACCTTGGCCTCGGTGCGCACGCACTTCTCGGCCTCGTGCTTGGTCGCGAAGTACGGGTCGTCCAGCCCGTCCTTGGCCGCGGCCAGCGGCATGTCCTCGGTCCAGCGGCCGCGGTAGAGGCCACCCGCCGCGATCGAGGAGGTGTGGTGCAGCGGAGCCCCGAGACGGTTCGCGACCGCGACCACGTTCCGGGTGCCGTCGACGTTGGCCCGCTGCTGCAGGTTCGCGTCGGCGGTGATGTCGTAGATCGCCGCGAGGTGGATCACCGCGCCGATGTCGGCCTGGTCGAGCTCTTCGAGCTGGGCGTCGGACAGCCCCAGCATCGGCTCGCCGAGGTCGCCGACGACCGGGACGACCCGCGCCGCGGCGTCCTCGCCCCACTCCTCGATGCGCAGCTCGAGGCGCCCCAGGCTCTTGGACCTGACGAGGCAGTGGATGGTGCCCGTGTGCTCCTTCAGGAGCTTCTCCACGAGCCGACCGCCGATGAAGCCGGTTGCGCCGGTGACCAGGTAGTTCACGCTGGGATCCCTCTCCCGTTTGGGACGTCGACCACGTCGATTCGACACGTAGCATGGCGACCCCTGCTTGCACTTGCAAGCACTCGGTCGTCGCGTCTGCTCCGACGCGCGTTCAGCGCTCGTGCTGCGCGTCGTCCCGGTCGTCGCGCGGCGGCCAGAGGGCGACGCCACCAGCCAGTGCGAGCAGGCCCAGGCCGAGAGCCCGGAGTGGGCCGACCGGCGGCTCGAGGTCTCGTGCTGCGGCATAGGCGGCGTTGCTCTCGCGCAGCAGGCGCGCCGCCTCGTCGGGGTCGTCGGTGGCCGCGGCCCAGTCGGCACCGAGCTGCTGCGCCTCGGCGTCGAGTGCGGCGACGTCCGCTGCGCGGAGCGGCGTGAGGGCCGCCACGGCGACGAGGGCGAGCGCCACGAGCAGGCAGGCGGTGGCGGCGACGCGGCGCAGGGTCACGGGAGGGGGCGGGGCTCGGTGCGCGAGAGCTCCACGGGCTCGCCGCCGAGCACGAGGACGGGCGTCCCCGCGCCGGCGGCCACGACGCCGTCGTCGTCCACCAGCACACCGCCGCACTCGGGCAGCCCCCACAGCGGCAGCTCCGGTGGCGTGCCGGCGCGGCCCTCGCGTCCCGGTTCGTGGTGGGGCAGGGCCAGGCCGGGGACCAGTCCGAGCCCGTCCACGAGCGAGCGGTCGGTGTCGGCGAGCCAGGTCGTCGCGCACAGCACCATGGCCCCCGCGGAGGCACCGCTGATCGTCGCGCCGGCCTCGTGCCGTTCGCGCAGCAGTGCCCCGACGCGCCCGTCACCGAGCTCGGTCAGCACGCGCAGCAGCTCGGTCGGCGAGCCGCCCGGGAGCACGACCAGAGTCGCCTGTGCGACCGTCTCGAGGCAGCCCTCCAGGTCCTCGCGCGGGTCCGGCGCCGGCACCGCCGGGTCGCCGCCGAGGTTGCCGTAGTAGCGCGCGGCGTTGCGGCTGGCCGTGGCGTAGTCCTTGCCCGGGCGGGCGGCGCCGGCGAGGACCACGATCGGGCCGAGCGGGGTCCGCCGGAGCACCTCGAGGTCGAGGTCGCGGCAGCCGCTGCCGAACTCGCGACCTCCCTGGAGGCAGATCGTCCCGGCCACGGCGCGTCCTCTACGTCGGTCGTCCGGAGCCTACGGGCGGCGCCCGGACCTACGATCCACCCATGCACGAACAGGTCGAGCTCCAGCGCACCGCGCCCGTGGCCGTCGCTTCCACCGCGGCGGCTGCCGACCTGGTGACGACCATGCTCCAGGCCCACGGGCTGCACGCCTGGACCGAGGCGTACGCCGGCGTCTACCCCTCGGTCGAGTGGGTCGAGGGACACCGCGTCCTGGTGGCCGTCGAGGACGCCGCACGGGCGGCCGAGGTCCTCACTGCGCTCGACCGCGACGACGCCCGCCGGCTCGACCCCTGAGTCACTGCGTCGGGTAGGGCGACTGGCGCCACCACGGCACGTCGTCGACCTCGATCGACGTGACCCACTTGACCCACCAGAAGCCACGGCGCCCGGGAGCGACCAGTCGGGCCGGCGCACCGTGGCGGGCAGCGAGCGGCCGGCCCGCGTAGCCCGTCGCCAGCAGCAGGTGCGGCAGGTCACCCAGCGGGAACCGGCGGCCGTAGCCGGTGGCCGAGCGCACGAGCACGCTCCGCGCGCCGGTGGGGACGTCGGTCACCAGCCGGTCCAGGCGGACGCCGTGCCAGTCCTGCTCCGCCCACCACCCGCTGGTGCAGTCGAGCGTCGCCGTGACGCGGTCCGGCGTGCCGCCGGTGCGGTCCTGCAGGTCGGCCAGGCCGAGCGTGCGTGGTCCGGACGGGCCGGGAACGGCCAGCCGCCACGCGGCGGGATCGAGCTCGAGTCGGGGGTCGAACAGCCAGATGATCGACGGCATCGCCGCCGGGTCGTGGCTGCCCTGTTCGTACGAGCCGCTGGCTCGTCGTCGCGCCCCGGGCAGGCCTGCGGCGTGGACGACCGCCTCGGTGGTGGCCCACAGCGCCCCGGCGGACCCGAGCAGCAGCCCGGCACGCAGGAGGTTGCGTCGTCCGAGGTCCCGACGCCCGGGCAGCGTGTCGTGGTCGGCCACGACGTGCCAGAGCGCGAACGGCAGCGCGAGGAGGGCGGCCCCGACGTGGACCTGCATGCTGCCGAGGGGGCCGTACCGGAGCACGAGGCCCGTGGCGTGCAGCAGCCCGGTCGCGATCGCGACGACCACGAGTGCGCCGAGGAGGACCGAGGGCCAGGTCCGGGTCGCGGGGCGGCGGTCGAGGCCGCGGCGGACGATGGCCCACTTCCACCCGGCCACCACGACCAGCCCCAGCGTCACGACGCCGTGGCCGACGGTCGGCCACGCCACCCACCCCGTGCCCAGCGCGAAGTTGAGCGCGCCCGTCAGCCAGGCGGCCGCGAGCAGCACGAGGATGGCGAGGTTGGTCCGCCGACCCGCCATCGAGGCGGCGAGACGGCGGACCTCGTCGCGGCCGGTGGCCATGGCACCTCCCCGCGTCGACCCTACGACCGACGGGCGGGTGCGGCGCGGGTCGGTCGTACGCTCGCAGGACCGGCCGGGAGGACGCTGCGTGCTGCGACTGGGGGACGTCGAGGTCCCGGTCCCGGTCGTGCTCGCACCCATGGCCGGGATCACCGACGTCCCGTTCCGGCGGCTCGTGCGGTCGCTCGACGACGGGGCGTGCCTGCTGACCTCCGAGATGGTGACGGCACGCGGGCTGGTCGAGGGCGACGCCCGCACGTGGTCCTACGTGGACCTGCCGCGTGACCTCGGGACGCGGTCGCTGCAGCTGTACGGGTCGGACCCGGCCGTGCTGGGCGAGGCCGTGGCGCAGCTGGTCGCGGAGGACCGCGTCGACCACGTGGACCTGAACCTCGGGTGTCCCGTGCCGAAGATCACCAGCGGCGGGGGCGGCGCCGCGCTGCCGGTCAAGCGTCGGTTGCTGCGCGCCGTGCTGCGGGCCGCGGTGACCGCCGCGGCAGGTCGCGTGCCCGTCACGGTCAAGATGCGGCTCGGGCTCGACGACGACCGCCTCACGCACCTCGACACCGCGGCGATCGCCGTCGAGGAGGGTGTCGCCTCGGTGGCGCTGCACGCCCGGACCGTGGAGCAGGGGTATGCCGACAGCGCTCGCTGGGACCGCATCGCCGAGCTCGTCCGGTTCGTCGACGGCGCGGTGCCCGTGCTCGGCAACGGCGACGTGTGGCTCGCCGACGACGCGCTGCGGATGGTCGAGCGCACGGGCTGCGACGGCGTCGTGGTCGGGCGCGGCTGCCTCGGTCGACCGTGGCTGTTCGCCGACCTCGCCGCCGTCTTCCGCGGGGAGCAGCCCGCCGGCCCGCCCCCGTTCGCCGTCACGGCCGACCTCGCCCGGCAGCACCTCGACCTGCTGCTCGTCCACGACGACGCGGCTCCGGAGAGCACCGTCCGGCGCTACCGCAAGCACCTGCGCTGGTACGTCCTCGGGTACGTCGAGCGGGGGAGCGACCTGCACGACCGGGCGGGTCGTGTCGACGACCGTGACGAGGTCGAGGGGGTGCTCAGGGCGATCCCGCCCGACGCGACGGTGCTGTCGGCCTGGCGGCACGCGCCGCGCGGGAAGCGGTCGCCGGGTCGGGTGAAGCTGCCGCACGGGTGGTGGGACGATCGCGACGAGGACGTCCGGGTGGCGGACCCGACAGGGATCCTCTCCGGGGGCTGACGCTAGGTTCGTGCGCATGGACACAGCCACAGCACTCGCCAGCACGCTCGCCTCCGGACGCATCGCCCTCGGGCTCGGCATGGTCGCCGCGCCCGGCCCCGTCGGGGGGAGGTGGATCGGCCGTGTCGCCGGTGGCAGCGACGCCGCGATCGCCGTCCGTGGCCTCGGTGTCCGTGACGTCGCGCTGGGTGCCGCGACCCTCGGCACGATGCGCGCCACGGGGACGACCGGCACCGGCTTCAGGGTCCTGACCGGGCTCGGCGTGCTGGTCGACCTCGTGGACGTCGTGTCGACGCTGGCCGCCGGCGACGAGGTGCCGGACGCGAAGGTCTCGGCCATGGTCGCCGGTGCCGCCGCGGCGACGGGCGTGGCCGTGCTGGCCCTCGCGGGTGACGATGCCTGACGATCTCGCCGCCCTCCTCGCCGCCGCCGACCGGGTCGCCGTGCTCACGGGGGCCGGGATCTCGACCGACTCCGGCATCCCCGACTTCCGCGGTCCCGAGGGGTTGTGGACGGTCGACCCGACCGCCGAGCGCCTGACCCACTGGCCGACGTACCGCGACGACGCCGACGTGCGCCGGCGGTCGTGGCTGTGGCGCGTGCACAACCCCGCCCTGCGCGCGGAGCCGAACCGGTCCCACCGTGCGCTGGCCCGGCTGGCCACCGCGGGGCGGCTCGTGGGGCTGGCGACGCAGAACACCGACGGGCTGCACGTCGCCGCAGGCACGCCCCGTGACGTCGTCCAGGAGCTGCACGGGACGATGCGCGAGGTCGAGTGCACGGCCTGCGACTGGCGCGCCGGCATGGACTGGGCCGTCGACCGGGTCGTCCAGCAGGGCGACGAGGACCCGCAGTGCCCCGAGTGCGGCGCGATCACCAAGGCCGCGACGGTCATGTTCGGGCAGTCGTTGCCGCAGGCCGCGCTGCAGGCGGCGGCCGACGCGGCGCGCAGCAGCGACCTCTACCTGGCCATCGGTTCGTCGCTGACGGTCCAGCCGGCGGCCGGTCTGCCCCAGCACGCCTTCGAGACGGGGGCGCGGCTGGTCGTGCTCAACGCCGAGCCGACGCCGCTGGACCGTCTCGCGACGCTCGTGCTCCACGAGCAGATCGCTGACGTGCTCCCGCCCGCCGTGGAGGCGGTGCTCGGTCCGGACGTCTGACGGCGGTCAGTCCCCGGAGCGCAGGAGCCGGGCGGCGGTGACGGCGTCCTCGACGGCGTGGCCGACGGACTTGAACACCGTCGTCGTGCCGGGGGCCGGTCGCGCGACGGCGCCGGTCACGAGCTCGGCCAGCTCCGCCCGGACGTGGTCGCGGTCGATCGCCCCGTCCTCGATCGCGAGCAGCACGTCACCGGCCTCCTCCCATGCGCCGGCGCGCGTGTCCACCGCCAGCCACGACCCGGCCAGCAGGTCCGCGCCCAGCTCGCGCATCGTCGGCGTGAAGGCCCCCACCGCGTTGACGTGCGTGCCGGGGGCGACGTCTGCGGCCTCGAGGAGCGGGGCCGTGGCGGCGGTGCACGCGCAGACGACCTCGCTCCCGGCGGCGGCTTCGGCCGGCGTCGCCGCGACGACGACCTCGAGGCCCGCGGCGCGCAGGTCGGTTGCCAGCGCCTCCGCGCGTGCGGTCGTCCGGTTCCACAGGTGCACCCGCTCGATCGGCCGCACCGCGCGAACGGCCGCGACGTGCTCGCGCCCCTGGACGCCGGTGCCCAGGACCGCGAGTGTCGTGGCGTCGGCGGGTGCGAGGAGGTCCGTCGCCAGGCCGCTCACGGCGGCTGTCCGGATCGCGGTCACGACCGTGCCGTCGACGGCGCCGAGCGGCTCGCCGGTCGTGCCGTCGAACGCGACGAGCAGGCCGTGGATCGAGGGCAGGTCGCGCGTCGCGTTGTCGGGGACGATGCTGACCACCTTCGTGGCCAGCACATCGGTCGCGCCGGCGACATGGGCGGGCATCGTCGCCAGCATCCCGTCGGTGCCGAGGGCGTCGATCGCGTGGAAGCCGCGGGGCGGCGCCGTGACCTCGCCCGCGGCGAGTGCGGTGAAGGCCTCGCGCATCGCGTCGATCGCGACGTCCATCGGCAGGCGGGCCCGCACGGCCTCGGCGTCGAACAGCTCCATCACGGTCCTCCGGTCCGGTCGGGACCGTAGGCGCGTCAGACGGTGAACCCGGGCTCCTCGGGTGCAGGACGGCCGGGCGTGGCCGGTGCGGCGCCGCCGATGCCCCAGCCGTCCGGGCCCCGTTCGAAGAGGTAGAGCAGCAGCTGCTGGGTGCCGTCCCGGTCCTCGACGGTGACCTCGAGCGTGGCCTCGTCGCCGCGGGTGCGGCACCGGCCGATGTCGCGGGCGCGGTTGTCGGCGACGACCGGGAAGCCCTCGGTGATGATCTGCTCGAACCGGCCGACGTCGATCCCCGCCCGGAAGCCGTCCGTCGCGTAGGTCAGGGCGGTGGACCAGTCCTGCGCCGCGATCGCCGCGAGCTGGCCGTCGACGGCGGCCACGAGCGTCGCACGCCGCTCGTCGTCGCAGGCGTCGACCGACGGCGGGGCCGGCGCCGCCGGCTCGTCCTCGGGGGCCGGTGCGACCTCCGGTGCCGGCGTGGTGACCGCCCGCGGGTCGTCGAGCGTCGCAGTCGGCGCGTCGGTGCAGGCCGCGAGGGCGGCCACGAGCACGAGCGGGAGCAGTCGGGGGGACACGGGACGGTCCGGGGTGGGAGGCTGACCACCAGCGTCGGGGGCGACGGTGACGCCTGCAACGTCCGTGCGGCCGACGTGGTTCGCTCGGCCGCCCCCGATGGCAGGAGGCAGCGGTGCGGGTGTTCGCGGACGTCGAGGAGCTGGCGTCGCTGGAGGGCGAGGTCGACCTCGGCCACAGCGCGTGGTGCACGGTCGACCAGCGCATGATCGACCTGTTCGCCGAGGCGACGGGGGACCACCAGTGGATCCACGTCGACCCGGAACGCGCCGCGGACGGTCCCTTCGGGTCGACGATCGCACACGGGTTCCTGACGCTCTCGCTCGTCCCGCGACTCGTCAGCGAGCTCTACGCGATCGAGTCGGCGGGGATGATCGTCAACGTCGGCTCCGACAAGGTCCGCTTCGTGGCGCCCGTGCCCGTCGACAGTCGGGTGCGCGCCCACGCCGTCATCACCGGCCGTGAGCGTCGTGGCGAGGCCGTGCGCAACTTCTTCACCGTCACCATCGAGCTCGAGGGCAGCGACCGCCCGGCCGCCGTCGTCGAGTCCATCAACCAGGTCTTCCCCGCATGACGCACCGCACCCTGCCCGCCCTCTGCTGCCTGCTCGTCGCGCTGGCCGCGTGCACGAGCGCGGGGGAGGAGCCCACGGCCGCGCCCGCCACCGCGGTGGCGTCCCCGCTCGCCTCCCCGTCGCCGAGCCCCTCCCCGTCGCCGTCCGAGGAGCCCGAGGCGGAACCCGAGGCGTCGCAGGACCCGAGCCCGACGCCCGAGGCCTCGCCGTCGTCGTCGCCCGAGCCGACGCCAGACTTCACCGAGGAGGCCGCGCTCGCGGCGGCCCGCGCCCGCGCTGCCGAGCGGGACGGCTGCGACGAGGACTTCGTGCGCGACGCCCACCGCGTCGTCGCCACCGTCGACGACCAGATGCTCGTGCACGTCGTCTGCTTCCTCGGCGCCTACCAGCCGAGCGGCGAGCTGCGGACCTGGGACGGGCTGGTGCTGGCCGAGCTGCCGGTCGAGCAGTGGCAGGGCGGCGACGTCGTCGAGACCGCCGAGGTGGTCGGCTTCGTCGACGGTTCGCCGGACGGGGTCAGGGTCGTCAACGACGTGAAGTACCGGGGGCTCGGCGACTGCGGGCTGCTGCAGCGCTGGACCTTCGACGGGACGTCGCTGCGCCTCGAGGTCGCCCGTGAGCAGCAGTGCGACGACGACGGCGAGTTCGTCCCGCCGAGCGAGTGGCCGGTGGTCTACGAGCGCTGAGCCGCCCCGCGCCCGGCGAGGAAGCCGCTGGTCCAGGCCCACTGGAAGTTGAAGCCGCCGAGCCGGCCCGTCACGTCGCAGACCTCGCCGCACCAGTGGGTGCCGGGCGCGACGCGGCTCTCGAGCGTCCGGCGGTCGAGGTCGTCCAGCCGCACGCCGCCGGCGGTGACCTCGGCCTTGGCGTAGCCCGCCGTGGCGGTCACCCCCAGCTCGAGCGACGCCAGCCGGTGCGCGGTGCGCCGTCGGGCCTCGCGGGGGAGTCGCGCGACGTCGGTGCCGGCGTGCTCGCCGGCGATGGCGTCCCCCAGGGCCCGCGGCAGACGTCGCGCGAGCAGGGTCGCGAGGGTCGTGCCCGGGTTCGCGGCCTCGACGAGGTGTTGGAGCTGCTCGTCCACGGCTCCGACGTCGGCCGGGGCGGGCGGGTCGGGGAGGCAGGCCCCGGGCAGCTTGGGGGCGTCGAGCCACGGCCCCATCGGTCCCGACGGGTCGAGCAGGGACCAGACGTCGGCGGTCACGACCGCGTCGTCGTGGCGCTCGAGCACCTCGGCGACGTCGAGCGCCGCCGGGCCCGTGACCCCCTTGTGCGTGAACAGGAGGCTCCCGGCGCTGCGTCGCAGCACCGTCCCGTCCGGTCGTGCCGCGGTCAGCACGGCCGGCACCTGGACGCCGGCGAGGTCCTCGCCGCCGTCACCGAGCAGTGCGGCCAGCGCGGGGACGGGCTCCACGAGCTCGTGGCCCAGCCGGACCGCGAGGTCCAGCCCGAAACCGGTGGACCCGGTCGCCGGCACCGACCGGCCGCCGGTTGCGACCACGACCCGGTCGGTCGGCTCGCCGTCGACCCGCCAGTGCCCGCCGTCGCGCGCGACGGCGGTGACCGGCGTCCCGAACCGCTGCTCGACCCCGGCCTCGTCCAGCCGCCGGTGCAGCGCGGCGAGGACGTCCCGGGCCCGACGGTCGCCGTTGGGGAAGAGCTTGCCCATCGGCTCCTCGGTCAGTGGGACGCCGGCATCGGTGAAGAACCGCTGCACTGCGGCCGGGGGGAACTCGAGCAGCTGGGTGCGCAGGGCCCGCGGTGACGCCGTCACGAAGTCGTCCGGCGTCACTGTCGCGTTCGTGACGTTGCAGCGGCCACCGCCACTGATGAGGATCTTGCGTCCCGGCGCGGCCTGACCGTCGCGCAGCACGACGTGCGGCGCACCGGCCGGCACAGGTCGGACGGCGCCGTCCGCCTGCAGGGCGCCACGAGCCGCGAGGGCGGCGAAGCAGCCCGCGGCACCGGCCCCGATGACCGTCACGTGCACGTGGCCCTCCTCGTCGTCGGCCGCAGGGAAGCAGCGCCGGACCGATGGCGACGACGTGAGCACACGGACGGGCCGCCTTGAGGTTGTCGTGAGGGACGCCGCCGAAGGTTCCTGGAGAACGACGGGC
>JBFKQZ010000072.1:0-12361 GCA_041627475.1 Nitriliruptoraceae bacterium | reverse complement strand
GACGCTGGTGTCGCTGCTGTTCGCGATGCTCGCCCTCGCCGCGTTCGCCGGGGCGCTCGAGGCGCGGTCGACGAACGCGATGGAGGAGGTCCGGCGCGCGGAACTGTGTCAGCCCGACGACGTCCGCGATCGGTGCGTCTCGGAGCCCGTGGCGCCCCACGTGGTCCGCGGCCTCGTGCTGTCGACCGTCGCGCTCGCCGCCGCTGGCGTCGCCCGCCACGTCCGGACGCGTCCGTCCAACACGAGAGGGCCGTGACCACACGGCCACGGCCCCCTCGCACAGGTGTTCTCAGCCCTTGAGCTTCTCGATCTCGTCGTCGGGGACGTAGAGGTAGTACTCCTTGTCCTCCTCCTCCCAGTCCATCTCGAGGACGTCCTTGGTGACGGCCGCCTTGCAGAACTGGAGGAAGCCCGAGTAGCCGAACTCCTTCTCGCTGAAGTTCTCGTCGCGCTTGCGCAGCTGGTCCTTGAGCCCCGACAGCGGCGGGTCGCCACCGAGCTCGTCCATCAGCTCGATGACCGTGGTGCGCAGCAGGTCGAAGGCCTGCTCCTCGGACTTGGACGCCTTGGGACCACCGGTCGGCAGGTCGACCTCCGGGTCGCCCTTGGCCGGGCCCTCGGAGAGCGTGACGACGCCCTCCTCCTCCATGTGGAGCATGAACTCGCGGAACCCACGGAAGCCGTAGTCCTGCTCGGAGAAGGTCGGGTCCTTGCGCAGCAGCGCACGCTTGAGGTTGGACGCCTGGATCGAGCCTGTGCCCGACGACTGCATGCCGGAGAGCGTCCGGGCCACGAGCTTCTTGACCTCGGCCAGGCTCTGCTTCGACGACGACTTCTTCGTCCCGCCGTGGTGCTTCTTGGAGCGACCGCCGCCACCGCGACGACCACCACCGCCGCCACCACCACTGCCACTGCGACGGGTCAGGCCCTCGAGGCGGTCGTAGAAGATGAACTCGTCACACGCGGGCGGCAGCATCGCCGAGGTCGAGCCTTTCAGCCCGACGCCGATGACCTTCTTGTTCAGTTCGCGCAGGCGGTTCACCAGCGGCGTGAAGTCGGAGTCGCCCGAGACGATCACGAACGTCGAGATGAAGTCGCGCGTGAAGGCGAGCTCCATCGCGTCGACCGCCATCAGGATGTCGGCGGCGTTCTTGCGGACCGAGTCGGAGCGCTGCGGGATCTCGGTGAGCTCGATGTTCGAGTCCACCAGCCCGCGCCGGTACTCCTTGAAGAGGTTCCAGTCGGCGTAGGCGCGCCGGACGACCGTGCGGCCGCGCTCGGCCAGGGCGTCCAGCAGCGGCGAGGTGTCGAACTGGTAGCCGATGTCCCGCGCGCCGATCGCGACGTTCTCGAAGTCGAGGTAGAGCGCGAGGCGCTCCTCACCGGGTTCGTTGGTGGTCATCATCTGCCGTGGTCGGAGGCGTGTGTGGTCGACCACGCACGCTACCGGCCGGACCCGCGCCCTCGGCCGTCAGAGGCCGAGACCGGCCAGCACGGCGGCGCGAGTCGCCTCGTCGTCCCCGCGGTGCAGCACGGCCGTCAGCCCGTAGCGCTCGGCAGCCTCGACGTTGGCCGGTGCGTCGTCGATGAAGACCGAGGCCGTCAGCTCGGCGCCGACGAGGTCGACGGCGTGCTCGAAGATGGCCCGGTCGGGCTTGCGCAGCCCGACCTCACCCGAGAGGACCAGCTCGTCGAACGTCGCGTCCAGCAGGCCTCGCGGGTAGCCGCTGAAGCCCCACGAGTTGGACACGAGCACCGTCGGCACACCGGCGGCACGCACGTCCCGCACCAGGTCCCACACACCACCGGACGGCTGCAGGTCGCGGAACAGGGCCGCCACCAGTCCCTTCGCCTCGACGTCGTGTCCGGCCTCCCGCAGCTGGCCGGCCAGGCGCTGCTCGAACTCGCCGACGTCGAGCTCGCCGCGCTCGAGCATCGCGATCGGGTTGTCCTCGGACTCCCCCGGCTCGTAGGCAGCCCACAGCATCGTCGCGATCGTGCGGGCCGGCATCTGGTGCTCGGCCTCGAAGTGCTTCCACGACTCGGCGACGCCAGGCGTGAGCACCCCGGCGTAGTCCACGAGCAACGCGGCCGTCATCGTCCCACTCGCTGCGCGCGCTCGTCGGCCGCTGCCGCGAGCTGGTGGACCACGTCGCCCATGGCGCGCACGCCCTCGTCCTCGTGCTCGTAGGCCCCGGCAGAGAACCGCTGGAAGACGCCCTCGAGGATGATCGCGATGCGCCAGTACGCGAAGGCGACGTAGTAGTCGATCTCGCCGAGGTCGAGGGCGGTGCCGGCCGCGTAGGCCTCGAGCACCTCGTCACGCGTCCAGAAGCCGTCCAGCACCGTCGGCATGTTGCCCAGTGGCGTGACCGGGTCGGACGACTCGGCCCAGTAGACGTGGAGCATCCCGATGTCGGCCAACGGATCCCCGAGCGTGCAAAGCTCCCAGTCGAGGACCGCGCGCACCTCGCTGCCGTCGGGGGACAGGATCAGGTTGTCGAGCCGGTAGTCGCCGTGGACGATGGCGGTCGCCTGCGGCGCGGGGACATCGGCGGCCAGCCGCTCCCCCAGCTCGACGAGCAGCGGCAGGTCCCGCGTGCTGCCCTTCTCGAGCTGCCCGGACCAACGGCGCAGTTGCCGCTCGACGTACCCGGTGCGCCGCCCGAGGTCGCCGAGCCCCACCGCATCGACGTCGGTCGCGTGCAGCGCGAGCAGCGTGTCGACCAGTGCCCTGCTCGCCGCCGCCCGCTGCTCCTCGTCCAACAGGTCACGAGTGACCTGGGCATCCCGGGCGATCACGCCGTCGGTGAACTCCATCACGAAGAACGGCGCACCGTTGACCTCGTCGTCGGACTCGCTGCCGACGACCACCGGGACCGGCACGTCACTGTCGGCGAGCGCCTCCATGATCCGCGCCTCGCGCGCGACGTCGTGGGCCGACTCGAGCACCGAGTGCAGCGGCGGTCGGCGCAGCACGTAGCGGCCGCCGGCGTCGTCGGTGACGGTGTACGTGAGGTTCGAGCGGCCGCCGGCGATCGGCTCGAAGGACAGTGGTGGCACGACCTCCGGACGTCGCTCCTGCAGCCACGCGGTGACCGCGTCCCCGTCGATGCCCTCCACTGCCACGGTGTCCCCCGTCGTCCCGGCGGGGGCAGCCTAGGGGCCCTGCGGCGGCGCCCCCGGCGCGAGCAGCGGGCGATCCCGTGCGCTGCTGCAGGAGGGGCATGACACGGCGTCGGGCGAGCGCGATGCTGTCCGGCGGGGCACATCCGGGGGGATGCACATGGCCCAGACGTTCGTGGACGGCGGCAGCTCGCACGCCACCGGCAGCGATGCCCGCACGCTGTCGGTGGAGCGGACGCCGCCGGAGGGGCTGACGCGGCTGACGCGGCTCGGCCATGCACTGCTCGGTCGGCCGGTGCAGGTCGTGGCGGTCTCGCGGACGGCCACGGCGCTGCTCGCCGCCACCCCCTCAGACGCCCCGGCAGTGCCGGCGAGCGTCGCACGGCGCCTCGCGACGGCCGAGGGACCGGTGACCGTGGACCACGCCGGCGACGTGTCGTGGAGTGGCGCGGCCGTCGGCGCCTGGGGCAAGGGCATCCTCGTCTGCCTCTGTGCGCACGCGGTGCCGGACGGCGGCCGGACGCGAGCAGCGCTGAGTGACCTCGCGGCGCTGGCCGGCGACGTCCTGCGCCTCGAGGCCGCCACCGAGGACGCACGAGGCCTGCGCGAGCTGCTCGGTACGGCCAGCCACGACCTGCGCAACCCCCTGTCGGTCCTGCGTGCGGGCCTGGAGACGCTCACGCTCCACGCGGACGACCTGCCGCCGGGCCAGGGCGAGCGGATCGCCGAGCTCGCAGTCCGGCAGGCACGCCGCATGGGCGGGATGATCGACGGCCTGCTCTCCCTGCATGGTCTCGAGGAGCAGGCGGACCTCACGCCACTGGACCTGCGCACGCTGGTCCGGGACGCGCTCGACGCTGGCCGGCTCAGCCACGAACTGGTCGAACTGGGGCAGCTCTGGCCCCTCCCCGACCGCCCGGTGCGCGTCCGTGGCGTGGCCGACTCGCTGGCACGCCTGCTGACCAACCTGGTCACCAACGCAGCCGTCCACGGCGGCGGCCACGTCTGGGTGGGCCTGCGGGCCGACGACGAGACAGCCGTGCTGCGCGTCGAGGACGACGGCCCGGGCATGCCGCGCGACTCCGGTCTCGACACCGGCGAGCGCGCCGACCGCGAGGGAGGCCACGGTCTCGGGCTCGTCATCGCCTGCCGCATCGTCGCGGTGCACGGCGGCACGATCGAGCACCGCGACCGTGACGGCGGTGGGACCGTCATCGAGATCACGCTGCCACGGATCGACTGACGCGCGCGGGCGCCCGGAGGCGCCCGCGTCATGGTGCTGCGGCGTTCAGCCCACGCTGGCGTCGCCAGCACCGGCGGCGACCCGCTCGACCTCGGTCTTGGGGGCGACGCGCCAGAACTGGTCGCGCCGGTCGTCCCACGCGGCGACGAGCTCCGCGGCCCGCGTCGACCCGGTGACCGTCGCGTGCTCGGCCACCAGCTCACGCAGCTCCTCCAACTGGCTGCTGGACGGGCGGTGTGCCTCCACCAGCTGCCGGTTGACGTTGCCGAGCACGTCCCCGGTCGGGTCGAGCACGAACAGCTCGCCGCCCGACATCCCGGCACCGACGTTGGAGCCGGTCGGGCCGAGGCAGACGACCGTGCCGCCGGTCATGTACTCGCAGAGGTGGTTGCCCGCGCCCTCCACGACGGCGGTCGCGCCGGAGTTCCGCACGGCGAACCGCTCCCCCGCCCGGCCGGCGACGAACAGCTGGCCGCCGGTCGCGCCGTACAGGACGGTGTTGCCGACCAGCACCGGGTCGCCGACGTCGTCGGCCGGGGGCCGGACGACGATGCGACCGCCGCCCATGCCCTTGCCGACGTAGTCGTTGGCGTCGCCGGTCAGCACCAGCTCGACGCCCGCGGCCAGGAACGCGCCGAACGACTGGCCGACCTGGCCCTCGAACCGGAGCCGTGCCAGCCCGGGCGGGCTGTCGGTGCCGAACTCGAGCCCGATCGAGCCACCGAGCCGCGCACCGACGGTGCGCTGCGAGCTGGTCGCCTCGTAGCGGTACTCGGTGACGCCACCGAAGAACACGGTCTCGAGCGCATCGATGAACACCTGGTCGCCGAGCTCGGAGCGCGGGTCCTGGATGGACTCACGGGCGACGAAGTGGCGCGGGCCCTCGCCGTCGTCGACGAGCAGCGGCGTGACGTCGAGCCGCGCGGCGCGCCCCTCGACCTCGGCCGGTGCCAGCAGGTCGACGCGGCCGATGGCCTCCTCGACGCTGCGCAGGCCGAGCGCCGCGAGACGGTGCCGGACCTCCTCGGCGACGAACAGCAGGTAGGCAGCGACCTGCTCGGGCTTGCCGACGTACTTGTCGCGCAGGTCGCGACGCTGGGTCGCGATGCCGACGGGGCACGTGTCGCGGTGGCAGGCACGGGCCATGATGCAGCCCTCGGCGAACAGCGCCGCCGTCCCGAACGCGAACTCGTCGGCGCCGAGCAGTGCCGCGACGACCACGTCGCGACCGGTCTTGAAGCCGCCGTCGACCCGCAGCTGCACGCGGCCGCGCAGCCCGTTGCGGCGCAGCGTCTGCTGGGTCTCGGCCAGACCGAGCTCCCACGGCAGACCGGCGTGCTGGATGCTCGACAGTGGCGACGCACCCGTGCCGCCATCCGCACCGGAGATGTGGATGCCGTCGGCCAGTGCCTTGACGACACCCGCAGCCACCGTGCCCACCCCGCGCTCCGCGACGAGCTTGACGTTGACCAGCGCGTCCGGGTTGACCTGCTTGAGGTCGAAGATCAGCTGGGCCAGGTCCTCGATGGAGTAGATGTCGTGGTGCGGCGGCGGGCTGATCAGCGTCGCGCCGGGCGTCGTGTGTCGCAGCCGGGCGATCTCCTCGGAGACCTTGTGACCGGGCAGCTGGCCGCCCTCACCGGGCTTGGAGCCCTGCGCCATCTTGATCTGCAGCTCCTCGGCGTACGCCAGGTACTGCGGCGTGACACCGAAGCGGCCGGACGCCACCTGCTTGATGCGGCAGTCCTTGTCGACACCGGTGCCGCGCGTGCGGAAGCGGTGCGGGTCCTCGCCCCCTTCGCCGGAGTTCGCCTTGCCGCCGATCATGTTGAGCGCGACCGCGAGCGTCTCGTGCGCCTCGGCGCTCAGCGCGCCGTGGCTCATCGCGCCGGTGGAGAACCGGGTGGCGATGTCGCTCGCCGACTCGACCTCGTCGAGCGGGACGGGCTCGTCGGCCTCGACGAACCGCAGCAGGTCACGCGGCATCGCGGTCGGCCGGTTGTTGACCAGCTCCGCGAAGCGCTCGTAGAGCTCCCAGCGGCCCTGGTCGGTGGCGACCCGCAGGACGTGGGCGGCCTGCTCGTCGACCGTCATCGCGCCGAGCCCGTCGATGGTCAGCGGCTCGGTGGCGGGCTTGCGCCCCAGCCCCAGTGTGTCGTGCAGCGCGTCGATGACCGGCTTGTTCATGTCGTGGAACTCGCCGCCCAGCTTGTACTTGATGACACCTGGGCTCTTGAGCTCGGGCTCGGTCTCGTACGCGTCGGCGTGCTGGGACAGCACGTCCTCGGCGAGGTCCTCGAAGGTCAGACCTCCGAGGGTCGACACCGTGCCGGTGAAGCAGCGCTCGACGACCTCGTCGGACAGGCCGAGTGCCTCGAACAGCTGCGCCGAACGGTACGAGTCGACGGTCGACACGCCCATCTTCGACATGATCTTGAGCACGCCGTCCTCGACGGCCGTGCGGTAGCGCTCCTGCGCCTCGGACGCCGCCGGGTTGTCGCCGCCGATGCGGCCCTCGTCGGCGAGGTCGGTGATCGTCTGCAGCACCAGGCGCGGCACGATCGCGTCGGCGCCGTAGCCGAGCAGCGTCGCCATGTCGTGCGTCTCGCGGGCCTCGTCGGTCTCGGCCACGAGGCTGGTGCGGGTCCGCAGGCCCTCGCGCAGCAGCCGCTGGTGCACCGCACCGACGGCGAGCAGGATCGGGACGCGGCAGCGCTCCTCGTCCGCGCCGACGTCGGAGACCACGACGATGCCTGCGCCGTCACGGACGAACTGGACCGCCTCGTCGCCGAGGCGCTCCAGGGCGGTCTCGAGGCCCTCCGTCCCGTCGCTGACGGGGAAGGACGCGTCGACGGCCTGGACCTCGATGCCGTTGGGGTCCAGCACGATCCGCTGCAGCCCGTCCGGGGTGAGGTAGAAGCTGCCGAGCTCCACGAGCGCGGCCGCCTCGGGCTGTTCGGTCAGCAGCGGTCGGCGCGGCCCGAGCAGCGTGCGCAGGCTCATGACCTCGTGCTCGCGCAGGTGGTCGATCGGCGGGTTGGTGACCTGCGCGAAGCGCTGCTTGAAGTAGTGGCTGACGGGGCGGTGGTACTGCGCCAGCGGCTCGATCGGGGTGTCGTCACCCATCGAGCTCGTGGTCTCCTTGGCCTGCGTCGCCATCGGGCGGAGGATCGAGATGACCTCCTCCTTGGTGACGCCGTACGCGACCTGCCGGGCGACGAGGTCCTCCGGCACGCGGTCGACCGCGGCACCGGCGCCGGCGCGCACGAGGTGGGTGTCGAGCCACTCCCCGTACGGCCGCTGCTCGGCGAGGCGCTGCTTGAGCTCGGTGTCCTCCTGCAGCCCGCCCTCGGTCGGGTCGACGCAGAGCATCTGGCCCGGCCCGAGCCGGTCACGGCGCAACGGGCCGTCCAGCTTGACGTTGCCGACCTCGGAGCTGGCGACGACCCAGCCGTCCTCGCTGACGAGGTAGCGCAGGGGCCGCAGCCCGTTGCGGTCGAGCGTCGCGCCGACGCGGGTGCCGTCCGTGAAGATCAGGCCGGCCGGACCGTCCCACGGCTCCACCAGGCAGGCGTGGTAGCGGTAGAAGTCGCGGACCGCGGGATCGACGTCCCGGGCGCCCTCCCACGCCTCGGGCACGAGCATCGCCATCGCGTGGCGCACGTCGCGGCCGCCACGCACGAGCAGCTCGAGGGCGCTGTCCAGCTTGGCGGAGTCCGAGCCGTCCGACGGGATGACCGGGTCGATGAGCTTGGCGTCGATCCAGTCGGCCCCGAGATCCGCCTGGCGGGCCTTCATCAGGTTGACGTTGCCCTCGATCGTGTTGATCTCGCCGTTGTGGCAGAGGGTGTGGAACGGCTGCGCGCGCTCCCACGTCGGCATCGTGTTGGTCGAGAAGCGCGAGTGGAAGATCGCGAGGCTCGACGCGAACCGCTCGTCCTGCAGGTCGAGGTAGAAGCCCTCGAGCTGGTCGGCGTCCGCCATGGCCTTGTAGGTCACGGTGAGGAACGAGAAGCTCGCCGCGTAGTAGCGCGAGCCGGTCTCGCGGCACGTGGCGGCGGCCCGTCGCTCGGCGCGGTAGGCCAGTCGCTCGGCGCGGACGTCGTCGGTGCCGGCCGGGCGCCGGAGGATCGCCTGCGTCAGGTGCGGCATCGCGCTGCGGGCGATGGCCCCGATGGCCTCCGGGTCGACGGGCACGTCCCGCCAGCCGAGGACCGTGATGTCCTCCGCGGCGCAGGCGTCCTCCACGGCGCGCTTCGCCGTGTCACGGGCGGCGCTGTCGTCCGGGTCGAGGAACAGGAACGCGAGCCCGAGGTCGCCGGGCTGCACGGTGCCGTGCCCGAGGTCGATCGCGTGCGCGAAGACGAGGTCGCGCGGGATCTGCGTGAGGATCCCGGCGCCGTCCCCCGACTTGCCGTCCGCCGCCACCGCACCGCGGTGCTTGACGTTGGCCAGCCCGTCGATGGCCTTGGTCACGACGTCGCGGCGTGGCCGCCCGTCGACGTGGGCGACGAAGCCGATCCCGCAGTTGTCCTTCTCGAAGCGGGGGTCGTACAGGCCGGTCGTCATCGAGCGTTCCTCCGTGCGTCGTGGCGGGGGCCGGAACGCACGAACGGCGCCGACCCGGGGGTCGAGCGCCGTTGCTCTCCCCTGACGTTACCGGCTCACCCGGCACGGCGACAACACGGCGTGCCGTGTCGGCCCCTCCGTAGCTCGGACCACTACGGAGAGCGGTCAGGAGCGACTCGGCGCCGCTGGTGCGTAGTCCGACGCCCGCAGTCGCGGCCGATCCGTGTCGTGCAGTAGTCGACACGGGCCGTGGTCGCGTAGTGCGTACGGATTCCGGCTGCGGCCGCGCGGACGACGGTGGGGACCACTCGACCCCGAGGACCCATCATGTCATCCATCCGCACGTCCGTCGCGGCCTGTGCCGCCCTGCTCGCCTGCGCCGCCGCAACGACGACGCCGCCCGACCGCCCCCTGACGGTCGTGCCCGACGAGGACGGTGTCCACCTCTCGTGGCCGGACGCCGGCGCCACGACCTGGACCGTCGTCCAGGACGGTCAGCCCGTCGCCACCACGACCACACCCGCGCACAGCGTCCCGCTCGCCGACGACGCCCCCCACACCTTCGAGGTGCTCGCGAACGGCGTCCCGATCGATCCCGCCGGGACACTGACCGCCGTCGCAGCCGACACCACCGTCACCGACGACGAGGTCCGCGTCCACGTGCTGCGCCGGCACGCGGCGGGAGCGACACTGCTCGTCGAGGTGAGTGACCCGGACGCAGACGTCGTCGCCGTGCACGTCCGTGCCGAGGGCAACCTGCTCGGTCGCCACGTCGTGACCGGTGGCCGTGCCATCGTGGACGTCTGGGGACTCGCCCCGGCAGCCGTCGACACGGTCGAACTGCTGCTCGAGGACCTCGCAGGCAACCTCACCGTCGCGGTCGAGGGCCGTGGCCACGGACTCGCGGCGGTGCTCTCGATCGAACACCTCCGTGACCTGCCACTGCCGCCGGTGCGTGTCCGCGCCGAGTTCTGCCGTGACGGCACGAGCGTCACGTGGAGCACGCTCGGCACCCACAGCGGCCGTTGGCTCGTGCGCGCCGACGGGGACCGTTGGTGGACGGTCCACGAACCACGCGTGTCGCTGCCCGCGGACGTGCGGACCTTCGAGCTCGCGACCTGGTCCGGTGGTCGTCTCAGCGACTGGACGCCACCGATCGTCAACGAGTCGGCCACGACCCTGCTCTGGGGCAAGGCGCGCTGCGCCATGATCACCGCCGACTCCGGCCGCGTCGACGGCGCTTCCGTGACCGTCGGCTCGACCTCGGGCTCGACCTACAGCAGCCTGGAGACGGCGGGGGCGACGGCCCGGATCGACATCGACGGCTCCGGCATCGTCGGTGCACGGCTGTGGGGCGGCCAGCTGACCTCACCGCTGTACGTCGGCTCCAGCAACGACGGCAGGGTCGTGCACGTGCCGTTGCGCTCGGCCGAGGTCGGCAGTGACGGGACCCTGCACGCCGAGCTGATCGGTCTCGACGGGACCACGATCACGACCGTCGAGGTGCCTGTGCCCACGCCGGACGTCGTCGCTGTCGCTGTCGGAGGCGTCGCCACCGCCACGCTCCACGGCGAGCTCGTGCGGATCACCACGACACCACTCGACCACGACCGCCACGTCCTGCGGGACGGGGAGGTCGTCGCCCTGCTGCCGGCCGGCACAGGTGCGATCGACGTCAGCGGCCACCAGCCCGGCCACGTCCACAGCTACCAGCTGCGGGGTGTCGGGGCCGTGCCGCTGACCTCGCAACCGGCCGTCGTCACCCGATGACGGACGGGGCCACGCCGTCGGACGCAGCTCCTCGGGGTTGAGGTCGCGATCGGCGGCGTGGCCGGCGCGGGGACCCGTGCCACCCGCTCCTAGACTGCGCGGCCGACCCGAGGAGGCCGACGTGACCGACCTGGTGCAGGTGGAACGACGCGACGACGGCGTGGCCGTGGTGACGCTGCACGACCCCGACCGCCGCAACGCGATGACGCCCGAGATGGGTGACGCGCTGCGCGACACCTTCCTCGACCTGGCAACCGACGAGGACCTGCGCGTGGCCGTGCTGACCGGGACGCCACCGGCCTTCTCCGCCGGTGGCGACCTCGGCATGCTGGAGGACCACGCCCGCCGGACGCGCGAGGAGGGCTTCGACGCCACCGACGAGATGCGCTCGTTCTACGACCGCTTCCTCGAGCTGCGGTCGCTGCCCGTCCCCGTCGTCGCCGCGATCAACGGCCACGCCGTGGGCGCGGGGCTCTGCGTCGCGCTGGCCTGCGACCTCCGCATCGTCGCGCACGAGGCCAAGGTCGGACTGAACTTCTCGCGCCTCGCACTGCATCCCGGCATGGGCGGGTCGTGGTTCCTGCCGCGCATCCTCGGTGCACAGAACGCCGCGAAGTGGCTCTACACCGGGCGCCTGTTCTCCGGCACGGAGGCCGCCGCGGACGGCCTGGCCCTGGAGGCGCTCCCCGCGGACGAGGTGCTCCCCGCAGCGCTGTCGCTGGCGGAGGAGGTCGCCGCGGCGTCCCCGCTCGTCGTGCGCCAGCTGCGGACGACGCTGTCGGTCAGCTCGACGAACACCCTCGACGAGCAGCTCGACCTCGAGGCCGCCATGCAGGCCGTCAACTACGGCACCGAGGACCTCGCGGAGGGGCTCGCCGCCGGCCGCGACCGCCGCTCGCCCGAGTTCACGGGCCGGTGACCGGACGTGACCTGGCCGACGTCCGGGACGCTCTGCGTGCTGCTCGCCGTCGGCGGCGCGCTCCTGCTGGTCGCCTGCGGCGCTGATCCTCTGGGAAGGCCGGCCGGCGAACCACTCCTCCGGGCGGTCGTGCTGCACGACGGGGCCGCCGTCGAGGTCGACCGCCCGTAGGTGGGTCGTCGCGCACGGACACGTCGGCGGCGGGCCTGCTCGTCCACAGGCTGGTGGGATCTGGTCGGGCGGGTGTCACAGGTCGTACGTATGTTTGGGTCATGCGCTCGAGCCCTGACCAGCCGGACCACGGCGGCCCTGATGTGGCCGCCGACGGGTCACCCCTGGCTGCGATCGAGGAGACTGCGGTCGTGCTGCACGCGACGCATGCGCGCCTGCTGCGGTTGACGTGCGAGGCGCTGCGGTGGGGCGGCACCGCCGCCACCGCCGGCTGCACGGTCGAGGACTACCTCGTCTGGGAAGCAGGCCTGCCGCGTCCGCTCGCCGGCCGTCTGGTGTCGGTCGCACGGCGGCTGCCGGCGGTGCCGGAGGTCGCTGGGCTGTTCGCCGCCGGGGTGCTGGGGTTCGACCAGCTCGCCGGGTTCATCACCGCCACGGCCGCCTACAACGGCGAGCTCCTCGCACGGCTGGATGCCGAAGGGGCGTCGCTGGCCGAGCAGCTGGCCCACGAAGGGCGGCTGCGCAGCTGGGTGGTGCAGGTCGAGTTCCTGGTCGAAGAACTG
>JBFKQZ010000071.1:0-12464 GCA_041627475.1 Nitriliruptoraceae bacterium | reverse complement strand
GGTGGTGAGGCGACGGCCGTCGGCGGCGAGGCGGTCCGCGACGGTGGGCACCACGCCGTCCAGGAACGCCTCGACCTGCTGGGCGTTGATGGCGCCGGTGAACTCGTCGACGACCTTCCCGTCGCGGAAGGCCTTCACGGCGGGGATGCCCTGGACGCGGAACTGCTGGGCGAGCTGCTGGTTGCTGTCGACGTCGACCTTGGCCAGGACGACGTCACCGTCGCGGGCGGTGACGGCGGCCTCGAGCGTCGGGCCGAGCGTGCGGCACGGCCCGCACCACTCGGCCCAGAAGTCGACGACGACGGGGACCTCGTGGCTGCGTTCGAGGACGGCTTCCTCGAACGTCGCGGTGTCGACGTCCGTCACGTGTGGGACACTGGCCATCGCGTGCTCCATCGGGGTGGCACGGTGACGGTAATCGGCGCGGGGGCCGGACGGCGGGCAGGACCATGGAGCAGTTCCACGTGCGGTGGCAGGTGTCGTCCCACGACCTGCGCCACGGGCTGCCCCGCGACGTCGTGCCGCACGTCGTCGCCGGTGCCGTGGGCATCGCCTGGTTCGTCGCGCCGCTCCGAGGCGGGGTCGCGGACTTCCGGTGGCTCGGACTCGCCCTCGTCGCGGTGCAGGCGCTGTTCCTCGCCCGGGCACTGGTTCGTCACGCGATCCACCTGCGGGCCGCCGATCGCGTCCTCACGGTGCAGCCGCGTGCCTACGTCGTGACCGACACCCGCGGCGTCACGGTGTACGACGAGGCCGTGGTCGGGGTCGTCGACGACCACGGCGTGCTGCGTCTCGAGTTCGCCGACGGGGACGTGCTCGAGGCGCCGTGGCGCGCCTTCACGCACGCCGACCTGCGAGCGCTCCGGCAGCACCTGCGTGCCCACCTCGACGCCGCGGTCGCCCCGCACCACGTCCCGGTCCGGGTCGCCGGCCGGGTCACCGGGACCGGGGCGTGGCGGCGTCCGGTGCTGGCACTGGCGGTGGCCGGCGTGGCCGCGGCGCTGCCGTGGCTGGTCGACCTCCCGGCCTAGCATCGGGCGTCCGCGACCCCAGGTGACCGACCGGTGCCCGACGAACGACCGCTGCTGCTCCTCCTCGACGGCCACAGCCTCGCCTACCGCGCCTTCTACGCGCTCCCGCCGGACCTGCGCACCTCGACCGGACAGGTGACCAACGCGGTCTACGGGTTCACCTCGATGCTCATCAAGCTGCTGGCGGACCGGCAGCCGGCCGGCGTCGTCGTCACCTTCGACCAGGGACGCGACGTGCAGCGCACGGAGGCATATCCGGAGTACAAGGCCGGCCGCGAGAAGGCGCCGGACGAGTTCCGCGAGCAGCTGCCCCTGATCGAGCAGGTCATGGACGTCCTGTCGATCCCGGTGGTCAAGGTCCCCGGCGTCGAGGCGGACGACGTGATCGCGACCCTCGCGGACATGGCCGTCGGTGACGGCTGGCGCGTCGGCATCGTCACGGGCGACCGCGACGCGATGCAGCTGGTGACCGAGGACGTCACCGTGCTCTACAACGTCCGTGGGATCTCCGACGTCAGCGAGATGACGCCCGACGCGGTCGAGGAGAAGTACCTCGTCCGCCCCGAGCAGTACGTCCAGTACGCGGCGCTCCGGGGCGACAAGTCCGACAACCTCCCGGGCGTGCCGAAGGTCGGCAAGAAGACGGCCGCGAAGCTGCTCGAGGACTACGGGTCGATCGACGGGATCTACGAGCACATCGACGACATCGGCGGCAAGGTCGTCCCGGCCAACCTCCTCGAGTGGGAGGAGCAGGTCCGCACCAACGTGCAGATCATGCGCCTGCGGCGGGACGTCGAGCTCGACGTGACGCTCGACGACCTCGGACGCCGCGAGCACGACCCGGAGCGCACGCGCGAGCTGTTCGGCGTGCGCGCGTTCCGGGCGCTCTACGACCGGTTCCTGTCCGACGTGCTCGGCGAGGCCGAGGAGGACCAGGCCAGCGCCTTCGCAAGGGAGCCGCAGCGCCTCGAGGCCGGCGGGCTGGCCGCCTGGCTGGACCGCGCGGACGGCCCGGTGGCGGTGGTCTGCTCGACGAGCCGGCAGGTCCCGCACCTGCAGCTGGACGCCGTTGCGGTGGCCAACGCCGATCGCGACCCTGCCTCGATCCGCACGTCCGAGATGGACGACGCCGACCGCACGGCACTCGCCGCGCTGCTCGAGGATCCCGACGGTCCCGTGGTGACCCACGGGGCCAAGACGCTGCTGCACGTCGCTGCGGTCGAGGGCTGGACCGTCGATGGCCTGACCATCGACACCGAGCTCGCCGCGTACCTGTGCAACCCCGAGCAGCGCAGCTTCGACCTCGACCGCATCTCGGTCCAGTACCTGCAGCGGTCGATCGAGGTCGAGGACGATGACGACGGCGGCGGCGACCAGCTGTCCTTCGACGTCGAACCCGACCCGTGGGCCGAGCGCGCCCTACGGGCCGAGGCGACGCGCCAGCTCGCGGAGCACCTCGCCGAGCTGCTCGAGGAGTACGAACAGACCGATCTGCTGCGCGACGTCGAGCTGCCGCTGGTCGGGATCCTGCAGTCGATGGAGGCGGCCGGGATCGCGGTGGACCGCCACGTCCTGGCCGAGCTGCACGACGACCTCGACGAGCGTGCAGGTCGGCTCGAGGCCGAGGTCCACGACCACGCCGGGCGCGTGTTCAACGTCGGCTCCGGCAAGCAGTTGCAGGAGGTCCTGTTCGACGAGCTCGGCCTGCCGAAGACCAAGAAGATCAAGACCGGCTGGTCGACGGCGCACGACGAGCTGATGAAGATCGCCGGGCAGCACCCGATCATCGAGGCGGTGCTGGAGTGGCGCGAGTGCACGAAGCTGCTGTCGACCTACGTCGACGCGCTGCCCCCGCTGGTCGACGACGAGACCGGCCGCATCCACACGACGCTGTCACAGACGGTTGCCGCGACCGGTCGGCTCAGCTCGTCGAACCCCAACCTGCAGAACATCCCGGTGCGCACCGCCGAGGGCCGGGAGATCCGACGCGCCTTCGTCGCCGGGGCCGACTACGAGACGTTCCTCGTGGCCGACTACTCGCAGATCGAGCTGCGGGTCATGGCGCACCTCTCGGGGGACGACGGGCTGCTCGACGCGTTCCGTTCGGGCGAGGACATCCACGCCACGACGGCCGCGAAGGTCTTCGACCTCGCCCTGGACGACGTCGACTCGACGCTGCGCGACCGGGCCAAGGCCGTCAACTACGGGCTCGCGTACGGCCTGACGCCGTACGGGCTCGCCCAGCAGCTGCAGATCGAGCCGGGGGAGGCCAGCCAGATCGTCGACGCCTACATGGAGCGGTTCCCGGGGATCAGCGAGTTCCTGACCGCCGCCGTGGAGCAGGCCCGGCGCGACGGCTTCACGACGACGATGTTCGGTCGTCGGCGCTACCTCCCGGACCTGCTCAGCGGCAACCGCAACCGCCGCGAGATGGCCGAGCGGATGGCGCTGAACGCCCCGATCCAGGGCACCGCGGCCGACATCATCAAGCTGGCGATGATCGCGGTCGAGGACGGTCTGCGCGAGCTCGGCGGACGGTCACGCCAGCTGCTGCAGGTCCACGACGAGGTGATGATCGAGGTCGCACCCGGCGAGCTCGACGCGGTGCGCGACATGGTCGTCGAGCGCATGGCCGGGGTCGCAGAGCTGGCAGTCCCGTTGGAGGTGGACACGGCCACCGGCACGACCTGGTTCGACGCCCAGAAGCACTGAGGCTCAGCCCAGTGCGCCTCCCACGGGCTGTTGGGGGTCGAGTCGGGACAGGGCGGCGCGTGCTGCCGCCAGTGTCTCGAGGAGCTCGTCGTGGGTGCGGTCGACCATCGCCCGGGCGGCGATCACCGTCGGCACGTCCGCACCGCGCATCGGCGCGTCGCGGGGGGTGCGGCCGCGGTAGTCGAGCGTGGCGTGCTCGAGCCGCTGCACCTGGGTGGCCGCGTCGTCCAGGCGGCGTCGCTGCGCGAGCAGGTCTGCGTACGCGTCCTCGAGGCATGCAGCGTCGTCGTCCGGGCACCCCGTCCGGGACGCCAGCCTCTCGGCGACGCCCGCAGCGGCCGCGGCGACCGCGAGGGCGGCGCCGCGCAGGGACGCGGTCGCCCGACGGACACGGTCGTCAGGCGTCGTCGGCCAACGCAGTTGCATGTGCCACCTCCGGGTGCGGGAGTGTCGCGAGGTCACCCCGGCTCGGCAACAAGTCCGAACGCAATGTAAGTTCGAATCCGAACATACACCCCCGCGCCCCGTGAGTCCCGCATGCCATCGCCCGACCTCGAGTTCTTCTTCGACCCGTCCTGCCCGTTCTGCTGGATCACCAGCAAGTGGGCGCGCGTCGTCCGTGACGAGCTCGACCTCGACGTCCGGTGGTCCTACATCTCGCTGCAGACGTTGAACGAGCCGTACGAGGAGGAGGGCCACGCCACGTGGCACCACGGTGGGCGGCGGATGCACCGCGTGATCGCGGCGGCCGCCCAGGAGCACGGCGACGACATCGTCGGGCCCCTCTACGAGGCGATCGGCACCGCGCTGTGGGAGGCCCCCCGCGAGGCGGACGAGGACCTCGCGCACGCGATGGGGCACAAGGTCGACCTCCCGGTGGTCCTCGAGCGGCTGGGTCTGCCTGGGTCCCTCGCCGCCGCCGTCGACGACGACAGCCGGGACGAGCTGTTCGAGCAGGGGACGAAGGAGGCCCTGTCGCGCACCGGCGACGACGTCGGCACGCCGATCATCACGTTCGACCCGGACGGCGACGACCCGGTCTCGTTCTTCGGGCCGGTCATCTCCAGCGTCCCGAGCCGTGAGGACAGCGTCGCGCTCTACCGCGCGATCGAGACCGCCGCCCGCATCGGCAGCTTCGCAGAGCTCAAGCGGTCACTGCGCACCCGCCCCGACCTCCCCCTGCTCGACGAGGCGTGACGCCCGCCGCGTGGGGGCACCTCATGTGATGTCCGTGCCCGTCCGGGCACCGGCGCACACCACACGAGGTGATCAACCATGCGCGTCGCAGGCAGCATCATCATGGGCGTCATCGGCGCCATCCTCTACTTCGCGGTGACCGCGGACCTGGCGGGCGTCTCGCTCGACATGGTCGGCCTGATCCTGATGGTCGCCGCGGCCATCTGGTTCGTGATCGAGCTCGTCCGGGGCGTCGCGGGCGACCGCGTCCACTCGTCGACGACCGTGCAGAACCCCGACGGCACCGTCCAGCGGCGCCAGACCGAGGTCCGCGAGACGCGCGTCGCCGACGACGTGTGACGGTGACGCGACGGACTAGGGGAGCGTGACCTCGAGGTGGGCCGTGCTGCCGGCACGGTCCCACTCGAGGGCACCCGCGGCGACGTCGGTGACGACGATGCCGTAGTCACCCGCGGGCCCCTGCATTCGGAAGGTCGCGGTCCCGAGCATGTTGGTCGTGGTGTCGCCGGTCGCCGTGCGTTCCGGACCGCTGACCTCAGCCTCGACGAACAGGTCGGGGCAGCGCTTGCCGGCGGCGTCGCGGACGACGACCTTGAACACGACCCGGTGGTCGTCGTCGTGGGTCTCCGCGCTCCCTGTCACGTCGCAGACCAGGGGCTGCTCGAACAGCATGTCCCGCGGCAGGTCGTCGGGCACCCGCGTCAGCTGCTCGCCGGACGGTGTCTTCTCGATCCCGAGGATGCGCCGGACGACCGCCGCCGCCGCACGGTTGAGCGTGCGGCCGAGCCGGCGGGGTGAGGGGAGGAGTGCCACGGGTCGCTCTCGGGTCGAGACGGCCCGGACGCTACCGCCGCGGGCGCGCGGTCTCGACGGCGCAACGTCCTGTCCCCGGGGGCCCTCAGTCGGTCTGCGGTGGCACGTGGCACCCGGTCATGTGGTCGTCGACCACGCCCATCGACTGGAGGAATGCGTAGACGGTCGTCGGGCCGACGAACCGCCAGCCGCGGCGCTTGAGGTCCTTGCTCAGTGCGGTCGACGCCGCCGAGGTGGCCCGGACCTCGCCGACGCGCGTGGGACGGGCTGTCGGCGGGTCCTCGCGGTACGACCAGACGAGGGCGTCGAGCGACCCCGTGTCGGCGACCGTGTCGTGGTAGGCGCGGGCGTTGGCGATCGTGGCCTCGATCTTGCCGCGGTGGCGGATGATGCGGGCGTCGGTGAGCAGGCGTTCGACGTCCACCTCGCCCATCGCGGCGACCCGCTCCGGGTCGAAGCCGTGGAAGACCTCGCGGAAGGCCGGGCGCTTGCGCAGCACCGTGATCCACGCCAGTCCGGCCTGGAAGCCCTCGAGGCAGAGCTTCTCGAACAGGCGGACGTCGTCGTGGACCGGGCGGCCCCACTCGTCGTCGTGGTACGCCACGTAGAGCGGGTCGTCGCCCGCCCACCAGCAGCGGGCGACGCCGTCATGGCCTTCCACGAGGCCGTCGGGCGGGGCGTCGGGCACGGCGGGGCTCCTGGATCGGCGTGCGCCCAGCCTGCCAGCCCCGTGCGACAGGTTGACGCAGGCGCGCGCACCTGCGACCCTCGCCCATCCCGGCACCCCGCGCCGGCGTTGCGTGCTGTCCGCAGAAGGTGCACGCCCCGGCGGGCCGGGCGCCGTGCCGCACCCCGCGGCCGGTGTCCACAACCGATCAAGGTCCATGTTCCCGATGTCCGAGTCCCCTACCACCCCCACCCGCGACGAGCCCGAGGCCCCGGCCTACGAGCCCAACCCCGAGGCCACCGAGCCTGTCGTCGTCTCTGACGACCCCGGGTCGTCGATGACCTCCACCGGCGAGGCGATCGTCGAGAACGACGTCTCCGACGACGAGTTCGAGGCACTGCTCGAAGGCACCATGAAGGTGATCGAGGAGGGCAAGATCGTCGAGGGCGTCGTCGTCCGCGTCGACCCCGACGAGGTCCTGCTCGACTTCCAGTACAAGTCCGAGGGCGTCATCCCGGCGCGCGAGCTGTCCATCAAGATGGACGTCGACCCCAACGAGGTCGTCGCCACCGGTGACGTCATCGAAGCCCTCGTCATGGACAAGGAGGACGAGGAGGGCCGCGTCGTCATGTCCAAGAAGCGCGCGCAGTACGAGCGTGCGTGGGGGACCATCGAGCGGATCTACAACGAGGACTCCACGGTCATCGGGACCGTCATCGAGGTCGTCAAGGGTGGTCTCATCCTCGACATCGGCCTCCGCGGCTTCCTGCCGGCCTCGCTGGTCGAGATGCGTCGCGTCCGCGACCTCGGCCCGTACGTCGGCACGCAGCTCGAGTGCAAGATCATCGAGCTCGACCGCAACCGGAACAACGTCGTCCTGTCGCGTCGCAAGTTCCTCGAGGAGACCCAGAGCGAGTTCCGCACGGAGTTCCTCGAGTCGCTCCAGAAGGGCGAGATCCGCGAGGGTGTCGTCAGCTCGATCGTCAACTTCGGTGCCTTCGTGGACCTGGGTGGCGTCGACGGCCTGGTGCACGTCTCCGAGCTGTCGTGGCAGCACATCGACCACCCGTCCGAGGTCGTCGAGGTCGGCGACAAGGTCCGGGTCGAGGTCCTCGACGTCGACCTCCAGCGCGAGCGCGTGTCGCTGTCGCTGAAGGCCACGCAGGAGGACCCGTGGAACAAGTTCGCCCGCGAGCACGGCACCGGCGAGATCGTCGAGGGCGAGGTCACCAAGCTCGTCCCGTTCGGCGCCTTCGTGAAGGTCGCCGACGGCATCGAGGGCCTGATCCACATCTCGGAGCTGGCCGACCGTCACGTCGAGGTCCCGGAGGCCGTCGTCAACGTCGGCGACCAGGTCGACGTCAAGGTCATCGACATCGACACCGAGCGTCGCCGCATCAGCCTCTCGCTGAAGCAGGCGCAGGGCCCCGACTCCGGCGGCAGCAGCGACGCGGTCCAGTACCGCGACGAGCCGCAGGTCACGACCGCGTACTCCTCCGGCGGTGACGACGACTCGTCGTCCTCCGGCGGTGGCGGTGCGATGGCAGCAGCCTTCGCCTCCGCGGGTCTGGCCGGGGACAACGCCCCCTCGCCCGAGGAGATGGCGCTGGCCGAGGCCGAGCTCCCCGAGGAGCGCGTCGCCGACGAGGCGGACGAGGCCGACGAGGTCGAGGACGAGGCCCCCGCGGCCGACGAGGAGGAGTGACCTCCTCCTGCTCGGTGGGTTGACCACCAGCAACCTCTCGACGGCCCCGGCGTTCGCGCCGGGGCCGTCGTCGTGCCATAGGCTGCGACGTCCCGATGCACACCTCCCACCTGCCCTCACGCCTCCGCCTCCTCGCCCTGCTGGTCGCGGTGGCGATGGTCCCGTCGGTCCTCGCCGGTGCGGCGACCCGGGACCAGCTCGACGCGACCCGGGAGCGCATCCAGGAGACCATCGCGCAGCTCGAGTCCGTCGACGCCGAGGCGGCGCAGACCGAGGAGCAGGTCGCCGCTGCCGAGGAGCGCGTCGCCGAGCTGGAGACGGCCCTGAACGAGCTGCTGCTGCAGCTCGAGGCGCAGCAGCAGGCGGTCGATGCCGCACGTGCCGAGGCCGAGCAGGCGGCGGCCGAGCGCGACCGCATCGAACAGGTGCTGGGGGAGCGGGCACGTCGCGCGTTCATGGGCGGCTCGCCCGACCCCCTCCTGTTGCTGGGTGGCGAGGGGGGCGTCGACGACGTCGCCGGAGCACTCGACAGCATGGCGATGCTCGGCGCCCTCGCCGCGCGTGAGGAGGCGTCCATCGAGACGCTGGACGTCGCACGGGTCCGCGCTGATGCGAGCGCGGTCCGGCTCGACGCCGAGGTCGAGGAGCTCGAGGAGGTCCGTGCGGCTCGCGAGGAGGTCCTGGCCGAGGCCGAGCGCGTGCTCGCCGCACGCGCCGACGCCCTCGCCGAGCTGGAGGCGCAGGCCGACCGGCTGATGGCGGAGCGCGAGGACCTCGAGGCCGAGGAGGCCGAGATCCAGCAGCTCATCAAGCAGCAGCAGGCCGCAGCCCGGCGCGCCGAGGAGGAACGTCGTCGCAAGGCCGCAGAGGCCGCCGCGGCGGCCGAGGCCGCTGCCGAGCCCGAGCCCGCGCCGGCGCCGCCGCCGTCCGCGAGCGGGTGCTACGCCTGGCCCGCCAACGGTCCGGTGACGTCCGAGTACGGGCCGCGCTGGGGGCGCATGCACCGCGGCATGGACATCGATGGTGACACCGGCGACCCGCTCTACGCGGCCCAGTCCGGGACGGTCACCTACACGGGCTACTACAGCGGCTACGGCAACCTGACGCTGATCAGCCACAGCGACGGCGTGACGACCGCCTACGCGCACCAGTCCTCGTTCGGCGTGAGCACGGGGCAGACCGTGTCGCGTGGTGAGTTCATCGGACGCATGGGCGCCACCGGCAACGTCACCGGCAGCCACCTCCACTTCGAGACCCGCACCAGCAGCGGCGCCGTCAACCCGCGCCGCTACCTCTGCTAGGCGTTCTGCGACAGGACGCGACGGAGCGTGGACATGCCGAGTGCGTGCATCGCGGGGTTCGTGGCCTCGTAGTACCACGCGGCGCCGAGGGCCTGTTCGAGCGCCCATGCCCGTCCCCGCTCCCACTCGAGGTCGGTGCACCCGACGGTGGCGCGGAACGTCGCTCGTGCGGTCTCGTCGAACAGGTGCCACGCGGCGACGAGGTCGAGGGCCGGGTCGGCAGGCCCTGCACTCCCGGTGTCGAGCAGTCCGCGAAGGTGCCCGTCCCCGACCAGCACGTTGCCGGGAACGAGGTCGCCGTGCGTGAGGACGTCCGTGGCCTCCCGGGGCAGTGAGCGCAGCCGGTCCCATGTGCGGCGGACCTCGGCGACCTCGACCAGATGAGCCGATCTGGCGATGCAGGTCTCGACCCACCGGTCGTGCCGACGGAGGTCGCCGCCGCGTCCGTCCCGGTCGACGGGTCGCGGACCGCGGACCTCGGCGCGGCACCGACGGACGACCTCGGCGAGCTCGCGGGCGACGTCGGCCGGCTCGTCGAACGAGGCCGTGACCCCCTCGACCCATGTCTGGAGGGCCCAGGCCGTCGGGAAGCCAGCTCCGGGGCCGGACACACCGACGGGTGCGGGCGTCGCGACCGGTGCCACTGCGTGGAAGTCGGCCATCGCCCGCTGCTCTGCACGCAGCCGCGCCTCGTCGCGTTCCGGCGTCGTGGGCACCAGTGGGAGACGGGCCACGTGTCGCATGCCGACGCGGAAGATCGCATTGACGGTGCCGGCACCCGCGACCCGACGGACGGCCGTCCCGGCGAGTTCGGGGAAGGCGTCCGCGACGAGTTCGGCGACCTGCCTGCTCGTGACGTGGACCTGGCCCTCGTGCACGTCTCGACTCCCCGGGTGGGTCGGGAGAGCCTAGGTCCGGCGGCCACGACGACGGCCCCCGCTGCAAGGCGGGGGCCGTCGTGTGCTCCTGACGGGTGACGGCTGGGCGTCACCCACCCTTCCCCCGAAGGTCAGGAGCAGGTGGTGCGCTCAGTCGACGGTGGCCGTGAGGGTCACCGTGCCCGAGCCGGAGTAGCTGTCCACGCGGATGTAGAGCCAGCCGGTGGAGGGGGACGAGTCCGTGCACGTCTCGTCCGAGCCCGACCGGTACGGACGGCAGTCGTACTGCGCGTCCGTGGGACGCTGGGCGTCGCGGGTGTACAGGTCGGCGTCGAAGGAGCAGCCGAAGAGACCGCAGGACGGGCCGTCCATCGTGACGGTGACGGTGTTCGCACCGGCGGGGACGGCCACCTTGTAGAAGGCCTCGTCGCCGCTGCCGTCCAGCGTCACCTCGACGGACTCGCCGGAGGTGATGGTCGGCGTCGACGGGTCCGGGTCACTGCCGTCGTCGACGGTGAGCGTCGTCGTGGCCGTGTCGGTGGCCGTGCCGTCGTCGACCGTCAGCGTGACGGTGTACGTGCCCGGCGTCGCGTAGGTGTGTGCCGCGGTGGCGCCGGTCGCAATGGCGCCGTCGCCGAACTCCCAGGTGTGGGTCAGCGGGTCGCCGTCGGCGTCGCTGCTGGCGCTGCCGTCGACCGCCACGTCGAGCCCGTCGGTCGTCGACGTGAACGATGCGACCGGGGCCGTGTTGCCCGGGCCCGGGTCCTCGCCGCAGGGGACGAGGAGCAGCAGCGGCTCACCGCTGCGCCCGCTCGCGAAGCCGCATGCGCCCGTCTGGGGCGTCGACCACTCGCCCAGGAGTCCGGCGAGCACGGCGTCGCGTCGACCGGCGTCGGCGGGGAGGTCGTTGCGGGCGATGTACAGCGCGGCGGCGCCGGCGACGTGCGGGGACGCCATGCTCGTCCCGGACATCGAGGTCGTGCCGCCGTTGTTGCGGGTGGAGCGGATGCACGACCCTGGCGCGGCGATGTCGACGACGCTGCCGTAGTTCGAGTAGGTGGCGAAGTCGTCGTCACCGCCGGAGCACGAGCCGCCGGCGAGACCACCGGGCTGCCCGTCGAGGTCGGTGATCGCCGAGACCGTGATCGCCTCGGGCGCGTTCGCCGGCGTGTAATTGGCAGCGTTCGCCGTGTCGTTGCCTGCGGCGACGACGGTCACGACCCCGGCGTCGGCGGCACCAGCGATCGCCTCGTTGGTGGCCGACGACGTGCCGGAGCCGCCGAGCGACATGTTGATGACCTCGACCTCACCGGTCCCGGTCACCCAGTCGATGCCGGCGATGATGTCGGACGTCGAGCCGGTGCCGAGGGCACCGCCGAGCACCTTGATCGACCAGATGCGTGCGCCCGGGGCGACGCCGACGACGTCGAGGCCGTTGTCGATCGCGCCGACCGTGCCGGCGACGTGCGTGCCGTGGCCGTGGTCGTCGTCGCCGCCGCTGTTGTTCGTACCGGTCCGGTCGATGCAGGAGGAGCTGCCGAAGAGCCCGCCGTTGCTGTAGCAGTCGACGACGCGCACGACGTCGAGGTCGCGGTGGTCGGCGTCCGAACCGGTGTCGATCACGGCCACGTCGACGTCGACGGCCGTGCCCGTCCCGATGCGGGACCCCGCGACGGCGTCCGCGTCGGTGCGGTCGACACCGTGCGGCAGCTCCGCGGTCGTGGTGAAGAGCCGGTCGGCCTCGACGAACGCGACCTCTGGCGCAGCTGCGAGCGTCGCGGCCTGGGCGGCCGTGAGATCGGCCGCGAAGCCGTGCAGGGCGTGCTGGTAGAGCGCGACAGGTGTCACGCCGAGCGGTGCCAGCAGGGCGTCGGCTGTCGCAGCGACGTCGGCGACGTCGTCCAGGACGACGACGTGGCGGTGCGTCGTCACGCTGGGCGAGAACGCCAGCGTGCTGGCGGCGAGGAGCATCGCGGTGAGGAGGCCGAGCAGGCGTCGGCCGGCCGTGGGCAGGGACATGGGGCGTCCGTGTCGTCGGGGTCGGGGTCACCGGGGAGCCGCGGCCGCGGCCGCGTCCGTTAGCGTGAGCCCCCGACGCCGCGCGGTGGCCGCGCGACAAGATGCACCAAGCGCAACGGAGGGACGGATGCTCGTCATCGG
>JBFKQZ010000070.1:0-12505 GCA_041627475.1 Nitriliruptoraceae bacterium | reverse complement strand
TCCACACCAGCAACAGACGCGCCCTCCCCTCTCGCACCTCGGGTGGTTATCATCCGCGCAGCCGGTTGACGTTCCACGTGGAACGTGCCGGTCCCCCACTGCCAGCTGACGAGCATCTGCGCCATCAGCAGAAGGACACGACAGTGACCACGCCCCCAGACGAGCGTCCGGACGAGCGTCTTGGTGCGGTCATCGCGGTGACCAACCAGAAGGGCGGCGTGGGCAAGACGACGACGACGGTCAGTCTCGCCGCCGCGCTGGCACAGTCGGGTATTCGCACGCTGGTGGTCGATCTGGACCCCCAGGGCAACGCGACGACGGGCCTCGGTCTTCGCCCGTCGGCTGGTGCTCCCAGCACGTACAGGGTGATCGTCGAGGGCAAGGACGTCGAGTCGAGCGCCGAGCCGACGTCCGTGAAGCACCTTGATGTCCTCCCGAGCAGCCTCGACCTCGCCGGCGCAGAGATCGAGCTCGTGCCGGCGTTCAGTCGCGAACAGCGACTCAAGGACGCCCTGTCGAAGGTTCGTCCGCAGTACGACGTCATCCTGATCGACTGCCCCCCATCACTTGGGCTGCTGACGATCAACGCGCTCGTGGCCGCAGACCAGGTGATCGTCCCCATCCAGTGCGAGTACTACGCGCTCGAGGGCCTCGGTCAGCTGCTGCGTTCGGTGTCGATGGTGGGCAACAGCCTGAACCAGGGCCTGCATGTCGGTGGCGTCGTGATGACGATGTTCGACGGCCGGACGAACCTCTCCCAGCAGGTCGTCGACGAGGTGCGGCAGCACTTCGGCTCCCAGGTCTACAACACGGTGATCCCGCGCACCGTCCGACTGTCCGAGGCGCCTTCCTACGGCCAGCCGATCACGGTCTTCGATCCCTCCAGCAAGGGCGCGCTGGCCTACACGCGGCTCGCTCGCGAGGTTGCCCAGCGGCTGGGGCTGGCGTTCGAGGACCAGGAGGTCAGTGCCCTGGACCGTCTGCTCGGCGCGCCACCGATGGCCACGAGCGCCCCGATGAGCCGACCCGATGACGGTGAGCTGCCGGGCCTCGACCACCTCCGCGACCTGGCACCGGGTGTCCTCCCACCGGAACAGCCGACCACCGACGACACTGCAATCGACCTCGAGTCCGAGACCGGAGCAACCCATGAGTGAGACCCCACAGCGCCGTGGACTCGGCCGTGGCCTGGCCGCCCTGATCCCGCAGGACGAGGCTGGCGGCACGAGCTATGCAGAGGTGCCGCTGAGCGCTGTCTCGCCCAACCCACGGCAGCCGCGCGGCATCTTCGACGAGGATGAACTCGAGGGTCTGGCGACGTCGATCCGCGACATGGGGCTGCTGCAGCCACTGGTCGTCCGTCGGATGGGCGATGACAGGTACGAGCTCATCGCCGGTGAGCGTCGCCTGCGAGCGAGTCGTATCGCCGGTCTCACGACGGTGCCGGCGATCATCCGCGACACCGAGGACACCGACCTCCTGAAGGAGGCGCTGGTCGAGAACATCCACCGGGTGCAGCTCAACCCGCTGGAGGAGGCTGCGGCCTACCAGCAGCTCCTCGAGGACTTCGAGGTGACGCAGGAGGAGCTCGCCCGACGCCTCGGCAAGTCGCGACCGACGATCAGCAATGGCCTCCGCCTCCTCACCCTGCCCCCCGCCGTCCAGCGCAAGGTCGCCGCCGGGGTGCTCTCGGCAGGGCACGCGAAGGCGATCCTCGCGCTGCCCGACAAGCGTGCCCAGGAGTCGCTCGCCGACCGAATCGTCGCCGAGGGCCTGTCGGTCCGGGCGACCGAGGAGGCGGTCCGACTGCGGGTGCTGGACGAGGCACCAGCGCCGAGCGGCGGGTCCTCGGCTGGGTCGCGTTCGAGCAGCAGTCGTGGCCAGCGCGTGACTGCCCCGGCACTCGTCGAGCTGCAGGACGACCTCAGCAACGCACTGCAGGCCCGGGTGAAGATCTCCATGGGCGCCCGCAAGGGCAAGCTGACGGTGCAGTTCGGCTCCATCGACGACCTCGAGCGGATCGTTGGTGTCATCGCTGCCGGCCTGCAGCAGGACATCACCCTGGACCAGCAGTGAGCGCGGGCAAGGAAGCAGCAGGCACCGCGGCGGCCGAGCTCGTCGAGGACGGGATGACGCTCGGTCTCGGCACGGGGTCGACGGTCGCCTACTTCCTCGACGCACTCGCAGCGCGAGGTCTGGACGTCCGCGGCACCCCGACCTCGGAGAGCACCGCGGCGCGCTGTCGTGAGCTCGGGATCCCGCTCGTCGGGCTCGATGACGTGACGCACTTCGACCTCGTCGTCGACGGTGCCGACGAGCTCACGCCGTCGCTGCAGCTCACGAAGGGCGGCGGGGGCGCGCTGCTTCGCGAGAAGGTCGTCGCCTCGATGGCGGACCGGTTCGTCGTCATCGCCACGCCGGACAAGGTCGTCGACCGTCTCGGTGCCTCGTTCCCGCTCCCGATCGAGGTCGTCGACTTCGCGGCGCCGGAGGTCCGGCGGCGCGTCCTCGACCTCGGTGCGGGGGAGGTCATGCTCCGCGGCCACGGTGGGGAGCGGACCGACAACGGCAACGTGATCCTCGACGCCGTCTTCCCCGACGGGATCGCCGACGTCGACGTGCTCGCCGTCGCGCTCTCGCTGCAGCCCGGTGTCGCGGAGCACGGCCTGTTCGTCGACATGGCCGACGTCGCGCTCCTGGGGACCGAGGACGGGGTCGAGCGCCTGGAGATGCCCGCCGACGCCTGAGATCGACGCCACAGATCGACGCAGGAGCGCCGCGAGGCGACCGAGCCGGTGTGTGGGGCCGGGAGGGGGCCTCAGCCCGCAGGGCGCGATCTGAGGCGATTGAGCGGGGGTGCTACTCGGCCTCGTCGAAGCCGTCCGCGTCCCAGGTCTGGAGCAGGTGGGGGAGCTCCCCCAGCCCGTCGAGGACGAGGTCGGCGTCCTCGTCGAGCGGCAGGTCCTGGAGGACACCCCACGGTCCGCGTCGCAGCCAGCAGGTCCGCATGCCGGCGGCCGCGGCCGGCAGCACGTCGTTGTCGACCCGGTCGCCGACGTAGAGGACCTCGCTCGGCGCGGCCCCGTCGACGAGCGTGCTGACCGCCGTGAAGAAGGCGAGGCTCGGCTTCTCCGCACCGAGGTCGTCAGAGGTCGCGATGGCGTCGACCGGCAGGTCGAGTGCCTCCAGCTGGGCAGTGCGGCGGGCGGGCTGGTTGCCGGCGAGCACGACGCGTCGGCCCTGGGCACGGAGCGCCTCGAGGCACGGGCGGACGTCCGGGTAGAGGTCCTCCTCGCGGAAGCCGCCGTAGCGCTCCTCGTGGGCGGCCGTCAGGCCACGCCACTCGAGGTTCGGGGCGAGGTGCTCGAAGACGGCCCGGTGGTCCTCGCCCTGCACGACGGCGGCACCGAGGACCGAGGCGAAGGTGAGCGGGGACGTCCCGATCAGTTCAGCCCAGGTCCCCCAGACGCGGGTCTCGTCGATGAGCACCTCCCCGATGTCGAACACGACGACGCGGGGGGCGGGCGGCAGGTCACTCACGACTGGTCCTCGATGGCGAGCTGGACGAGCTGGGTGCACAGGTCGATGAACGTCTGCCCGGCCGCCTCGGCCGCGAGGGGGAGCAGCGACGTCTCGGTAAGGCCAGGGCACGTGTCGAGCTCCAGGACCCACGGCGTGCCGTCGGCGACGATCAGGTCGGCCCGGCTGACGTGCCGGGCACCGATCGCCTCGAAGCCGGCCACGGCGGTCTCCGCGCAGGCAGCGAGGACGTCGTCGTCGAGGCGGGCCGGGGCATGGAAGCTCGTGGCCCCCGCGGTGTAGCGCGCAGCGAAGTCGTAGACGCCGTCCGGGGCCTCGATCTCGACGGGGGGGAGTGGCTGCCCGTCGACGACCGACACAGCGACCTCGATGCCGTCGATGCGTTGCTCGACGAGGACGGCGTCGGCGTACGAGAAGGCACCGAGGACGGCCTTGGGGAGGTCGTCGGGGTCGGTCACGAAGGAGATCCCGAGCGATGACCCACCGGTCGACGGCTTGACGACGAGGTCGTCGCCGAGCTCGTCGGCGATCCGGTCGAGCATCGCCGCGGCCCCGAGCTCACGGAAGGCCTGCTGGGAGAGCGTCACGCCTGCCGGGACGGCGAGCCCGGCGCGGCGGTAGAGGCCCTGGGCGATCGGCTTGTTCCAGGCGAGGCTGGATGCCAGGACGTCGGGACCCGTGTACGGGAGCTCGAGGACCTCGAGCAGGGACTGGACCGTGCCGTCCTCACCCGCGGCACCGTGGACGGCCAGGAAGACGACGTCCGGCCGGTCGCTGGTGAGCTGGTCGACGAGCTGGCCGTCGAGGTCGAGCGTGCGGACCCGGTGGCCGGCGTCCTGCAGTGCGTTGGCGACCCGATGGCCCGAGCGCAGGCTGATCTCGCGTTCGAGCGAGATCCCTCCTGCGACGACCGCGACGTGCATGGTCATGCCTCGTCCTCCCTGGTGTGTGTCCCGAGGACCGCGTCGGCCAGCTCGAGCTCGTCGGTCAGCAGCAGGCCCAGTCGCTCGACGCCTTCGCGGATCCGGGGCGGGGTCGGGAACGAGTAGCACAGCCGGAGCTGGCGTCGTCCGCTGCCGTCGGCGTAGAAGCCCCGTCCGGGCACGTACGCGACGCGGTGCTGGAGGGCTTTGGCGAGCATCGAGCTCGCGTCGAGGGGCTCGGGCAGCGTGACCCAGACGTAGAAGCCTCCCGTGGGCCGCGTCCACTCGATCCCGGCCGGCATGAACTCGTCGAGCGCGTCGAGCATCGTCGTCGCCCGCTCGTGGTAGACCTCGCGGAAGCGCTTGACCTGGTCCTCCCAGTTCGTGGTGGCGAGCCACCGACCGACGAGCAGCTGCGTGAGGTTGGACTGGCAGAGGTCGCCGGCCTCGCGCAGGAGGACGAGCTTGTCGCGGACGGGGGCAGGGGCGGCCACCCACCCGATGCGGGCACCCGGGGCGAAGGTCTTGCTCATCGTCGAGACGTAGATCACGCGCTCGGGGGCGAGCTCCTTGAGTGAGGGGAGCGTGCGCCCGGCGAAGTCGAGCAGGCCGTAGGGGTTGTCCTCCAGGATGAGGAGGTCCCGCTCCTCAGCGAGTTCCACCAGGCGCTGTCGACGCTCCATAGACAGGGACACGCCGGCGGGGTTCTGGTGGTTCGGCACGGTGTACACGTACTTGACCGTGCGGCCGTCTCGGGCGAGTTCGTCGAGGAGGTCGGGGAGCAGGTCGACCTGCATCCCGTCGGCGTCCATCGGCACGTGCCTGACGTCCGCCTGGTGACTGGTCATCGCCCCGATGCCGCCGACGTACGTGGGGCCCTCTGCGATGACCACGTCGCCGGCGTCGACGAAGCACTTGGCGACCAGCTCGAGTGCCTGCTGGCCGCCCACGGTCACGAGCAGCTCGTCGGCGTGGCCGGGGACGCCCTCGGCGTGCATGACCCGCACCAGCTGCTCCCGCAGCTCCTCGAGGCCCTGCCCACCGCCGTACTGGAGCGCCACCTGGCCCTGGTCGCGGATCACTGCGGCCGCGACGTCCTCGATCTCGGCCATGTCGAGCGCCTCGACGGCGGGCATCCCACCGGCGAAGGAGACGATCTCTGGTCGCGAGGCGACGGCGAACAGCGCGCGGATCTCGGACGCGGACATCCCCCGCACCCGCGTTGCGTAGCGGGCCAGGTAGGGATCGGTGTCGAGGCGCACCCGGCGGCCTTGGTCGGACGGAGGAGTAGCCTACGGCAGACCGACCAACCACCTCGTGAGGTCGAAGTTGGCAGCCACGGGAGCCTCGCAGCGCCGGACCGACACCGGTCGGCCGATCGCTGCCGGGGGCTGGCAGCGGGCCGTCGTCGGTCTGGTGGTCGGTGCCGTCGTCGGTGCCGCGGCGCTCGTCGCCCGGCGGCGTGGGGACACCTGAGGTGGGCGCCAGGACCGTGCCGCTGTCGGGGGAGCTCCTCGACGACCTCCCGGCCCGGTGCCGCGCCTGCGTGTTCTGGGAGCTCGGGGCCGATCGACCCGGCGACGACCCGCAGGACGAGGAGCGGGCCGCGAGGGACCGCGTGCGCAAACAGGGGTGGGTCACGGCGCAGGCCCTCGACGGCATCCAGCCGGGCGTCCAGCTGCGCGACGGGGACGCCCGCGTCGGGTATGCGCTGTTCGGCCCTGCCCACACCCTCGCGCCGCGGGCCGGCACGGTGCCTCGCAGCAGCCCGGACGCACTCGTGCTCGCGACGGCCTGGGTCGCGCCCGAGGCGCGCAGCCACGGCTACGGCCGCCTGCTCGTCCAGGCGGCGATCCGCGAGGCGCTGCGCCTGGACCTCGACGCGGTCGAGGCGTACGGGGACCGCCGGTCCCGCGAGTGGGACTGCGTGCTGCCGGTGGGCTGGCTGCTCCAGGAGGGTTTCGAGATCGCGGCGGAGCACCCGCGCTACCCGCTCCTGCGGTTGGAGACCAGCCGTGTGGCGCGCTGGGCGGAGTCGATCGAGCACGCGATCGAGGAGGTCCTGGGCCGGGCTCGGTCCCGACCTCAGCTCCAGCCACAGTTGCGCTCCGACACGCAGTGACCACCCGTGGCCGTCTGCTCTCCGCTGTCGGCAGCAGGCTGTGTATGGATCGCCACGGAGTGTGACAGCTCACTGTCGAGGATTCTCCTCGCGGACGAGCAGAACCACAAGAAGCAACTCGTCTGCCTCGCGGAGTGACGATGTCACTCCGCCCACGGGACACAGTGATCCTGCGCTGCGACACGGTCGCTCTCTCCGCACGGAGGTGCACGCAGGGGAGTGAGTGGCGAGACCGGCCCGTGCTCCACCCCTTCCCACGCGTGCGACAGCACTGGAGCCCGCTCCCATGGTCACTCCCTTCCTCCCCCTGCCCTGGTCCACCGGCATTCGGGCACTGACCGCGGTCCTCGCGACCGTGCTCACGGCCAGCATGCTCGTGGCCGCACCTGCCGAGGCTGCCGGCCGCGGCAGTGGCGCCTCGACCGGAAGCATCAGCGTCACCGGCGAGTGCGACGAGATCGTCGTTGATGCGGAGAAGGACATCTCCAACGTCATCCTCGACTTCGCGGACGGCACCGAGCAGAAGTTCGACGGCCTGTCCGGCCGCACGCTCACGCTCGCCGGCACGGGCGAGCACGAGGGCGCCCTGATCGTCGGTGCCTGGATCAAGGCCGGCAGCAATCTCGGCGACCCGGACGACCGACCGGACACCGGCGGCGAGGGGTACGGCGAGTACTTCGCCGTGTCCATCGAGAACTGCGACGGCAGCGAGCCGGACGACGCCGCTGACGACGGCGACCTGACGGACGACGAGCCGGTGCCGGACACCGAGCCGGAGCCGGACACCGAGCCCGCGTGCCTCGAGGACGACGCCAACCCGGCCGAGCTCGCCTCGGCGCTCTGGCAGGCCGGGTCGGACGTGACGGGCAGCCGCGACGCCGCTGGCACCACGGCGACCGTCGTGCTGCCGGACGGCTTCTGCGAGGTCGAGGTCAACTTCACCTCCTACGAGGTCCCGAACCGAACGCTGCAGCCCTTCGCCGAGCAGCGCCTGTTCAACAACGTCACGGCGACCGTGACCGCGCAGAACTCCCCACTGACGCTCGAGGTGGCCGTTCCGAGCTGCAACTGGCAGACCGATCTCTACACCGGGCCGGTGCTGGAGACCGCCCCGCACCACGCCACGCCGCTGGGCAACGTGCTGGTCGACTGGGGCAAGGACCTGAGCCTCGGGCCCTGTGCGCCCGCTGACGGTCCGGTCGACGCGCCCACCGACGAGCCGGGTGACGAGCCCGCTGACGGCCCGGTCGACGCGCCCACCGACGAGCCGGGTGACGAGCCCGCAGACGGCCCGGTCGACGCGCCGACCGACGAGCCGGGTGACGAGCCCGCAGACGGCCCGGTCGACGCGCCGACCGACGAGCCGTCCGACGAGCCGACCGACGAGCCGACCGACCAGCCGACCGACCAGCCGACCGACCAGCCGACCGACGACCCGACCGACGACCCGACCGACGACCCGACCGACCAGCCGACCGACGAGCCGCGTGACGAGCCGACGGACGTCGGGAGCACCGACCAGGAGCGCAACGAGGAGGACACGCCACCATCGGACACCGACGACACCGACGAGGAGCGTGAGGCCACCGACGAGCCAGCCGGGACGCCGCGTGATGAGACGCCGCGCGTGCTCGGTGTCGTGCTCGAGCGTGAGGACGATGCTGCCGTGGCCGTCGATGCCGAGCAGGCCGACGCTGGGGCGGACGACGAGGTCGGTGGCGAGTCGTTGCCGGTCACCGGGGCCGACACGTCGTTCGCCCTCGGTGCCGCTCTCGCGATGCTGCTTGGTGGTGGGCTGCTGGTCCGCCGCACCGGCCGTCGCCGCACGACCGCCTGAACGTCACCCAAACGGTGTCCGGGGCCTGGCCCCGGACACCGTCGTGTCAGCTGCCGCTCGCCCAGCGGCGGATGCCGTCCGCGAGTGCGCTCGCTGCGGCCTGGCGGTAGGCCGCCGTCGCCAGCAGCGGCCCCTCGTCAGCGTGGGTGACGAAGCCGATCTCCACGGAGGTCGCAGGGCAGCGGCTCTCGCGCAGGATCGCCGACGTCGACGCGTGGGCGTGGCAGTTCTCGGTGCGCAGGCGTGCGGCCGTCACGTCGACGCAGTGGTCGGCCAGCCGTCGACCGCGGTCGGAGGTGACCTCGCCGTCGCCGAAGTAGTAGGCCGAGACGCCGCGGGCGTCCGAACCGGGCATGGCGGCGACGGACACGCTCACGAGCACGTCGACGTCCAGGTCGTTCGCGAGCCGCGCCCGGGCTGCAGGCGGCGGGGTGGCATCCGGCGCCCGGGAGATCAGTGCCTGGGCGCCCAGTGCGACGAGGTGGCCGCGCAGGCGCCGTGCGACGTCGTAGACGATCTCGTGCTCGGCCATGCCGCCGATGTCGTGGCGCGAGCGCGCCGGCCCGAGCGCGGGGTCGACCAGGACGTGGAGGCCTGCGAGGGCCCGCGCGGGTTGCTCGCCGTGCCGCTCGATCACCTCGAACGACGTCGCGGCCTGGTGGGCGCGCCACAGCGACGCCAGCTGGTCCAGCGTCCGGCGTCCGGCGATGCCGTCCACCGGCAGCCCGACGTTGTGCTGGAAGTCGCGCAGTGCCGCGTCGGTGTCAGGCCCGTGGATGCCGTCGGTGACGCCGGTGTCGAAACCGAGCCGGCTCAGGGCCTTCTGGAGCCGGCGCACGTCGTCACCGCGCAGCCACGGCCGGGTCAGGTAGAGCAGCCGGTCGCCGAGCTGCCACCCGGCGTCGAGCAGGGCGGTCCAGGTGTCGTGCCCGACGACGCCGTCAGCGGTCAGCCGACGTTCCTGCTGGAACAGCCGCACGGCCGCGGCAGTGTGCGGGCCGAAGGTGCCGGGGTCGTCGCCCTCCACGGCATGGCCCAGTGCGCGCAGCCGCCGCTGCACGTCCTGCACCGCGTCACCGCGGTCGCCGGGGCTGATGGGATCCATGGCGATGAGGCTACGACGCCACGGCCGGGCGTCGGTGCGGGCGCCGTGACGCCCGCACGGCCCTCAGCCCGTGAACTCCCGGAGCTCGGCGAGCAGCGCGCCCTTCGGCTTGGCACCGACGATGCGCTTGGCCGGCTCGCCGTCCTTGAAGACCAGCAGGGTCGGGATGCTCATGACCCCGTACTGCCGCGGTGCGGCCGGGTTCTCGTCGATGTTGATCTTCACCACCTTGAGGCCGTCCTGCTCGTCGGCGATCTCGTCGACGATCGGGCTCACCATGCGGCACGGACCGCACCACTCCGCCCAGAAGTCCACGAGGACGGGCTTGTCGGAGGACAGGACCTCGTCCTGCCACTGTGCGTCGGTCACGGGGTTGGCACCCATCTGGGTTCCTCTCGGTCGTAGGTCGCGACTCCCGTCGCGCGGGGGCTGTCGTCCGGGGAGCGGACGGGTCGCTGCGTCACTCCTGCTCGGCGAGCCAGCGCTCTGCGTCGATCGCGGCACGGCACCCGGTGCCGGCGGCGGTCACGGCCTGACGGTACTCGCTGTCCATCACGTCCCCGCAGGCGAAGACGCCGGGCACGTTGGTGCGCGTCGAGGGCTGGTCGACGAGGAGGTAGCCCTCGTCGTCGGCCTCCAGGACGTCCTCGAACAGCCAGGTGTTGGGGATGTGGCCGATGGCGAGGAAGAGTCCGTCGGTGGGGAAGTGGCTGGTCTCGCCGGAGACGGCGTCGGTCAGCGTCACGCCTGTCACGCGACCGTCCTCGCCGTGGATCTCGGTGACGTGGGCGTTCCAGATGAACTCCACCTTGTCGTTCTTGAACGCGCGCTCCTGCATGATCTTCGAGGCGCGCAGCTCCTCACGTCGGTGGATGACCGTGACCTTCGAGGCGAACTTGGTGAGGAAGGTGGCCTCCTCCATCGCAGAGTCACCACCACCGACGACCACGACCTCCTGGTCACGGAAGAAGAACCCGTCGCAGGTGGCGCAGGCCGAGACGCCGCCGCCCCACAGTTCGTCCTCGCCCGGCACGTCCAGTCGGCGCGGCTTGGCGCCGGTGGCGATGATCAGCGAGCGCGTCTGCAGCTTCCGTCCACCCGACGTCGTGAGGACCTTGATGTCGCCCTCGATGTCGGCCTCGACGATGTCGTCGGTCAGGAAGGAGGTGCCGAACCGCTCGGCCTGCTCCCGCATGCCCATGATGAGCTCCGGGCCGGTGATGCCGGTCGGGAAGCCCGGGAAGTTCTCGACGTCCGTGGTGAGGATCAGCTGCCCACCCGTGGGGCCGCCGTCGCTGACGCCCTCGACGACCAGTGGCTCGAGGTTCGCGCGCGCGGCGTAGACGGCGGCCGTGAGACCGGCGGGTCCGGAGCCGATGATCAGCACGTCGTGCACGCGGTCGGTGGGGTCGCCCTCGGGCGCTGCGGCATCCACGTCCAGGCCGGGCGTCGCGGCGGGGTTGACGGCGGGGACGGCGGGGGTGTCGGTCATCGAGCGGGTCCTGTCAGGGCGTCGAGCGGGAGTCTGCCGGTCGGGCAACGCCGTTGGCGAGCGCAGCCTTCCCGATGGTGCACCGTGGTGCGTCCGGTGCGCGGCAGGACCACCGTAGGCTGCGCCGCATGGCTGACGAGGTGACCTGCGCACGACACCGCGGCGTGGTGACACGCCTGCGGTGCGCGGTGTGCGAGACGCCGATCTGCCCGCGGTGCGCGGTGGAGGCCCCGATCGGGATGCGCTGCCCGGACTGCGCCCGACCGGACTCCGGTGGCGGGCTGCGCCGTCGCCCGGACCAGATCGGGCGGGCCGCAGCCGTCGCGGTCCTCGGAGCGCTCGTCGGTGGTGCCCTGATCGGCGGCGTGCGACTGCTGCTGCCGATCGGCGGCCTGATCGTCGCCTACGTCGTCGGGCTGCAGGTCGGGCAGCGCGTCCGGGCCGCTGCCAGCGGCAACACCGTCGACGTCGTGCGCTGGGTGGCCCTGACCGGGGCCGGCACCAGTGCCCTGGTCGCGGACGTCGTGGAGGTGGTCGGCCGCACCGGGTCGGTGGGCCTCGCGCTCAGCATCAACACGCTGCTCGCCGCCGGGGTCGCTGCCTTCGGTGCCTGGTCGGCCCTCCGCTGAGGCTCAGCGCACGGTCTCGTCGCGCGCCAGCAGCGAGCAGTCCTCGGGGTCGTAGGCGAGGACCTCGACGCGCTCGCCGTCGTCGGTCGGCGTGCTGACCACCACGAACTGCGCGGGCTGCTCCGCGTAGGTGCCGCGGGCGAGGAACGTCACCTCGCGACCGTCCGCCTCCGCCGTGTCGCGCTCGAGCGCCTCGACGACGCACGCGTCGGGTTCGCCGGTCGCCTCGGCGTCGCCGTCGGACTCCTCGGCAGTGTCGTCACTGCCACCGGTCGCCTCGCTGCTGTGGGCGACGGCCCGGTCGAGCAGCGCGAGCAGCTCGCCCTCGGCGAGCACGATGTCGTCGGGTTCGGCCGGTGCGAGGGCGGCCTCCTCCTCCATCGACTCCGCCGCCATGTCGTCGCGCGCGGTGTCGTCCTGCGCAAGCCCGCTGTCGGCGGCCTCGTCGGCGCTCTCGGCGGCCGGCGCGTCGGCCAACGTGTCGCTGGTCGCCGCGTCGTCGCTGCTGCCGAGACCGGTCAGGACACCGGTGCCGACGACCGCGAGCAGAGCAGCGGCGACGGTCGCACCGGGGACCCAGGCCGGCAGGCTGCGTCGGCGGTCGCGACGCTCCCTCGCCGCTGCGAGGTCGACGACCCCGTCGCCGGCGTCACCGGCAGGGACGGCTGCACCTGCTGCCTCGGCGCGGTCGGCGTCGCTCGTCGGCAGTGCCGTCAGTGGCCCCCGCGTCGGTTCCCGGTCGGTGAGCGGCGCATCGTCGAGGGCGTCCAGGGCCTCGTCGATCGCCGCGTCGATCCGCGCCGCGGCGTCCTCGCCCAGCGCGGGCGCGTCCCAGGTCGTCAGCAGCTCCTGCAGGC
>JBFKQZ010000069.1:0-12696 GCA_041627475.1 Nitriliruptoraceae bacterium | reverse complement strand
GTGCGGGTCTCGGTGACCTGCGTGTCGCCGCACTCCCAGTCGCCGACCCACTCGCCGTACACCGACTCGATCTTCGGCTCCGGCTGCTCCGGCGAGTCGCCGTCGCAGAAGATGACGTGGCTGATGGCGAGCTTGTCGCCCGGCGCGAAGTCCCCGTTGGTGTCGGCCCAGACCGTCTCGCCGGCCGCGACGTCGAAGAAGAGGGTGTTGGCGTAGTCGCCGGAACCAGCCTTGACGACGATCAGGTCGTGGTCCGTGGCAGCAACGAGCTCCTTGACCCCCGCTGACCCGATGGCATCGTCCTTGACGCACGACAGGTCGTACTTCTTCTCCCAGTACTCCGGGTCGTTGTTGTTCCCGTCCCTGCCCTGCACCGGCGCCTCGTGCCCGTCGACCGTGGCGTAGTCGACCGCCACCGCCTCGGCCACAGGAGCCGTGCTGATCAGCAGGATGCTCAGCACGCTCAACAACATCGCCACGAGTCCTGTGACAGCGACGGCCTCACGGCCACGTGACGTCCTCGACATGTGCAAGCTCCTCGGTCCCCGAAACATCGCCGCGGAAGGGGCTCCTGAGCGCGGCGTTTCGCACATCGTCCACATCTCACGCGCGTGCGTAAACACCTTCGACACGCCCCTGCGGGCGCTTGGACACGCTGCGTGACGGCGACTGGCGCTTATCGCGCGCTTGTCCTCGTCAAACGCTCACGTTGTGGCCGAGAGGGCAGTCCGCGGGACGAGGCCAGGGCACAACCGTGGCCCGAGGTGACCCTGCGTGATCTTCTGACGCCTCGACAGGTTGTGCGTGTGCCGCGCGCAAGTGACCGATCGTCCATGCGGGGCGCGCGCCCCGCCAAGCACCCCGACGCAGCCACCGATCAGCGTCCCACGCCTCAACTGGCCGTCGGTACGGCTGCGGCCGCCTCGAAGCACGCCACGACGGCCTCGTCGACCCGAGGTCCGCCCGGGGGCCGTCGGGACACGAGCCCACGCCGTACCGTCGCCGCACTCGTCGAGGAGCTGCCGTGGACGCGCCGGTCATCGCGCTCGACGGCATCGTGCGACGATTCGGGGACGTGACCGCGCTGGCGGGCGTCGACCTGCACGTCCGGTCCGGTGAGGTCGTGGGTCTGCTCGGTCACAACGGGGCCGGCAAGACGACGACGGTCCGGACCATCGCTGGCGTGCTGCCACCGAGCGACGGCGCGGTCCGTGTCCTCGGGATGGACCCTGCCGTCGACGGCCCGGCCGTGCGCCGTCAACTCGGGGTGCTGCCGGCCAAGCCCATCGTCGACGCACGGCTGACCGCTGCGGCGAACCTCCGCTTCGCCGCCGACCTGTTCGGGATCGAGCCCGGCGACACCGAGCGCCGCATCGCGGATGCCCTCGACCAGTTCGAGCTGGCCGACCGGGCCGACGAGGAGGTCACCGGCTTCTCCACAGGCATGCGGCAGCGACTGTCGCTCGCGCGCGTCCTGCTCAGCGATCCCGAGGTGCTGCTGCTCGACGAGCCGACGAGTGCGCTGGACCCCGTCGCCGCCCGTGGCGTCCGTGACCTGCTCGCCGACCTCGCCAGGGGCCACCGCCGGACGATCGTCATCTGCACGCACGACCTCAACGAGGCCGAGCAGCTGTGCGACCGCGTCGTCGTGCTCGAGCAGGGTCGTGTCGTTGCTGCAGGCACACCCGCCGAGCTGCGCAGCGAGCACGGTCAGGCCGGCCTGCACGTCCGGGTGCCCCCGACGGACGTCGATCGTGCGGCCACGGTCCTCCGACAGCGTCTCGACCGGCCCGTCACCCCCATGGCCGAGGGACTGGAGGTCGTCATCGCCGACGACCGCGACACCGCAGCCGTGGTGCGCGCCCTCGTCGAGGCCGGGGTCGAGGTGCTGGAGGCGCGGCGCGAGCAGACCTCGCTCGAGGACGTCTACCTCCACCTGCACGCGCGCAACGGGCGGACACCCGGGCTCGACCAGCTGCCACCCCCGACAGGGGGTCGACGATGAACTGGCGTGCAGTGCGAGCCGTGGTGCGGCGTGACGTCCGCGTCGCCGCCGGCTCGAAGGCCGTCGTCGTCCCGGCCGTCGCGGTCACGGTGCTGCTGCTCATCGTCGTGCCGGCCCTGGCGGGCCTGCTCCCCGTGATCGCGGCGCCCGGTGCCTACTCCGACCTCGAGCCGTTCATCGGCCTGCTCCCCGACGACGAGCTGCTCAACCTGCCGGGCAGCCCCGGGCAGCGGATCGCCTACCTCCTCGTGGCCTACATGCTGACGCCGATCGTGCTCCTCGTGCCCGTGCTGATGGCGTCGGTGCTCGCCGCCGACGGCATCGCCGGGGAACGCGAGCGCGGGACCCTCGAGGGGCTGCTGCTCACCCCGATCACCGACCGCGAGATCGCCGTCGCGAAGCTCCTCGCCGCCTGGCTGCCCGCGCTCGGTCTCGGCGTGGGTGGTGCAGCGGTGTACGCGCTCATCGGCAACCTCACGATCGGACTGCAGCTGGATCGCCTGGTGCTGCCGACGACCGAGTTCGCCGTCATGACGCTGTGGGTCGGGCCGATGTTCGCGGCCGCGGCACTCGGCGCGGTCTCGCTGGTCTCGGCCCGCGTCGACACCACGCAGGAGGCCTTCCAGCTCGGTGGCCTCGTCGTGCTGCCGGTCGTCGCGCTGCTGCTGTCACAGGTCTCCGGCGCCCTGTTCCTGTCCCCCTGGGTGCTGCTGCTCGTCGGTGTCGTCGCTGGCGTCGTCGCGATCGGCATGGTCACGCTCGGCGCCCGCGGCATGGCGAGGGAACGCCTCGGGCCGCGGCTCTGAACTGCTGAGGACCTTGGCCCGTGTCCGGACGGTTCGATCCGTCGTAGGGTCCAGCCGGTGGACGCGGATCGACCAGACCGCGTCGACTGTCGTCGGTCCGCGGCCACCAGGAGCGACCACCTGTGTGGAGGATCGATCGGTCATGCGTGCACGAGGAACCGCACGACTGGTGGCAGCCGTCACCAGCGCAGCAGCAGTGGCGGCCGTCACCGCCGCAGGGCTCGTGGCACCGCCGCCCGCTGCGGCGGACGCAGGCGTCTGCAATCCCGACGGGACCATCGAGGACCCCGTCGACTTCACCTGGACCGACCGCGGCGACCACTGGTTCGGCGTGCTCGAGTACGGAGCGGCCACCTTCGACATCGACGGCCGGACCCTGACGACGCGGGCCTACCGCCAGGAGAACGGCTGCTTCTCGATCCCGGGCCCCACGCTGCGCATGACGCCCGGCCAGACGTACGTCGTGCGGTTCCGCAACCTCCTCGACTACGAGGCGCCGTCGTCGGTGCACAACGACTTCAAGGACCCCAACGTCACGAACATCCACACCCACGGGCTGCACATCTCTGGCGAGGGCGCCGGTGACGACGTGACCCGCATGTTCGCCGGTGGCGAGGGCGGCGACTACGTCTACGACATCCCGAGCGACCACATGGGTGGGACCTACTGGTATCACGCCCACCACCACGGCTCGACGTACCTGCAGGTGTCGACGGGCGGGCTCGGGCTGATCGTCATCGATGACAGCAACGACGGGATCCCGGCGTACGTCGCCGCGATGGAGGAGCGCCAGGTCCTGATCGCCCACCTCGACACCGCGGCCGCCGGCACCGGCGGTGACCAGCTCGTCACCGGGACGCTGCCGGCCGGCTGGACCGTCAACGGTGCGGTCGACGGCACGATCACGATGCCGCCCGACACGTGGCAGCACTGGCGCGTCCTGCTCGCCGACGCCGACGCCAGGATGAAGACCGTCTCGATCGACGGCGCATGCGAGGCGAAGCTGCTCGCTCGCGACGGGGTGTGGCGCACGATCGCACCGAAGGACCTGCCGACCAACGAGGTGGCGCTGACCGGCGCCTCCCGTGCCGACCTGGCCGTGCGGTGCGCGGGCCCAGCACAGCTGCAGGTCGACGGGCGAGCGGTTGCGACCGTCGCGGTCGCGGGCGCGCAGGGCAGCACGACGGCGAGCCCGGGTGCCGATGCGTCATGGTCAGCCGTACGCCCGCACTACCTCCGGCCCCTGGGTGATGCGACGAACGTCCACACCGAGTCCATCAGCATGGGTGCGCGCACCGTCAACGGGACCAAGTTCGACATCACCACGCCGACGTTCACCCTCCACGCTGCCGATGACGAGGTGCAGGAGTGGACGATCCGTGGCGCGACGAACCATCCGTTCCACCTCCACATCTACCACTTCGCCCCGACGCGGGACTGCGGCGACTTCGAGGCCGGCGAGTACTACGACACCATCGCAGCCAACTGCACGGTCCGCTTCGACCTCAGCCCGACGACCGCGTACGACGGCATGACGATCATGCACTGCCATGTCCTGGCCCATGAGGACCAGGGCGCGATGACGTGGATGGATGTCGTCGGCGGCGTTGGCGAGCCCACGTACCCGGCCGGTGACTGGGGCTACAGCCTGTGGTTCACGTTCACCGAACCACCCGGAACGCCACCGAGCGCTCCGAGCGACCTGACGGCGAGCGCGACGTCGTCGACGTCGGTCGACCTCGCATGGACCGACAACGCCAGCGACGAGACCGGGTTCGAGGTCGAGCGCTCGCTCGACGGGGTGTCGTTCGCCCTGGTGGGCACCACCGGTGCGGACGTGACCGCGTTCACCGACAGCGGCCTGACCGCTGCATCGTCCTACTGGTACCGCGTCCGCGCCACCAACGGCGCCGGCTCCTCGGCCTGGTCCGACGTCGTGACGGTGACGACACCTCCCGACACCGGTGGCGGGACCCTCGAGGTGTCCTCGGTGGTCGTGGGCACCGTCAACCTCGGCAAGGGCGTGAAGGCCGGCGAGGCCGTCGTCACCATCCTGGACGGCAACGGCGACCCCGTTGTGAACGCGAGCGTGACCGGTGACTTCAGGGGGACGTTCGACGAGCCGAACCACAGCCGCACCACCGGCGGGGACGGCACCGCCACGTTCCGAACGGACGGATCCGCGAAGGGCGGCGTGAGCGTCACGTTCTGCGTGACGGCAGTCACGGCCAACGGCTACGACCCATGGGCCGGACCCGAAGTCTGCACCAGCGCCTGACCGAACCGGACGCCTCGCGGGCGTCAGCCGCCGTGGCGCCAGCCGAACGGGGCAATGCCACCGGCCGGGCCGGCGGCCAGTGCCGCGATCGCCATCGAACCGATGAGTGAGAGCAGGTTGCGTTGCATGGGAGGTGCCTTACGGTCGGGAGGGTTGTTGGAAATAAAACTACCCACCCTCCCCGTGCGTTCGTCCATGCGCCCGTGGACCGCAGCCACAGTGGTAGGTATCCGGTGCGACCATCCAGGAGCCCGGCCATGGCCATCACCCTCGAGATCCGGCGGCACACCGACAACGACGGGGACGTGCTGTCGCCCGACGGCGTCAGCGCGGCCCTGCGCATCGGCCGGGAGGAGCTCGACGGGTCCTACGCGCTGGCCGTCAGCTCCGGCGCACAGCGCGCGACGCAGTCGATCGCCTGCATGCTCGCCGGGCACGGCGCGACCGTCCCCGGCGGTGTCGTCGTCGACGAGGGCTTCCGCAGCGACCGCGAGGACGAGTGGCGGGACGCGTACGCGGAGACCGGCAGCGGCCACCTCGACGACTTCGCCCGCGTCGCCCCCGCTCTCGTCGAGGCGGACGGTGCCGGGCTGGCCGCCGCGCTGCGACGCACGCTGGACCGTCTCGAGGACGGCGAGCGTGCGCTCGTCGTGGGCCACTCACCCACCAGCGAGGCCGCCGTCCGCAGCCTCACCGGCATCACCGTCGAGCCGCTCGGCAAGGGCGAGGCCGTCGTCGTCACCGTCGACGGCGACGACGTCAGCGTCGTGCGGTGAGACCACCCGCCGTCAGATGGGCAGCTTCGCCCGCAGCGTCCGCGCGAGCATCTGCGGACCGGACATCGCCGCGGCGGTCATGGCCCCGGAGAACATCGCCGCGACGACACCGGCGCTGAACACGTCGGCCCCGGTGAGCCACAGGTTGTCGACGGGCGTCCGTGGTCGCAGCCAGGTCCGGGCGAAGCGGTCGGGCGTGTGGCCGATGCCGTACAGCTCGCCGCGGGCGAAGCCGGCGAAGTGGGCCGTGGTCAGGGGCGTCGACAGCTCGGCCACGTCGAGGTGGTCACGGAGCGCGGGGACCCACGGCTCGACCGCGTCGAGCAGGCGCTCGCGCAGTTCGGCCTTGACCTCTTCGTAGTCCTCGCCGCGGCGCTGCCAGCGGGTGCCGTCCCACTCGCTGAACCACTCGTGGCGCGCCAGCGTGATGACGTCGATCGTCGACCGCCCCGGGTGGCGGCGCTCGAAGTCGGGGTCCTTCGCCGAGGGGAACGACGCGTAGACCACCGGCAGCGGGGCCGACGGGTCGGCCTCGAACGCCGCGACGTTCTGGTCATGGTCCTCGGACGGGTAGAGCCAGAGGTTCGGCTTCTCCAGCCCCATCGCCTCGGTGGAGGCGTCGAGGCCGACGTACAGCGTGAGGTGGCTGACGCTGCGCTCGACCTGCCCGAGCCGGGCGTCGAGGTCGTGCTCCGCCCGCACCGGCTCCGGGAGCAGGCCGACCGTCGTGAAGACACCCGCGTTGGACACCACGTCGCCCGCCGGGACCTCGCGGCCGTCGGCCATCCGCACCCCGACGGCACGACCGTCCCGGACGAGCACCTCCGCGACCTCGGCGCCGACGAGCACGCGGCCGCCGTGCTCCTCCAGCACCCGTTCCGCCGCCGCCGGGATGACCGAGGCACCACCGACCGGGTAGCAGCCGCCGCGGAAGTAGTGGTTGGTCACAAGCGCGTGCATCGCGAAGCTGGAGCGGCCCGGCGGCAGGCCGTAGTCACCGAACTGGCCCGCGAGCACGGCGCGCAGCCGCGTGTCGGCGGTCACCTCGGCGAGGACGTCGGCGGTCGTCCGGGACGCCAGCCCCACGAAGTCGCGCCCGAGCCGAGCCCCAGCGAGGCCGCCCGGCCCACCGGGCACGACCTTGCTCAGCGCGTACTTCTGGGTGCTGGCGCTGACCTGCTTGACCAGGTCGACGTACCGGGTGATCGCGTCGGCCTGATCCGGGAAGTACGCGATCATCTGCTGCTTCCACGCCGTCACCCCGGCCCGGTAGTCGTAGACGTCGTCACCGATGACGATGCGGTCCACGACCTCGCCCATGTCGGCGAACTCGACGGCACCACCGGTCAGCTCGTCGAACAGGCGGCGACTCGGGTGCCGGTCGAGGAGCAGCTCACCACCGAGGTAGTGGATGCCGACGTCCCAGTCGTAGTCGGGTCGGGCGAACGAGTGCGTGAAGCCACCGGCGACGTAGTGCTGCTCGAGCACCAGCACGCGCTTCCCCGCGTGCTTCGCCAGCAGGACGGCGGTGGTGAGGCCACCGATCCCCGAACCGATGACGACGACGTCGAACTGCTCGCCGTCGAGCTCGTCGGCGTGACGGGTGTAGGAGCGACCTGCGCGGTGCACGGCGACCTCGGGACGTCGGGAGACGACCAGCCTGCCACGCCGGCCGGCCGCGACGGCGCATCGCTGCGCGCACGATGCGGGGGAGCAGGAGGAAGGACCGCCCCGCTCGTCGAATCAGTGGGGATTCCTTCTGCGCAGGAGTGCGCCATGTCCGTCCACCGCATCAAGGCGGTTGCCGCCGCCTCCCTCCTCGCGGCGTCTGCCGCCGCGTTCGCACCCGTCCCCACACCGTCCGACCTCCAGGTGGGCGACGGCCGGGTCGTGGCCGCCACCCGGTTCACCGGAGCCACCGAGATCGACTTCGACGGGCGCTACGCCTACGTCGGACAGACCAACGGCAAGTACAACCGGACGAACGTGGCCCCCGGCCAGCAGGGCGGGCTGCGCGTGTTCGACCTCGTCGGGGACGACACCACGGCGCAGTTCACCGAGGTCGGCGCGCTGGCCTGCCCGGGGACCGACAACTACGTCCGCACCCTCGACCCCGAGGTGTTCGAGGGCGACTTCGTGCTGATGGCCCACCACGGGAACCTCTGCACGAAGGAGATCATCCAGTTCGACCCGGCCAGCGAGAAGTCGTCGGGGTACGGGGCGCTCAACGGGCTGGCGCTGGTCGACGTGAGCGACCCGACGCGTCCGCGGATCGTCGACGCCGTCGGCCACTCCTCGGCGCACACGGCGATGCCCCACCCGACCCGTCCCTACATCTTCGTCCTGCCCGGTGGACTTGCGAACGGGACCCGGACGTCCGGCAACCGCCAGGTCAGCCCCACGGCGATCGTCGACGCCAGCAACCCGGCGGACCTGCGGGTGGTCACCAGCTTCCAGCACAACGTGAGCGGGTGCCACGACCTGGGGTTCACCACGGACGGTGACTACGCGTACTGCGCCGGACTCGGCGAGATCCAGGTCTGGGACCTGCGCGGGGAGCGGATCACGCAGCCGGCGGTCGTCGGCACGATCGTGAACCCGGCGATCCAGTTCGCCCACAACGCGGTCGTGAGCCCCGACGGCACGAAGCTCGTCATCAACGACGAGGCCTTCGGGTTCCACACCTGCCAGGGCGAGGCCGTGGACCTCTACGGCTCGCTGTGGGTCTACGACATCACCGTGCCGACCGTGCCGGTCCTCGCCGGCCGCATCTCGCCGCCCCAGAGCGACACGGGCCCCGGCACGTACGCGGGGTGGACCCAGTCGTGGTGCGCCGCGCACAACTACAACTTCGTGCCCGGGACCGACATCGTCGTGTCGTCGTGGTTCGCGGGCGGGATGACGGCACACGACATCAGCGACCCGATGCGACCGGAGCTGCTCGCCGCGTACCGCCCCGACGAGGAGTCGGTGATGTACTCGGCGCACTACTACGGCGGCTACGTCACGATCGCCGACATGGCGCGAGGCTTCGAGGTGCTCGACATCCCGGCACTCCGGGAGGCCGAAGCGGCCGGCACGACCGCGGCAGCTCCCGCTCGCGCGACCACGGACGTGTCGCTCACCGCCCGCATCGACCGCACCGCTGAGCTGCTCCCCACCGTGCTGCCCGCGCGGCCGGCCCGACCCGAGTGGCAGCCGGGCGGCATCTGCGTCCTGCCCGGTCGATTCTGAGCGACCTCCGTCGAACGGCCCGGGCTCGTCCCGGGGCCGTTCGCACGTCCGCTCCCCGGGTCGGGACCTTGGGCCCTCGGCAGCGGTGCCGCGAATCGGCAGAATGGACCGGCAGGGCTCGAAGAAGCACGGGAGGTGGCAGCCCGAAAGGGTCCCCACCTGAGAGGCCGCGAGAGACGGCGACCGTCACGACCTGACCCAGACAATGCTGGCGCAGGGAAAAGCATCGGGCCCTGCACCCGTGCCCGGGGCGAGACGCGTCGCTAGTCCCGGCAACGACGAAGGCCCCGCAGTGCTGCGGGGCCTTCATGTGTGGTGGGCGAGGGGGGACTTGAACCCCCATGTCCTTACGGACACACGGACCTGAACCGTGCGCGTCTGCCAATTCCGCCACCCGCCCGGGCGGTCGATGAGCGTAGCGGCGCCCAGCGGGAGCGCCAACGCGAGCACGGCCGTGCACCCCCGGCCGCGCGGACGCCACACGCGTCCTGCACCGCGCCGCCGGTACGGTCGCCCCGCCCGCGACCACATCCGGCCGCAGACCAGCGAGGGCTCGAATGGGCGTCCTGCAGGACTTCGAACGTCGCCTCGAGGGCGCCGTCGAGGGCTTCTTCGCGCGGCTCTTCACCTCGGGCCTCCAGCCGATCGAGATGGCGAAGGGCCTCCAGGCGTACGCGCGCGACACCCAGACCGTCGCCACCGACGGCGTCGTGGTGCCGAACGTCTACCGCTTCTGGATCCACCCCAAGGACCACGAGCGGCTGACGAAGCTCGGCGTGGACCTCGCCGGTGAGCTCGCGAGCGTCGTCGTCGGGACCGCCGACGAGCGCGGCTGGATCCTCCGGGGCCCGGTCGTCGTCCGCGTCGAGAAGTCCGACGAGCCGCCGGTCGGCAAGTACAAGCTGACCGGCCGGATCGAGTCGGTCGAGAGCCCCGACCCGGCGCCGGCGCCGACCCCCGCACCCGCAGCGCGGGCCGCGGTCCGCAGCGCGGACCAGACCCAGGTGCTCGGTGCCGCCACCTCGTCGGCGACCGCACGGCTGCGGGTGGTCAGCGGCGGCCAGGACCACGAGGTCGAGCTCCATGGCCGTGTCGTGGCCGGCCGCGCTCCGACCTGCACCATCTCGCTGGACGACGCCACCGTCAGCCGCGAACACGCTGCCTTCGTCCGACGTGACGAGGGCTGGTGGGTCGTGGACCTCAACTCCACCAACGGGACCCGTGTCAACGGGCGCGCCGCTGCCGAGCACCCGCTGCAGGACGGCGACCGGGTGACCCTTGGCGACGCCGCGCTCGAGTTCGTCGAGCACTGACATGCCCGTCGCCCTGCTCACCCTCGGCAAGCTGCTGCTGCTCGTCCTGCTCTACGTGTTCCTGTGGCGGGTCGTGCGCGTCATCGCCGCCGACCTCGGTGACCGGACACCCGCGGTGGCCACCGCCGCGCCCCGCCCGGCCGTCGCGCAGCCCGAGCGCCGGCAGACGCCGCGGCAGCTGCCGACCGAACTCGTCCTGCACCCGGTCCACGGCGCACCGCACACGGTCACGCTCGACGGCGAGCGGCTCGTGTTCGGCCGCGCCAGCCACGTCGACCAGCGGCTCGAGGACGACTACGTCTCCGACGAGCACGCAGAGCTGGTCCGGGTCGAGGGCCAGTGGCGTGTCCGCGACCTCGGGTCGACCAACGGCACCTACCTCAACGGCCAGAAGGTGATCGCACCGACCGTCGTCGCCGCGGGCGACCAGCTCCAGCTCGGCAAGACCCGGCTGGAGGTGCGCCGATGATCCGCCTCCACGCCGCCGGCCTCACCGACGTCGGCCAGGTCCGCAGGGGCAACGAGGACGCCATGCACGTCGGCGACTCGGTCTTCGCGGTGGCCGACGGCATGGGTGGCCACGCCGCGGGCGAGGTCGCGTCGGCACTGGCACTCGAACCGATCGCGGGCCTCGACGGTCGGGTCTTCGGCGACGACCAGCAGGCCCGCAAGGCGCTCGAGGACGCGGTCGTCGAGGCCAACCGCGTCGTCGTCGAGGCCGCCGAGCACGACGACACGCTCCAGGGCATGGGCACGACCCTGACCGCTGCGCTGTTCGAGGGGCGCCGCCTGCACGTCGCCCACGTCGGTGACTCCCGCGCCTACCTGCTGCGGCAGGGCCGGGTCACCCAGCTGACACGCGACCACACGTTCGTCCAGCAGCTGATCGACGACGGCTCGATCACCGAGGCCGAGGCGGCGATCCACCCGCACCGCTCGGTCGTGACCCGCGCGATCGGCACCAGCACCGAGGTCGAGATCGACCTCGAGACCCTCGACCTCGCCTCGGGCGACGCGGTCCTGCTCTGCAGCGACGGGCTGTCCGGCGTCGTCGACGACGACCACATCGCCGACCTGCTGACCTCGGACCTCACCCCCGAGGAGACCGTCACCGAGCTGGTCGAGGCGGCCAACGAGGCCGGCGGCCCCGACAACATCACCGCGGTCCTGCTGACGATGGTCTCGGACCTGCCCGAGGAACCGCCGCGCCGTGACCCGCTGGTGATCCGCCCCGACAGCGACGCCGGTCCCGCGCGGATCCTGCCGGGTCCCGGCCCTGACGAGTCCGTCGTGGTGGACCCGATCGCGCGACGTCGCCGGCTGGCGAGCATCGCGATCGGTGTCGCCGTCGTGCTGGGCCTGCTGCTCGGTGGTGGCCGCTGGCTCCTGTCCCGTTCCTACTACGTCGGCCTCGACCAGCAGCTCGTCGCGATCTACCAGGGCGTCCCAGCCTCACTGGGCCCGATCGAGCTGTCGTGGGTCGTCGAGGAGACGGCGCTGCGCGTCGAGGACGTCCCGGAGTTCCAGCAGCCGCTGCTCGAGCAGGGCATCCCCGCCGTCGACCGGCGCGACGCCCGCAACATCGTCGACTCGATCCGTGCGGCGGGCGAGGCCGAGGGCAACAGCACGCCGGACGACGACCCGAGCCCGACCGACGACGCCGACGAGACGACGGCGCCGTGACCGGCCTGCCCGCGACGGCGTCCACGGCGCCACGGCGCATCGAACGGCAGCTCCTCACGTTCGCGGTCGTCATCGTGCTGGCCGCCGGCACGCTGCTGCTGCTCGCCGTGCCGGACGATCCGTGGCCGGTCGCGCTCGCGCCGCTGCTCGTGCTGGCCGGCCTCGTCGCCGGCGTCCACGCGATGGTGCGGCTCCTGGCCCCGCGGGCGGACCCCATCATCCTGCCGCTGCTGGTGCTGCTCAACGGGATCGGCCTGGTCCTGATCCGCCGGATCGACCTGGCCCAGGGCACGTCGTTCGCGATCAGCCAGCTCGTCTGGACCGCGCTGGGTCTCGCCTGCTTCACGGTCACGCTCGCGCTGGTGCGCGACCACACGGTCCTGACGAGGCTGTCGTACACCTTCGGCCTGCTGACGCTCGTCCTGCTGGTGCTCCCGCTGCTGCCCGTGATCGGGCGTGAAGTGAACGGCGCGCGCCTGTGGATCGACCTCGGACCGCTGCGCTTCCAGCCCGGTGAGGTCGCGAAGCTCACGCTGGTGGTGTTCCTCGCCGGCTACCTCGAACGGACCCGGGCGCTGCTGACCGTGGCGCAGCACCGTGT
>JBFKQZ010000068.1:0-12753 GCA_041627475.1 Nitriliruptoraceae bacterium | reverse complement strand
GCCACACCCGGCCAGCGCGACGACGCACGCTGCTGCCGTGAGGATGCGCCGCACCCGCTGACCTCCCGCCGCGGCCCCCGGCAGCATGCCCCAGCGGGACCACGTGGTGTGGCAGCCTGCACCGGAGCCCACCAGGAGCCCGAGACGTGCGCGACCACCCCCGAATGCTGACGACCCGCAACCAGGTCGAGCCGGTCCCCCGGCGCGTGCGCGCGGTGGTCGGGTCCGAGACGGTCGTCGACACGCTGCGTGCCCACTACGTGTGGGAGCACGCGTGGTGGCCGCACTTCCACCTGCCACCCGACGCCGTGCCGGGGCACCTCGTCGGTGAGGAGACGGGGACCGAGGCAACGCCGCAGGGCACGGTCCACCTCCACACGCTCCACGTCGGGGACGCCCGCGTCGCGGGCGGCGCACGGCGGCTCGGCGACGACACGCCCCTGGACGGGATGGCGGGCTGGTGGCGGCTCGACTGGGACGCCTTCGACGCCTGGTTCGAGGAGGACGAGCCGCTCCTCGCCCATCCCCGTTCCCCGTACGTCCGGGTCGACGCGCTGCCGTCGTCGCACCACGTCCGCATCGAGCTGGACGGCACCCTCCTGGCCGAGTCGGCGCGCCCCACCCTGCTGTTCGAGACCGGGCTGCGGACCCGTTGGTACCTCCCGAGCGAGGACGTGGCCCTCGACATGCTGACACCGATCGAGCTGCGCACGTCGTGCCCCTACAAGGGCACGGTCACCGACTACTGGGACGTCACCGTCGGCGACCGAACGGTCGAGCAGGTCGCGTGGCGGTACGGCGACCCGCTGCGCGAGGCGTTGCCCGTCGCCGGCATGGTCGGCTTCCTCGACGAGGCGCTCGACCTCGTCGTGGACGGCGCGCCGGCCTGACCGTCAGCCCAGGTGCTGGTCGCGCAGGACGCGGCGCAGGATCTTGCCGCTCGCGCTCTTCGGGATCTCGTCGAGGAACGTGAGGTCGGCCAGCTGCTTGTAGTGGGCGACCTCCTCGGCCACGAAGGCCATGATCTCGTCGGCGGACGGTTCCTGGCCGTCCTTGGCGACCACGAAGCCGATCGGGACCTCGCCCGCCTCCTCGTCCGGCCGGCCGATGACGGCGGCGTCGGCGACGGCCGGGTGGGTCAGCAGCACGGCCTCGAGCTCGGCGGGCGGGACCTGGAAGCCCTTGTACTTGATCAGCTCCTTGAGCCGGTCGGTGATGTAGAGGTGCCCGTCCTCGTCGACCATCCCGACGTCGCCCGTGTGCAACCAGCCGTCGGCGTCGACCGTCGCGGCGGTGGCGTCCTCCTGGTTGAGGTAGCCCTTCATCACCTGCGGGCCGCGGACCCAGACCTCGCCCTCCTGGTCGGTGCCGAGGAACTCGCCGGTCTCGATGTCGACGATGGCGGTCTCGGTGTTGGGCGCCGTCACGCCGACGGAGCCCGGCTTGAACCAGCCGACCGGGGTGAGGTGGCTGACCGGTGAGAGCTCGGTCATGCCGTAGCCCTGCACGACCTCGCAGCCGAGGCGCTCCCCCGCCTCGAGCGCGAGCTCGCCCGACAGCGGGGCCGCGCCGGAGAAGACCTGCTCCAGCGCGGACATGTCGAAGCGGTCGACGAGCGGGTGCTTGGCGAGCGCGACGACGATCGGTGGCGCGACGAACGAGCGCGTGACGCCGTAGTCCTGGTGGACCGTGAGGAACTGCTCCAGCTCGAAGCGCGGCAGGGTCACGATCGTGCCGCCGGCCCGCAGCCCACAGTTCATCAGGACCTGCATCCCGTAGATGTGGAAGAAGGGCAGGACCGCGACGAACGTCTCGTCCTCGGTGATCTCGGCGGGCGCCAGCGTCTGGGCGATGTTGGCGACCAGGTTGCGATGGGTCAGCATCACGCCCTTGGACAACCCGGTCGTGCCCGACGAGTACGGCATGACGACCGTGTCCTGCTCGAGGTCGACCGGCACCTGCTCGGTCAGCGGCGCCCCGAACAGGTCACGCAGGTTGCCGACGCCGTCGACCGGGTCGATCGTGACGATCGTCTCGACCTTCGTGCCCACTGCGGCCTCGCGTGCCGTCTCGAGGAACATCCCGATCGTCACGAGGATCGTCGCCCCGGCGTCCTCGAGCTGGTGCTGGACCTCGTGGGCGGTGTAGGTCGGGTTGATCGTCGTGATCGTGCCGCCGGCACGAGCGACGCCGTGGAACACCACCGCGTACTCGGGCAGGTTCGGCGCCAGCATCGCCAGGACGTGGCCGGGCCCGAAGCCGCGCTCGCGGAGCCCGCCGGCCAACGCGGCCACGCCCTGCGCGAGCTCGCCGTAGCGCAGCGTGCGGCCGGTCGTGCCGTCGATCAGCGCCGGCTTGTCCCCCAGCTCTTCCGCCCGCTCGAGCACGTAGTCCGGCAGCGGTACCGCCGGGATCTCGACCTCGGGCAACGGGCTGGCGTGGATCATCGTCGTGGCTCCCCTGGTTGCAACCCGAAGCAGTCAAGTCCGGACCTGACGCCGTGTCGATGGTCGGTCGTCGGACGTGCGCCTCGTGAGCGGACGCTTGCGGTCAGTGGTCGGCGAGCTGTGGCTGCGAGCGCAGGAGCGCTCGCGCCTCGCCCGCTGCCAGCCCGAGCTCCTCGAGGCCGGCCTGCAGCAGGGCGAGGTAGCGCGGGTCCGGGGCCCGCTCGTGTGGACGGTCGATGTAGGTGAACGTGACGGCGACCTCGCCGCCGATCGGCGGCAGGGGCACGACGCGGCCGTAGCGAGCCCCGGGCAGGACGACGCCGCCCTCCGCGAACAGCGCGTCACTCGTGGCGACCGCGCCGGGAGCGAGCTTGTTCTCCTGCGCGACGAGGTCGTCGAACTGCTCCCGGGTGATCCGCCACCCGCGGCCGACGCTGTGGCCCGGCGTCACGAGGTCGAGGTAGGCGGGGCCGCCGTCCCAGGTGTGGCTGGGCCCGCCGAACACCAGCGCGTGGTCGAGGTCGACCCGCCGGTCCCCCGTGGGTGGTGACGGGTCGCGCGCCCCGGGGTTGGTCCACCGCGCCCCCGGGGCCCGCCCACCGGTGAGGTAGCACCGGAACCGCTCGGCGAACAGGTTCGAGCCGTAGCTGACGTACCAGAGCGTGTCCATGCCGGACAGGATGCCAACTACGCGTCGGCGTCGTCCGGCTCGATGCGGGCCAGCACCGCGTCGGTCGCCACCTGGCTGCCCACGCTCGCCACCTCGACGACCGTGCCCGCGACGTCCGCGACGAGCAGGTGCTCCATCTTCATGGCCTCGATCGCGACGACGCGGTCGCCGACCTCGACGCGGTCACCCACGGCGACCTCGGCGGCCGTGACCACGCCGTGCATCGGCGCGACGAGGACGCCTGCACCGGCCGCCCCGAGCGCGTCGGGGGGCGCGAGCAGCACGTCGCGCACGTCGAGGTCCCGGTGCGGCAGACGGGCCAGCACCCGGTCGCGGCCGACCGCGACCGCGTCCAGGTCGACCCGGCGACCGTCGACGCGCAGCGCGTCCGGGGTGCCGTCCACGACGAACGTTCTGTCATCGACGACGACCCGGCAGCCGTCGCGGTCGCGGACCACCTCGACGTCGAGCGGCTCGTCGGCGACCCCCGCCAGGCGCTGTGGCGCACGCACGCGTCGGGCGTTCGTCCAGCCCGCCAGACCCGGGGCGCGACGGGCTGCACCTGCCTCCCGCGACAGGTGCAGCCACGCCGCGACCACCGCCGCGTCCGCGACGTCGTCACGGTCCGCGTGCGTGAAGTCGTCGAGGAACGCCGTGGTCGCCGCGCCGGCGGCGAAGCGCTCGTCTCGCAGCACCTCGGCGAGGAACGTCCGGTTCGTCGTCACACCGAGGCAGACGAGGCGGTCCAACGCGTCGGCGAGTCGCCGGCGTGCCTCGCCGCGGTCGGCCCCGTGCGCGATGACCTTGGCGAGCATCGGGTCGTAGGTCGCCGTGACCTCGCTCCCGGCGGTCACGCCGCTGTCCAGTCGCAGGCCGGCCCCGTGCGCCGGGTCCCAGGCCACGACCGTCCCGGTCTGCGGCAGGTAGTCCCGGCGGGCGTCCTCGGCGTAGAGCCGCACCTCGATCGCGTGGCCGTCCAGCGCCACGTCCCGCTGTGCCAGCGGCAGGTGCTCGCCCTGCGCCACCCGCAGCTGCAGGTCCACGAGGTCGAGGCCGGTGACGAGCTCGGTCACCGGGTGCTCGACCTGGAGCCGCGTGTTCATCTCGAGGAAGGCGAACGGCTCGTCGGCTGGTAGGCCGCTGGCGGTGGGGTCCTCGGAGAGGAGGAACTCGACGGTGCCGGCGTTCGTGTAGTCCACCTCTCGGGCGACGGCGACGGCGGCCTCCTGCATCCGGGCGCGCAGGTCGGCGTCCACCGCCGGGCTCGGTGCCTCCTCGACGACCTTCTGGTGGCGACGCTGGACCGAGCAGTCGCGCTCGCCGAGCGCGAGCGTCGTGCCGTGCTCGTCAGCGAGGACCTGCACCTCGACGTGACGGGGTCGCACCAGTGCCTTCTCGAGCAGCAGCGTGTCGTCCCCGAAGCTCGCTGCCGCCTCACGGCGGGCGCCGGCGATCGCGTCGTCCAGAGCCGCGAGGTCCTCGACGAGACGCATGCCCTTGCCGCCACCGCCGGCACTGGCCTTGACCAGCAGCGGCACGCCGATGCGCTCGGCCTCTGCCCGGAGCGTCTCGTCGGACTGGTCCTCCCCCTGGTAGCCCTCGAGCACGGGGACGCCGGCGTCGGCCATCCGCTGCTTCGCCCGGGCCTTGTCGCCCATGACCTCGATGGCCTCCGGCGAGGGACCGACGAAGACCAGCCCCGCGTCGCGACAGGCGCGGGCGAACGCCGCGTTCTCGGAGAGGAAGCCGTAGCCCGGGTGGATCGCCCGCGCGCCGGTGCGACGGGCCGCGTCGAGGACCGCGTCGACGTCGAGGTAGCTCTGCGCCGACGGCGCCGGCCCGATGCGGACTGCCTCGTCGGCCGCGTGGACGTGCGGCGCGTCGGCATCGGCGTCCGAGTACACCGCGACGGTGCGGTACCCAGCGGCGCGAGCGGACCGGATCACGCGCACGGCGATCTCGCCGCGATTGGCGACGAGGACTGCGTCGAACCGAGGAGTCGTCATGGGCGGGCGACTCCGAACTGGACGGGGTTGGGCGTCGCCGCGTCGGCCTCGGCGACCGTGGCGAGCAGGAACCCGAGCACGGCGCGGGTGTCGCGCGGGTCGATGACGCCGTCGTCCATCCCGCGGCCGCTGGTGACCCAGGCGTGCTCCTGCGCCTCGTACAGCCCGACGATGTGGTCGATGAAGCCCTGGACGAACTCCTCGTTGAGCTCCTCGCCCTTCCGTTCGGCGCGCTGCTCGGCGACGATCCGCATCGTCGTCGCCGCCTGCTGCGCCCCCATGACGCCGGAGCGAGCGTTCGGCCACTGGAAGAGGAACCGCGGGTCGTAGCCCTGACCGGCCATCCCGTAGTTGCCGGCGCCGTACGACGCGCCGATGAGGAACGTGAACTTCGGCACGGTCGCGGTCGCCACGGCCTGGATCATCTTGCTGCCGTGCTTGATCATCCCGCCGCGCTCGGCCTCGACCCCGACCATGTAGCCGGTGATGTTCTGCAGGAACACGAGCGGCGTCCCCAGCTGGCACATGCGCTGGATGAAGTGCGTGGCCTTCGTGGCGCCGGCGTTGTCGATCGGGCCGTTGTTGCCGATGATCCCGACGGGACGGCCGTGCACCTCCGCCTCGAGGCAGACGGTGGCCGGCCCGTAGGCGGGCTTGAAGTCGACGAACCGCGACCCGTCGACGACCCGGGCCACGACCTCCCGCACGTCGTAGGCCCGGGACGCGTCGACCGGGACGACGCCGCACAGCTCGTCGGGGTCGTACACCGGCTCGTCGAAGCCGGTCGGGCCGTCGACGACGGCCGGCACCCAGTCGTCGCCCCAGCGCATCGCGGCCACGACCTCGCGGCAGATCCGGATCGCGTCGCGGTCGTCCTCGGCCACGTGGTCGACCAGGCCGCTGACGGTGCTGTGCATCTCGACCCCGCCGAGCTCCTGCTCCTCGGCGACCTCACCCGTGGCGGCCTTGAGGAGCGGCGGCCCGGCCAGGAACGCCATCCCGCGCTCACGCACGGCGATGACGACGTCGGACATGCCCGGCACGTACGCGCCGCCTGCGGTGCCGCTGCCGTGCAGCACCGTGATCACCGGCAGGCCGGCCGCGGAGTTCCTGGCCATGTTCGCGAAGCTGCGACCGCCCTCGGACCACATCTCGACGCGGTACTGCAGCAGGTTCGCACCCGCCGACTCCGAGAGGTTGATCATCGGGAGACGGTTCTCGAGCGCGATGTCCTGCGCCCGCAGCGTCTTCTGCAGGCCGGCGTTGGTGACGGCGCCGGCGTTGATGCCGCTGTCGGCCGCCGCCACCATCACGCGCGTCCCCGCCACGAAGCCGATGCCGACGATCGACGACCCGCCCGGCAACGACGTCTCGGGGTTGTCGTCGTCCACGAGGTAGCCGCGCAGGTTGCCGAGCTCGAGGAACGGGGCGCCGGGGTCGAGCAGGTGCGCGACCCGCTGGCGCGGCGTCAGCTGCCCGCGCGCCTCGAACCTCCCCCGTCGCGACTCGGACGCGTCCTCGGCCCGCTGCTCGAGGCCGCGCACCTTGTCGACCAGCTCGAGCATCGCCGCGCGGTTGGCCGCGAACTCCTCGCTGGCGGGGTCGACCCGCGACGTGAAGACCGGCACCGGGCACCCTCCTTGCCACCTGAGTGTGACTCAACTAGAACTGATGCGTGATGTCAATGCAGACGGGACGGCCGTGACCGCCACCGACGCCCCCGCGACGCGGGGCGACCGCACCCGCGCGGCCGTGCTCGCTGCCGCAGCGGCGCAGCTGGCCGAGCACGGGCTGGAGGGCATGCGCGGCGGCGCCGTCGGCGAGGCGGCCGGTGTCGCCGAGGCCACCGTGTGGTTCCACTTCGGGACCAAGGCCGGGCTGCTCGTTGCCGTCATGGAGGACTACTACGCGACGCTCGTCGCCGACCTCGACGAGGTCGTGACCGGGGCCGACACCCCACGCGCCCGCCTCGAGGCCCTCGCCCGGTTCTGGCTGCACCGCATGACCGCCGACCTCGACCTCGTCGCCGAGTTCCAGCGCCACGGCCGCAGCGGGCACGACCCGGAGGTGGTTGCGGCGTTCGCCACGTGCAACCGCCGCGTGACGCGCCGCTTCGAACGGCTGGTGCAGGACCTGGTCGCGACCGGGGACGTCCGCGACGACGTCCCGACCTGGTTGGTGCGTGACGTGTTCTTCGGCACCGCCGAGCACCTGCTGGTCGGCCGCGCCGTGACCGGTCGCGACACCGACCTGGCCGGGGCTGCCGACGAGCTGCTGGGCGTGCTGCTGCGTGGCGTCGGCACCGGTCCGGCGCAGACCGGAGCGCCGTCGCTGGCCGCCCTCGACGCGAAGCTCGACCGCCTCCTCGAGCGGGTCGACCCGACCTAGGGTCCGTCCCGGCGGACGGGAGACGGCGATGACGACGATCATGGTCGGGACGGAGAAGGGTGCGTACGTGCTGCGCGCCGACGGCGAGGACTGGACCGTCGCCGGTCCGCTCCAGCCCGGGTGGCGGGTCACCGCGTTCGGCCGCGCACCGGACGGACGCGCCCTGCTCGCCGTCGGGTCGAACTGGTTCGGCACGTCGGTGCACGCCAGCGAGGACCTCACCACGTGGGAGCAGGTGGGCGGCCCGTCGTGGGACCACCTCGGCGACGACCACGGCCGCGTGCTCGAGCAGGTCTGGACGTTCCACACGACCGCGGGGACCGTCTACGCCGGCGTCGCGCACGCCGGGATCTTCCGCTCCACCGACCTCGCCCGGTGGGAGCCGGTCGACGGCCTGAACGAGCACGCGACCCGGGCGGACTGGCAGCCGGGACTCGGTGGGCTCTGCGCCCACCACGTGCTCGACGACGGCGGTGAGCGGCTGTGGGTCGCGATCTCGTCCGTCGGGGTGCTGCGGTCCGAGGACGGCGGCGCCACGTTCCACCATGCCGACGAGGGCGTCGTCCCGGCCGTCGACCCGAGCGAGGGCGCCGCGGCCACCGGCTGGTGCGTCCACGCCGTCGCGCACGACCCCGACGACCCGGACCGGATCTGGCGACAGGACCACAAGGGCGTCTACCGCACCGACGACGGCGGTGACCGCTGGGAGCGCATCGACGGGTCGCTGCCCAACGAGGACGGGTTCGGCTTCCCGATCGTGCGGGACCACGCGTCCGGCCGGCTGTTCGTCGTGCCGCTCGAGGCCGACGCCAACCGGGTCCCGGTCGGCGGCCGCTTCGCCGCGTGGTCCAGCGACGACGACGGCGACACCTGGCAGGTCGCGGGCACCGGCTGGCCCGAGGCACCGACGTTCACCGGGGTCCTGCGCGGCGCCATGGCCACCGACCAGCAGGGCACGGTCGCCCTCGGCACGACCAGCGGCGACGTCTGGCTCAGCCGCGACACCGGCGACTCGTGGACCCGCCTGCCGAGCACGTTCCCGCGCATCAACGCCGTCGAGGTCCGGGGTGGCTGAGGTGCCGGTCGTCACCGTGACGCTGCCGCGGCTGGTCTGCCAGGCGACCGGCGTCCCGCACCACGTCGAGGTGGCGGGTGGCACCACCCTCGAGGTGCTCGACGCACTGCTCGAGCGTCACCCGGGGGTCCGCCCCCATCTCCTCGACGACGCCGGCGGCCTGCGTCCGAACGTGCTGTGTGCCGTCGACGGTCGCCGGACGCGACTCGCCGAGGCAGCGCCGGTGCGCCCCGGCGGCACGATGGCCTTCGTCCCGTCCGTCGCCGGGGGGTGACGCCGCCACCAGGGCTGGGCGGTCCCGCGCCCGGTCACGCCGCCCCGTCCCCGTACGTGACCGGCACGGCCACGAGCTCCTTGCCGTGGGTGAACCAGGCGTGCTCGCTGTCCACTGCCATGTGCGGCTGCCCGGCGCGAGGCCACTCGATGGGCGGTGCCACGGTGCCCGTGGCGAGGTCCACCCGCAGCATCCGCGGTCGACCGGCGGCGAACCCGGATGCCCAGACCGTGTCACCGACGGTCAACAGGTTGTAGAAGTCCGACATCATCGGGATCTCGAAGGTGTCGGCCACGACGCCACCCGGCACCTCGACGAGCGTGATCGTCGTCGGCGAGTCGACCGTGACCGGGCTCGCGAGCACCAGACAGTCCTCCCCGAGGGGAGCCACGTAGCCGCCCGCCAGCCGCTCGTCGGGGCTCCCGACAGCCACGACCTCGGCGGTCGCGGCGTCGATGGCGGCGAAGTGATGCTCTCCGGCCGAGTCCTGGAGCAACGTCATCAGGTGCCCACCCACGGGGAGCACGGCACGGTGCTGCCCCTCGAGCGCCACCTCGAACGTGGCGCCACTGGCCATGTCGATCCAGGCGATGGTCGTCGCGTCGACGGTTCCTCCCATGATCCGCTCGCCCCAGAAGTAGGGGAAGTCGAACGTCACCGGGCGCTCGTCGAGGACGCCGCCCGTCTCGAGGTCGAGGGTGACCAGGCGCTCGTGCTGTCCCCCATGGAGGTCCGTCAGCCACAGGCGGTCGTCGAGGCGCAGCACCAGTCCCGCGTCATCGAGCTCGTGCGGCACCGTCGAGACCTGCCCGTCCACGATGTGGTGCACGCCCGTCTCGAAGTCGGTCGCGACGACGCCCTCGTCATGCACCTCCAGCCAGAACAGCGGGGCACCCACCGGCGTCCGGCCGACCTCGACGTCCTCACCAGCCAGCACGTCGTCGGGCAGCTGGGGATCGCCCGGGTCCGGGCAGGTACCGAGTGGTTCCGTCGCAGCGGCGGGTCCGACCTCGTCCTCGGCGGCCGGCGCTCCTTCCACGTCGGTCGGCGACGCGACCACGGTGGGCGATGCCGACTGCACGTCCGCACCCGTCGGCGGCGAACCCGCCGACGACGCGCTGCACCCGACCAGGAGCAGTCCCGGCAGAACGACCGTCCATCGACGCATCCTGACCCCCCCACCGCAACAGGACTAGTCAGTACGGATCATGCCACAGGCCGCGTCGCAGCGGAAGGCCGCGACCGGTGCCGTCACCAGCCGAGCGCGTCCAGCCGGTCGACGACGGTGTGGACGTAGGCGTCGCCCTCCTGCTCGACGTGGACGAGCGCGTGGAACAGCTGCAGCGCGGGCAGCCGCTCCTCCCACCCGTCGTCCAGCGGGTACGCCTCCTGGTAGGCGGCGAAGAACGCCGGCGGGATCCCCCCGAAGAACCGGGCGAAGGCGAGGTCGAGCTCGCGGTCGGCGTGGTGGACGGCCGGGTCGATCAGGTACTCGCCGCCGACGACGTTGCCGGCCCACAGGTCCCCGTGGACGAGGCTCGGGACGACGTCGTGGTCGAGCAGTCGCGCGAGTCGGCCGTCGTCGATCGCCTCGAGCAGCCGCGCCATGGGGCCGACCGGCAGACGGTCGAGGTAGGCCGAGAGGCGGTGCCGGGCATAGAACGTCGGCCAGTCGTCGGTCCGGTCGTTCGCCATCGGCAGCCGCCCGATCACCCCGTCGCGGTCCCACCCGAACGCCGGTCCCTCGGACCGGTGGACGGCCGCGAGCCGGCGTGCACATCCGGCCCAGTCGCCGTCGCCCTCCACCTCCTCGAGGACGAGCCGCTCGGACGTCGCCTCGACGATCCGTGGCACGTGTGCTCCGGCTGCCGCCATGGCGCGCAGTCCCACCGCCTCGGTGAGCGCGTCGTAGGGGGGTTCCTTGACGACCACACGCACACCGTCGACGGTCGTCCTGCGCACCACGCGAACCCCCGGTCGTCCCCGATGCACCGGCAACCTACAGTGGCGTCGGTTGCACCCCCTCACCCACCGGAGCCACGGTGAGCGACACCACGACGACGAACCGACCCGCGACCGACGGCCCGCCGATCGCCTGGCGGGTCTTCATCCAGGGCGTCATGTTCTTCATGCGCTGGGTCTTCGGCTGGAAGTTCTCGGCACGCGTCGAGGGCGAACTCCCGCCGGCGGACGAACCGATCGTCCTCGTCGCGAACCACACCAGCTACTTCGAGCCGTTCCTGCTGGTCCACGCACTGTGGCGGACCACCGGACACTGGGCGCAGCCGCTGGCCAAGGCGGAGCTGTTCAGGGTCCCCGTCCTCGGGCCGCTGGCACGCGCCGCCGGCGCCACCCCGGTCGAGCGCCAGTCCACCAAGGGCCGCGCGAACGCGTACAGCGCCGCCGTGCAGCGGCTCCGCGAGGGCGGGGCGATCTACATCGCACCCGAGGGCACGACGTCCCACGACGGCGAACTGCTCCCGCTGCGCCACGGTGCCGCGCGGTTGGCACTGGAGGCAGGCGTCAAGGTCGTCGTCATCACGCAGTTCGGCGGCCAGCGCGTCATGTCACCGGTCGTCAAGTGGCCCCACCGCGGCGCGCACTTCGACGTGGTCATCGAGACCCTCGACCCGCTGCCCGGCGAGGACGCCGCCGAGCTGACCGGTCGCATCGCCGCGACGATGCTGGACCGTTCGCTCGAGCTGCGCCGCGACTACGCGCAGCGCGACATCACCGCGCCCTGGTGGCCGCCGTACTCCGAGCCGGCCGAGCCGACCCGGACCGCCCGTGACAACCTCGACGAGTACCGCGAGGCGATGGCCGAGGCCATCGAGCAGGCCCGCGAGCGGATGGCCGAGCTCAGGGCCGAGGGAGAGATCGAAGCCCGCATGAAGGCGGCCCGCGAGCGTGCCCGCACGGCGGCCGACCAGGCCCGGACCCGGGCGCACGAGCTCAGCGACCAGCTGCGGCACCGCGCCGACGAGCTCGCCGAGCTCGCACGCAGCGGGCAGCTGTCGGACGAGCTGCGCCACCGCGCCGAGGAGCTCCAGCGCCAGGCGCGTCTCGTCGCGGAGCACGCCGCGGAACTGCGCGAGGAGCTGCGCGAGGGCGCCGAGCACCACGTGCCGCACCAGCCCCATCCGGTCGACGACACCGCGCAACCGACGGTCCCCGACGACGAGTCCGGCGCCGCCTGACGCCCGTCAGGCGACCTCCGCGCCGATGCTCCGGCCTGCGGTGCGCCCGCTGAAGATGCAGCCGCCGAGGAAGGTGCCCTCCAACGCCCGGTAGCCGTGCATGCCACCGCCACCGAACCCGGCGGCCTCGCCGGCGGCGTACAGACCGTCAATGGCGCCGCTGCCGTCGCGGGCCTGGACGCGACCCTGCAGGTCGCACTCCAGCCCCCCCAGCGTCTTTCGCGTCATCAGGTTCATCTTCACGCCGATGAGCGGCCCGGCCTTCGGGTCGAGCAGTCGGTGCGGCGGCGCGGTGCGCGCCAGCTTCTCCACGATCGCGTTGCGGTGGTTGTAGATCTGCGTGATCTGCAGGTCCTTCGTGAACGGGTTGCGCAGCTGCATGTCGCGGGCCTGCACCTCCCACTTCACCTTCTCGAAGTCGAGCAGCGGCTCGTCGGTGAGCTCGTTCATGCCCTTGACCAGCGCCTCGAGGTTGTCCTCGACGACGAAGTCCGGTCCGTGGTCGAGGAACTTCTGGACCGGCTCGGTCGGCCCCGGTGAGAGGCGGCTGGCGAGGAAGCCGAGCTTGGAGTCCATGTCCGGGTTCTGCTCCGACCCGGACAGTGCGAACTCCTTCTCGATGATCTTCTGCGTCAGCACGAACCACGAGTAGTCGTGGCCGGTGTCGAGGATCGCCTTCATCGTCCCCAGCGAGTC
>JBFKQZ010000067.1:0-12840 GCA_041627475.1 Nitriliruptoraceae bacterium | reverse complement strand
CACGAGTGAGAGAAGTGTGCGCGGACGCACACTTCGGGGTGCCGGACGCTTCCGCGGGAGCGCTGGCGACGCGCGAGGACCGCCACTACAGACAGGTGGCCGCTGGCACGCGAACAGAGGGATACGAACTGTCGCAGGGACGACCAGGCCGGCGACCGCGGTGCGGCTGGCGCCCCGGGCACAGGGTTTGTCAACAATGGTCACACCCCACTGCCGAACCCACGGTCATCCGAGGTCGATGCCCTTGCGCCACGCGGTGAACGACTGGATCCGTCCCCCGTGCGGCCGGGCCAGCCACGGCCACGGATGGCGCGCCACGACGTCGAGCGCTGCTGCACGCTCGCGGAACCCGGGCACGGGGGCGTGCGTGACCGCCAGCGACCGGTCCGACAGCACCTCCACCGGGTCGCCGACGTGGACCTCCAGCTCGCGCCGGTCCGCCAGGTCGGCGAGGCACTCGGTGAGGAACACCAGCCGCTTGCTGGCCAGCCGCAGCCGCTCGAGCAGCGGCGCGTCGAAGACGAAGACGACCGGCAGGTCCGGGTGTGCCGACAGGGCCGGGTCCGCGTCCCCGAGCGACTCGGCGGTCACCCAGACCGTGTCCGGCTCACCGTCGACGGTCGGGGTCCGCGGACCGGCCGTGGCCTCGACGTCCGGGTCCGATCGCAGCAGGGGTTCGCTGACGCCGCGCAGGTCGGGGTCCGCGGGCCAGTCCTCGATCGGGCAGTCGTCGGCCAACGGACAGGACCGGCAGAGGACCGGAGCCCGCTTCTCGACCTGCGACCGGCTGAAGCCGTAGGCCTTGTGCGACCCGGCGCCCGTCGTCCACTGCCAGCCTGCGCGGTTCGCCGCGCGCGAGCCGTCGAGCAGGTGCTGGAAGAACCGCTGCTCGCCGTCCCGCCAGTCGATGCCGGCACGGACCGCCCACTGCGACGCGAGCCACATCCGCGTCTGGTTGACGAGCCAGCCGTCCCGCTCGAGCTCGCCGACGGTGGCGTCCATGCACGCCATGCCCCGTGGCCACGGCTGCTCCCACGTCCCGGACGCTACGACCTCGTTGCGGGTGGCGGTGCGCGTCCGTGTGCCGAGACGCGCGTACCAGTGGCGCGCGTACTCCTGCCACAGCAGCTCGTCGCGGTACTTGCTGCGGTCGCCGGACGGGGCGTCGGCCACCGCGTCCCACACGGTGCGAAGCTGGAGCAGGCCGTGCCGGATCCACGGCGACATCCGGGACGCGCCGCGGTCCTCGTCGGGCAGGACCTGGTTGCGGTCGCGGCGGTAGCCGGTGATGTCGAGCGCGGCGAGTGCGGCATCGGCTGCCTGCTGCCCGCCTCGGAAGGCCGGGCTGCCGACCACGTCCGCGTCGAGCGTCAGGTCACCGAGGTGCTCGCCGACCCAGGCCTCGATCGCCGCGCGGTCACGGACGTCGGGCAGGGCTGCTGCCCGCGTCACGCGTCGCGGCCCGTGAGCACCTGCCAGGCCGCGCGCAGCCCGGTGCGGGAGCGCAGGGCGTCACGTTCGGCCTCGACCTCGTCGAGGCGTTCCTGCAGTCGGGCCGTGGCGGCCTGCTGCTCCTCGAGGGCTCGGTCTGCTTCCACGGCACGCTCCCAGAGCTCGTCCACGACCTGCAACGGCGCTGTGGCCGGTCCGGGTTCCGTCCGGACGGCCGGGGCCTCGTTGGCGCGTGCCTGCCGGATCGTGCGGAGGAGGGGGCGCGCCGCGTCGAGCTCGACCTCACGGACGAGCGAGTCGACGGTGCGGACCACACGGACGAGGTCGGGTGCGTCCTCGCCGTCGGCGGCGAGGCCGTCCCAGCCGGTCGCCTCCGCCTCGTCGAGGGGGGCGAGGTCGCCGGGGTCCACGACCCGGACGTCGGCCCCGGAGGCGGCCGCGGCGGTCATGGCGTCGACCCACCAGCCGAGGAGGTCGCGCAACGGCAGCTGCGCCGTCGTGCGGGCAGCGAGGTCCGGTGGGCGCTCGGCCACGAGCACGACGCGTGGGGTGGCGACGTGGGTACGCCAGAACGGCAGGGTGAGCGCCAGCCGTGGGTCGGCGAGCGTCCCGCCACGCCGGGCGAGCAGCGCCCGGGCCGGGCCGACGAGGTGGGCGGTGTCCGGCCCCGAGAGGCGCCGGTCGAGGTCCGCCGGGAGCTGGCCGGGCGTCGCACCCACCGCCAGCAGCAGCCGGTGGACGAGGTCGCGCACTTCGCGGTCGACTCGGACGCCGAGCAGCGCGTCGTCCTCCGTCGAGCTCAGCGGGACGGCGAGGCCCGCGAGGTCGAGCAGCGAGCGCGACGTGACCCCGGTCACCAGCGTCGGCACGACCTCGGACGTCCGGAGGGCGGGCGCGCTCTCGACGCGGGCGGGCCGAGCGGGCGCGTGGACGTCCTGCTCTCCGACCCAGACGGCCAGGGCGAGTGCGCCCTCCAACGCGCGCGCCGTGTCCGCGTCCGGCGGGATCCCGGACCGCACGACCATGGCCACCTCGTCGAGGTCGAGCACGTCGCCGACGCCGCTGCGACCGTGGCCGAGCACGTGTGCCTCGAGGACCGGTGCGAGCGTCCGCCAGCCGGCACCGACAGCCGTCACGGCCTCGGCACCGCCGAGCGTCCGGACCGCCAACAGGGGCGGGTGCAGTGCCTCGACCAGCAGGTTGACCGCGTCGACACCCTTCGCGGCGGCTGCCAGGGCGAGGTCGGTGACGGCAGGCAGCGCGGTCGGGTCCACGAGCGTGGTGCTGCCCGCCAGTGCTGCGGCGGCGGCCTGGCGACGGTCGACGCGGCGGTCGACCTCGGCCAGGACGTGACGCGTCGCGTCGTCGCCGACCGTGCGTCCCCGCCCGGCGCCCCAGGTGCGGTCGCCACCGTCGAGGTCCGCCCAAGCCTGCGACGTGAGGAGACGGCGCGCCGTCGCGCCGGGGTCCGGCGCGAGTGCACCGCCCGGGACGGCACCGAGGACGAGCCCGTCGCCCTCGCGGGCCGTGCCGAGCAGACCGCCGGCCGTCGCCGTCGGGGCGAGGAGCCCCTCGGTGCGGTTCACCGCCCGACGGACGCGGGTGTCCAGTGCGGTGCCACCGCGCTCCACGGGCAGCGGCGACTCGAGCTCGACCCCGAGGCGTGCGGCGAGGCGGCCCGCCGCCTCGTGCTGGGCCGGCGTGACGGGTCGGACGCGGACGCGGCCGGTCGCCCCGGTCGCCGCGAGGGCTGCCGTCAGGACCAGGGAGCCGGGGTCGGCACCGACCTCCAGCCAGCGGTCGCCGGGCTGTCGCACGACCTGCTCGACGAGGTCGACCATGGCGTCCGCGGCACGGCCGGCCAGCTCCTGCGGGCCCACGCCGGTCGGGACCGCTGCCAGCGTGGCGCCGTCCTCCTGCACCTTCGCCCCGAGCCGACCGCGAACGGCGACGTGGCCGCCGGGTGCGACCCTGTGCACGCCGACGTGCCCGGTCGTCTCGCCGGTGAGCACACCACGCACCAGGCCCGGCAGGTCGCGGCGACGCGCGGCGCCGCCGGCGCCGAGGGCGGCGATGCCCGCGCGGTCGGAGACGGCGACGACGCCGTCGCCCTCGGCGACCTGGACGACCCCACCTCCGGTCGGCGGCGCCCCGACGAGCCCGCTGCCGTCGCTCGTCAGGCGCACCACCGTGGTCGCCCCGGTGAAGTCCCGCAGCGGTACAGCGTCCTCCGGGTCGGTCAGGCGCTGGGTCAGTTCGAACGCGACGCCCGACGGTGCCTCGAAGCTGCCCCGCAGCGGCCACGGGCGGCCGGTGGCGAGCGTGATCCCGTGCTCGCCCACGTGCCACCGGGAGGCGTCGTCGGCCCACGCCACCAGGAGCACGTGACCGTCGGTGGACCGCCACGTGGTCGAGGCGGTCGGCACGAACGTCAGGTCACGCACGGGCAGCCGCGAGCACCGGGCCGCCGCGTCCTGGGGGAGCGGCTGGCCGGTGCTGCTGGCGAGGAGGAGGAAGCTGAGCACGCGATGCCTCGGGTCGAGGGCGTCGGCGACCATAGCGACGGGGTGTGACGTCCCTCGGAAGCCGGCACGCCGAGCCGTGCCGGACTCACCGAACCCGTTCGTCAGGCACGGGCGCCTGACTCACCGAACCCGTTCGTCAGGCGTCGGCGGCGCGGGCGCGGATCGTGCGGGCGAGGGTGTCCTGCTGCTCGAGCAGGACCCTGCGCAGCGGCCCGGGCACGTCGTCGCCGGCGAGGAAGGCGTCGACCCGTTCGTGGAGCTCCGGGGAGGCCAGCGGGTGCGGGAAGCACCCCTCGGACCACTCCAGCGCCCAGTCGATGCTGCGCTCGCCCCAGACCCCGTCGAGCGCGTCGAAGTACGCGTCGTCGAAGCCCTCCAGCACCTCGGGCTGGTGCAGCTGCATCATGCCGGCCCACAGCTGGCGCCCGACGGTGTGGGAGAGGCCCTCCTCCTCCATCAGGCGGTCCCAGGCGGCGTCCTTGGCATCGCGCACCGGCAGCGAGGCGCGGGCCGAGGCGGCGTTGCGCTCACCGAGGTCGGTCGGGTCGCGCTCGAGCTCGGCCTCGATCAGGGACTCGTCGGCCGCACCGACGCTCGCGAGGTGCAGGACCACGTGCCAGCGCAGGTCGGTGTCGAGCGTCACGCCGGGGAAGCTCAGCGCGCCGTCGAGGAAGCGCTGGACGTCGGCGACGTGGGTCTCGTGCCGGGCGCACGACACCCAGTGCCGCACCCAGGCGTGCTGCCGGTCCGAGCCGGGCGCGGCCGTCTCGACCTGCTGGCGGGCCTCGTCGGCGAGCCGCGCCATGCGCCCGTCGCGCTGGTCCGGGTCGCCGTACCGGTCGACGGCCGAGCGTGCACGCAGGAGCAGGCGCTCGAGCACGCCGACCTCGTCCTCGTGCGCGACGTTGTTGCTGACCATGTCGAGGTAGGTGCCGGTCGGCAGCTCGCCGTCACGCAGGGCGTCCCAGGCACTGGCCCAGGCGAGGGTGCGGGGGAGCGGGTCGACGAGGCGGTGGAGGTCGGTCGTGAGGACCGCCGTGGACGCGTCGTCGAACCGCAGCTTGCAGAACGTCAGGTCCTCGTCGTTGCACAGGACGACGTCGCCGGCGGCCACGCCGGCCAGGTCCGTGACGACGGTGCGCGGACCCTCGACGTCGAGCTCGACGCGCTCGCGCCGGACCAGGCCCTCGTCGGTGCGGTCGTACACGCCGACCGTGACGCGGTGGCGTCGCAGCGTCGGGTGGTCCTCGGCCGCCTCCTGGAGGACCGCGACCTCCGTGTACGTGCCGTCCGCGGCCACGGTGACCTCGGGCCGCAGCGTGTTCACGCCGGTGGTCTCGAGCCACTCCTGTGACCACGACTTCAGCTCACGGCCCGAGGCCTCCTCGAGCGCGCCGAGGAAGTCGGCCAGCGTCGCGTTGCCCCAGGCGTGGTCGCGGAAGTAGTGGCGGCACCCGGCGAGGAACTCGTCCTGGCCGACCCACGCGACGAGCTGCCGCAGGACCGACGCGCCCTTGGCGTAGGTGATGCCGTCGAAGTTCTGGTGCACCGACAGGATGTCGTGCATGTCGGCGGCGACCGGGTGGGTCGTCGGCAGCTGGTCCTGGCGCAGGGCCCAGGCCTTCTCGGCATCGCTGAAGGTGACCCAGGCGTTCGTCCAGCGGGTCGCCTCGGCCTGGCTGAGCAGCGCCATGAAGGTCGCGAAGGACTCGTTGAGCCACAGGTCGTCCCACCAGCGCATCGTGACGAGGTCGCCGAACCACATGTGGGCCATCTCGTGCAGCACGACCTCGCCACGGCGCTCGTGGCGGGAGTCGGTGACCTTGCTGCGGAAGATGAAGGACTCCGAGAAGGTGATGCAGCCCGGGTTCTCCATCGCGCCGGCCGAGAACTCGGGCACGAAGAGCTGGTCGTACTTCGAGAACGGGTACTCGTGCCCGAACGCCTCGCTCATCCAGTCCAGTCCCTGGCGGGTGACCTCGATGATCTCGTCGAGGTCCTTCTCCAGCGACGAGGCCAGCGAGCGGCGGCAGTACACCGCCATCGGGAGCTCACGACCGCCGACGGCGTCACTGGGCGCGTCGTAGCGGTACTCGCGGTAGGCCCCCGCGACGACGGCGGTGATGTAGGTGCTGATCCGCGGGGTGGTGGCGAACCGCCACGTGCCGGCCTCGCCTGCCGGGGGCCGCGACTCGGTGACCTCGTTGGACACCACGACCCAGTCCGCCGGGGCCTCGACGGTGAGGGTGAAGGTCGTCTTCAGGTCGGGCTGGTCGAAGCACGGGTAGACGAGGTGGGCGTCGAACGGCTCGAACTGGCTGTGGAGGTAGACGAGGTCGTCACCGGGGTCGACGAACCGGTGCAGGCCCTTGCCCTCGTGCTTGTACGGCATCGTGGCCACGACCCGCACGGTGTTCTCGGCGGCCAGGTCCGGCAGCTCGATCCGCGTCTCGCCCACGACCGCGTCGACGTCCAGTGCTGCGCCGTTGAGCACGACCTCGTCGACCTCGACACACGTCGCGTCGAGGAAGCTCGTCGCCCCCGCCTCGCCACAGCTGAAGGTGATCTCGGCGACGACCCCGAACGTCTCCTCGCCGCGGGTCAGGTCGAGGGTGACGACGGTGTCGTGCACGTCGAGCAGGCGGGCACGTGCCGCTGCGTCGTCGCGGGTGAGGTTCTCGGTGGGCATGGACGCGCTCGGGACGGTCGGGTGCGTGGAGGGTCGACCACAGCAGACTAGACGCCGTCGACCGTCCTGCCGTGTCGGCCCGCCCCGGCCGCGAACCGCGCGACACCCGTCGCCAGGTCACCACCGCCGGCGTCGACGGGGATGCTGGCCACGCCGCGGACGTGCTCGGCGACGAGCGCCTCCGGGAGCGGGCGGTCGAACGCCGCACGCGTGTTCGCCAGGTCCGCCCGCAGGCACGCCTGGGGGAACGCGGCGAGCTCCTCGGCGAGGGCGACGGCCGCGTCACGGGCGGTCCCGCTGGGCACCACGCGCGTCGCGAGGCCGATGCGCAGCGCCTCGTCGGCGGGCACCTCGCGACCCGTCAGCACGAGGTCGAGGGCGACGCCGAGGCCGACCACGCGCGGCAGGCGGACCGTGCCCCCGTCGACGAGTGGCACGCCCCAGCGACGGCAGAACACGCCGAACACGGCGTCCTGTGCGACGACGCGCAGGTCACACCACAGGGCCAGTTCGAGGCCGCCCGCCACCGCGTGCCCCTCGACCGCAGCGACCACGGGCTTGGTCGTCCGCAGCCGCGTCGGACCCATCGGTCCGGCATCGTCGGGGGTGAGCCGGTTAGGGGCGCCCTCGTGCAGCGCACGCAGGTCGGCCCCCGCGCAGAACGTGCCGCCGGCCCCGGTCAGCACGATCGCGCGGCAGTCGTCGTCGGCGTCCAGCTCCCTGATCGCGACCGTCAGCGCAGCCGCCGTCGCCCGGTCCACGGCATTGCGCCGCTCGGGTCGGTCGATCGTCACGACACCGACGGGACCGCTGTGGTCCACCCTGACCGATTCGTCCAGTTCCACGTTCGCTCTCCGCACGTCGGTTGGCGTGACACGGTGTCGGTCCCTGTCCCGCGTTGACTATGCTCGGTCGCGGTGGCGGGACGTACTGTCCTGCCGTCATCACCCCGCTCGCAGACCTGAGAGGCACCGACCCGATGCAGGAGTACACCACACCCGGAGAGGTGGCCGTCGCCGAGACCGAGACGCTCACCACGAGCCTCTTCGAGGCGTACGACCAGCACCCCACCCGACCGGCCTTCGCCACCCGGGTCGGTGCGACCTTCCAGACGATCAGCACCAAGGCGTTCGTGGACGAGGTCCTCGAGGTCGCCGCGGGTCTCATGGGCCTCGGCGTGGAGGCGGGCGACCGCGTCTGCGTCATGGCGCCCACGCGCTACGAGTGGACGGTCCTCGACTACGCGATCTGGTCCGCCGGTGCCGTGACCGTGCCGATCTACGAGACCTCCTCGGCCGAGCAGATCGAGTGGATCGTCGGCAACTCGGGCGCCAAGGTGCTCGTCGTCGACGACCAGGACCTCAAGGCCCGGTACGACGAGGTCGCCGACCAGCTGCCCGACTGCAGCAACGTCTTCGTCATCCAGGACGGTGCCCTCGAGCAGATCAAGGGCAACGCCGGTGACATCGACGCCGCAGCCGTGCGGGCACGCGCCGGTGAGCGCACCGGCTCGGACCTCGCGACGCTCGTCTACACGTCGGGCACGACGGGTCGGCCGAAGGGTGTCGAGCTCACCCACACCAACTTCGTCTGGGACGTCACCCAGGTCGTCGACGTCATGGGCGACTTCTTCCGCGCCGGCGAGTCGACGCTGCTCTTCCTGCCGCTCGCACACATCTTCGCGCGCCTCATCCAGGTCGGCTGCGTCCGCTCGGGCGTGCTGCTGGCCTACTCCACGGGCATCCCGCAGCTGCTCGAGGAGCTGTCGATCCTCAAGCCGACCTTCCTGCTCGCCGTCCCGCGCGTGTTCGAGAAGGTCTTCAACGGTGCGCAGCAGCGTGCCCACGGCGAGGGCAAGGGCGGCATCTTCGACAAGGCCGCGCAGGTCGCGATCGACTACTCGCGCGCCGAGCAGTCGGGCAGCATCCCGCTCGGCCTGAAGGTGCAGCACGCGATCTTCGACAAGCTCGTCTACGGCAAGCTGCGCGACGCCCTCGGTGGGCGCGTGCGCTACGCCGTCTCGGGCGGTGCGGCACTCGGTGAGCGCCTCGGGCACTTCTTCAACGGCATCGGCGTGACGATCCTCGAGGGCTACGGCCTCACCGAGACGTCGGCCGGCGCGACGATCAACTCGCCCGACGCGTTCAAGATCGGCACCGTCGGTCGTCCGCTGCCGGGTGGCTCCGTCCGCATCGCCGAGGACGGGGAGATCCTGCTCCGCACCGGCGGCGTGATGCGCGGCTACTACAAGAACGACGAGGCCACGCGCGAGGCGATCACCGAGGACGGCTGGTTCCACAGCGGTGACCTCGGTGCGATCGACAACCAGGGCTACCTCTCGATCACCGGCCGCAAGAAGGAGATCATCGTCACCGCCGGCGGCAAGAACGTCGCACCGGCGCCGCTGGAGGACCGCATCCGTGCGCACTTCCTCGTCAGCCAGGCGATGGTCATCGGTGACGACCGCAAGTTCGTCTCGTGCATCGTGACGATCGACCCGGAGGCCTTCGAGCCCTGGGCCGAGCAGAACGGACTCGGCGGCCGCAAGGTCGCGGACTGCGTGGACGACGAGAAGCTGCGCGCGGAGGTCGCGAAGGCCATCGAGGACGCCAACAAGTCCGTGTCGAAGGCCGAGTCGATCCGCGAGTTCCGCATCCTGCCGGTCGACTTCGAGGTGGGCGAGGAGCTCAGCCAGAAGCAGTCGGTCAAGCGCCACGTCGTGAGCGCCAAGTACGCCGACACGATCGAGTCGATCTACAGCTGAGGTCGACCGACCACCACGACCACGCCCCGCCCGCCCGGCGGGGCGTGGTCGTCACGAGGGAGCTTCCGGACATGGGACCACGCCGACTCCTGGCCCTGCTGACCGTCCTGACGCTGCTGCACGCGTGCGCGGCTGGTGGGGAGGCTGCGACCGAGGACGGCGCGGTCGACCTCGCCCGAGGTCGCGAGCTCTACGCCCAGAACTGTGCCGTGTGCCACGGTCCGGTGGCCGAGGGCACCACGATCGGACCCCCCTTGGTCCACGAGGTGTACGTGCCGTCGCACCATGCCGACGAGTCGTTCCAGGTCGCGGTCGCCCGCGGTGTGCAGCCGCACCACTGGGAGTTCGGTGCCATGCCCCCGATCCCGGCCCTCGACCGTGACGAGGTGGCCGACATCACCGCCCACGTCCGCGGTCTGCAGGCCGACGCCGGGCTGCAGGACTGACCTGCACCACACCGCCGCCGGCTCCGAACCGCCCACGACCCCCGACAACGACAGGACGATCCAGATGCCCCGCTTCGACGCCTGCCCCGCAGACTCGCAGAAGTGCGTGTCGACGCTCAACGACAGCGGCTACCCGGCCTTCGCCCCCGTGCCGTTCTCGTGCTCGCCCGAGGAGGCGCTCGCCGCGGTGAAGGCCGTCGTGGCCGAGTTCCCCCGCACCAAGGTCGTGGAGGAGGACGGGCACTACCTGCGCACGACGTTCACCACGGCGGTCCTGCGGTTCACCGACACCGTGCAGTTCGAGGTCGACCCGGATGCCGGTGTCATCCACTTCCGGTCCGACTCGGTCCCGTACGCCGGCAGCGACCTCGGCGCCAACCGCAAGCGCATGAAGGCCGTCACCGCCGCACTGCAGGGACGACTGGGCTGACCGAGCCGTCCGGCCGTGCCACGACCGCGCTCCCGCGCCGGTGGTGACATCTGCCCGTGGTGCCTGTTCACTGGAAGGGCTCCGGGGGGAGAGACAGCGCCATGCAGCGCAGGCTCGGTGAGCACGTCGACGACGAGGCCCAGGTCATCGTCCTGCCGCGTCGTGCCACGCGGGAGCTGCTCGCGATGCAGTCCAGCATCCTCGCGCAGGCAGCCAGGGGCACGCACGTCCGCGACCTCCTGGACCCGATCTGTCGTCTGATCGAGGACGCTGACTCGGGCACGACGTGCACCATCCTGCTGGTCGAGGGACCGACGCTGCGGCACGCCGCCGCTCCCGGCATGCCGGACGTCTACACCAGGGCCATCGACGGGCTCGAGTGGGGACCCGACCGGGGGTCGTGCGGGACGACCGCCTACACCGGCACGGCGACGCTGGTCGACGACATCGCGACCGACCCGCGCTGGGCGCCGTGGCGCGAGCTCGCGCTCGGGCTCGGGTTCCGTGCCTGCTGGTCGGTGCCCGTCCGCAGCCGCGGGGGCGAGGTGCTCGCGACCTTCGCGGCGTACTGCACGACACCGCGCATGCCCGATGCAAGCGAGCTGGAGCTGCTCGAGCACGCCTCGAACCTCGTCTCGGTGCTGCTCGAGCAGCAGCGTGACCGCGACCGCCTGCACGCGCTCGCAGCAGACCTCGAGGCCTCCAACGACGCACTGGTCGCCGCCAACCGTGCCAAGGACGACTTCCTGTCGATGACCTCGCACGAGCTGCGCACGCCCCTGACACCGATGATCGGCATGCTCGAGACGCTGCAGGAGCGCTGGGAGCTGTTGCCGGACACCGACCGCCGGGGGATGCTGGACGTCATGTCTCGGCAGGCCCAGCGGCTCCGCCACCTCGTCGACGACCTGCTGTTGATGTCGGCCGCCCGTGCCGGGGAGCTGCACGCCTTCCCCGAGGAGGTCGAGGTGCGACCGGCCGTCGAGGAGGCGATCGTGGCGATGCTCGGACCCGACCGGACCGTCCTGGTCGACGTGCCGGAGGGACTCGTCGCACACGTGGATCCGCGGCACCTCCAGCAGGTGCTCCAGAACTACCTGTCCAACGCCGTGAAGTACGCCGACGACGGTCCCAGCGCCGTCCGTGCCGCCCGTGTCGGGCGGCAGGTCGTGGTCCGGGTCGAGGACGACGGACCCGGTGTGCCGAGCGAACGCGCCGACGAGCTGTTCGAGCTCTTCACCCAGCTCGACCGGGGTGACCGTCGCACGGCCAGGGGCACCGGGATCGGCCTCTCCGTCGTGCGCGCGCTCGCCGAGCTGAACGGTGGCCGTGCGTGGCACGAACCGGCGGCCGGTGGCGGCGCGAGCTTCGCACTCGCGGTGCCGGCCGAGGCCGGCTGACGCGACGGGGTCAGGCCACCGGCAGGTGCTCGCGACGCTCGGCCCACCAGTCCGCGTCGAGCTTGCCGAGCTCGGTCTGCGGGACCCCGTCGTCGGTGTACTCGGCGCGGATGGACGCCCAGTCGGCGCTCGCACCCAGGCGACCCAGCACAGAGTTGAGGCCGAGGTGGATGCGTGTCAGCAGGAGGTAGTCCGCCGGCATGTTCAGGCGGCGCAGCATCCCGTAGTAGGGGCTGCGGGGGTCGCTGGTGGCCGCCAACAGCTCGGCGGCGAAGTCACGCGTGAAGGTGAACGGCTGGTCGGCGAGCACCGGGTGCATGTAGAGCCGGAACCAGTCCCAGACCTCGTCCTCGTCGATCCGCGGGTCGTCGGGCAGGAAGCCCGACTCGCGCATCGCCGTGAGGAACGCACCCCTGTGTCCCTCGACGGCCGCCGTCTCGATGCGTCGCATCGAGCGGTGGCGCTTGCGCGTGAACATCTTGACGCTGCCGTAGTCGAGGAACGCGACGCCGTCACCGGTGACGAGGTAGTTCCCCGGGTGCGGGTCGCCGTTGAACAGGCGGAAGCGCCCGATGGACCCGAACGCGTAGCGGAAGATGATCTCGCCGACGCGCTGGTGGAGGGCGTCGTCGCCGTCGGCCACCACGTCGTCGAAGCGACGGCCGTGGATGCGCTCGCTCACCAGGACGCGGTCCGTGGACAGCTCGGGCAGCACCTCGGGGACGATGATGAACGGGTGGTCCTCGTACCGCGTCGCGAAGGCCCGCTGGTACTGCGCCTCGCGGAGGTAGTCGAGCTCGTCGTCGATGCGCTCGCGCAGCTCGTCGAGGAGCGGCTCGAGCTCCTGGTTGGGGGAGAAGACCCGCGCGAGCGGGGCGAACATCTCGGCGTTGGCGAGGTCGTCACGGACGGCCTCGGCCACGCCCGGGTACTGCACCTTCACCACGACGCTGCGGCCGTCCTTCGTGGTGGCGGCATGGACCTGGCCGATGGACGCCGCGGCGAGGGGCTCCTCGTCGAACTCGGCGAACGCGCTGTCGACCGGCATGCCGAGCGAGCGCTCGAGCACGCCGACGACGGCGTCGGTGTCGATCGGTGGCGCCGCGTCGCGGAGCATCGCGAGCGCGTCGTGGT
>JBFKQZ010000066.1:0-12898 GCA_041627475.1 Nitriliruptoraceae bacterium | reverse complement strand
GCGCCGATCGCGCGCATCCGGTCAGCGCGCCGATCGCGCGCAGCGGACCCGGCCCGGCCTCAGCCCCGACGTCGGACTGCAGCGCCTGCAGCCAGCAGCACCACACCGGCCACGGCGGCGCCACCGCCGGTGCACGGCATCTGCCCCGGGTCGCAGGGCTCCTCCCCCGAACCGGGGGCAACGCCGAACGCCGCCGCCGGCAACGCCGACCCGAGGAGCACCAGCGCGGTCGCCACCGTCACCAGCATCGCACGCACACGCAACAACATCACACACTTCGCTCGGAGGGGCCGCCAGCGAACCAGCCGCACCGCCCCGATCCACGGCACCACCGCAGTCCCGCCCTGTCGCTCCCCCGACGACCGCTCCCACAGCAGCGCTTCGCAGCCCGAAGTGTGCGCCCGCGCACACTTCTGCTGCTGGCTCCGCTGTCACTCCCCGAAGTGTGCGCATGCGCACACCTCGGTCGTCCGGCTCAGGCGGCCGTGAGCGCTGCTGCGGCCTCGGCGGCGACCACCTCGAGCGCCTCGCCCTGGGCGACTCGCGCGTTCCACGAGCCCAGCAGCGCCGTCGTCAGCTGCCGTGGCAGGGGTCGCAGGGCAGCCTCGACCAGCGCGAGGTCCTCCGCCGCCACCACCGGGGCCACGACGAACGCGGGGAAGACGCCGAGGTCGTCCACCAGCGGACGCTGCCCGAGCGCCCACGCCGCACCGTCCGTCGCGCTGGTCAACCCCGCGTCACAGTCCCCGGCTCCGACGCCGAGGACCGCCTCGGCCGGGGTGGTCCCGAGCCGCTCCACCGAGTCCGGCGCGATGGAGTACGCGTCGAGCACGACGGCCAGCCCGTCCTCGCGTTCGGCGAACGCCGGGTCGACGCACAGCACCGGTGCCTCCAGCTGGCCGAGCCGGGCCGCCAGCTGCGACATCGTCGTCACGTCGGCGTGGGGGCCGTCGTCGTCCACGACGAACGCGAAGGTCGCGTCGGCCGGCGGGGAGGTCAGGCCGTCGCCCGTGATCGGTGGTCGCAGCCACACCAGGCCCTCGGCCTCGTCGGCCTCCGCGACCCGGGCCAGCGAGGTGGCCTGGTCGCTGGGCGGGTCCGCCCGGTTCAGCACCTCCAACCACGCCTCGCCGGTGTAGGCCGGCACGACGTCGACGTCACCGAGCTCCAGCGCACGACGCGCGTCGGAGGCGTCGGCCAGCTCGACGACCTCCGCCGGGAGGTCGGCCGCGGTGAGCAGCTGGACCATGACCTCGGCCAGGAGACGTGACTCCGCCTGCTGGCCGGTGCCGACCCGGACCGGTGCCACGTCGGTCGGGGGCGGCTCGTCGGCAGGGGTGCGGCAGCCCGTGAGCAGCAGGGCCAGCGCGACCACGAGGGTCGCGCCACGGCGGCAGGTCGAGGAGGGCACGGCGTGAGCGTGCCACAGGGGAGGCCACGGAACCCACGGCGGTACCGTGCCGTTGTTCCTCCCGGACTCCCCCCGACCGATGGAGCCCGCCCCGTGGCTGCACCCATCTCCCGCCGTTCGCTGCTGCGTGCCACCGGCACGACGTCGTTGGCCGCCGTGCTCGCGGCCTGTGCCGGGTCCGGCGACGGCACGACCGAGGACCCGACCCAGGCCGACGACACCGCCACGCCGTCCAGCGAGGACATCAGCGACCAGGCCATCGCGGCCGTCGGCCTCGGTGTGCCCGCGACGCTGACGCCGATCGTGGCGACGTTCGAGGTGCTGACGGGACCGACCGGTCGGATCCCGTTCGGCGTCCTCGGTGAGGACCAGCAGCCGCTGCTCGACCGCGACGTCCAGCTGTGGGTCGTGCGGGACGGTGAGGTGGTGACCGGGCCCGTGACGCCGCTGTTCTACGGCGAGGGCCTCGGCCAGCGCGGCATCTACGTCGCGGACGTCGAACTGGAGGAGGCGGGGCTGTTCGACGCCGTCGTCCAGGTCGACGGCGAGGCTGCGGGCGTCGCGGCGTTCTCGGCACGGACGCCCGAGCAGTCCACGACCTACCCGCCGGGCACGGCGTTCCCGGTCGTGGCCACCCCGACCGAGGAGGACCCGGGCGCGCTCGAGGACCTCTGCACGCGCGAGCCGCAGTGCTCGATGCACGCGGTCTCGCTGGACGAGGTGCTCGGCACCGGTCCGGTGGTGCTGAGCGTCGCCACACCGCGTTTCTGCCAGACGGCCGTCTGTGGGCCGGTGATCGACGTGCTCGAGGACGTGCGGGCCGAGCTCGGGCGCGACGACGTCACGTTCGTCCACGCCGAGGTCTACAACGACGCCGGCGTGACCCCGACGCAGGTCGTCAACGAGCTCCAGCTGCCGTCCGAGCCCTGGACGTGGGTCATCGGCGCCGACGGCGTCGTCGTGGACCGCTTCGACGGACCGGTCGTGCCGTCGCTGGTCCGGGACGCGATCGAGCAGGCGTGAGACGACTCGTCCTCCTGGCCGTCGGCGCACTCCTCGCCGGGTGCGCGACCGCCGCGGGCGACCCGTTGGCCGGTGCCGACTGCGAGCCCCTCGAGCGACCGCAGCTGCAGGAGGGCAGCCACCTGCTCGGCGACGCACCCCCGCCGGTGCCGTACTCGTCGTCACCACCGACCAGCGGGTGGCACAGCAGCGGGCGGCCGCTGGACCCGGGCACGTACCTCGACGAGGTGAGCGGGCCGGAGCAGGTGCGGGTCCTCGAACAGGGCGGCATCGTCGTGGCGTACGACCCGACGTTGCCCGAGGACCGGGTCGAGGCGCTGCAGCGCCTGCCGGAGGAGGTCGACGGGATCGTCGTCACGCCCTACGCAGCGGCGACGGCCCCGGTGTCCCTGACGGCGTGGGGCGTGCTGCAGCTGTGCGAGGACGTCAACGCGGGCGAGGTCGCGGCGTTCCGTGACGCCCACGCCCGCGAACCGGGTCACTGAGACTCGTCGTCGTGGTCCCCGCGGAGTCCCCGCTCCTCGGCGGTCGGCATCCGCGGTGGCAGGAGCCCCACGCCCTGGCTTGACAGTCGCTCGCCACGCGCACCGGCGCGCAGCATCCCGCGCAGGGCAGCACCGCCCACGACGACGAGCTCGATCACGAACAGCACCACGAACGCGAGGCCGACCAGTCCGAAGAGGGTGCCGAGGTCGAAGCCCCCGCCGGCCAGCGAGATCGCGACCCACGCCACGAGGACGAGCGCGGCCAGGACGAGCACGCTCGTACGCACCCGGCGGCCGGTCCGCCCCCAGTCCACCAGCCCCACTGCCCCGGGGTCGTCCACGACGTCACTCACAGCGCCGGGTCCCCGAGGTCGAGCTGGAGCATCCCCAGCGTCCGGCGGATCTCGGTGGCGACCGCGTCCGCATCGGCGGGCAGACGGATGTCGCGCTGCGGGTAGAGCTCCTGCGACGCCGACTCGGCCCCACCGATCTGCCAGCCGCGGTCCAGCATGTACTCGCCGAGGCCGAACCGCCACGTCAGCAGGATCGAGTCGGGCTCGAGGAACAGCGTGAACTGGAGGTAGCGGTTGACGCCGGCCGCCCACTGCGGCCGCCCACGGCTGTGACCGACCTGGCGGAAGCCGAGCTCCGTCAGGTCGGTCTGGAGGGTCGTGGTGTCGCTCACCGGTGGTCCGTCGGTCTCGTGTGCTGCCGCCGATCGTAGGAGTCGTCGCCGCACTGCCTCGTTGCCCGTTCGTCGCCCGCGCGCGACCCTGCCCATCCCCCACCAAGGTCCTGCCGTGCACGTCCCCCGTCCCGTCGCCGTCCTGCTCCTCGGCGTCCTGCTCGTCGGCTGCACCGACCAGGCGCTCGTGGACCGCGTCGCCCAGCTCGAGCAGGCGGACGAGCGCCTGCGCGAGTCGCTCACCGAGCTCGGGGCACCGGACCCGACCGCGGACGAGGACCAGGCCGCCGTCCGCGCCGAGCTGGAGGCCGTCGCCGCCCGCATCACCAGCGTCGAGGCCGAACTCGAAGCGCTGCGTGCGTCCCTCGACGCGCAGGGGCTCGAGCTGGACGGGCGCCTCACCACGCTGGAGCTGCAGGTCGGCGAGGCCACGGCGCAGCTGACGGAGCTCCGCGCCGACCTGACGACACTCACCGACCGGGTGAGTTCCCTCGAGGCGCAGTTCGACGCCCACCGCACCGATCCGTTCGGCCATGGCGGTTGACCACGACCCAGGTCCTACGCTCGCGACCGTGACCGGCCCAGTGCAGACACCCACCGACGACCTGCCCCGCCCGACCGCCGTGGTCGGTGGCAGGTACCGCGTCGAGCGTCGGCTCGGCGTCGGCGGCATGGCGACCGTCGACCTCGCGCGCGACCTCGAGCTCGACCGCCCCGTCGCGCTCAAACGCCTGCACCCCCACCTCGTCGACGACCAGACCGTGGACCGCTTCCGGCGCGAGGCCCGCGCCGCCGCACGACTGCGCCACCAGGGCGTCGTGACGATCCACGACTGGGGCTTCGACGACGACGTGCCGTACCTGGTCATGGAGGTGGTGGACGGCCCGTCCCTGCGCTCCGCATTGGCACGCCGTGGCCGCCTCGCACCGGGTGAGGCCCTGGCGGTCCTCGCCCCTGCGGTCGCGGGTCTCGCCGCGGCCCACGACGCCGGCATCGTCCACCGCGACGTCACCCCGGGCAACGTGCTGCTGGGCCACGACGGCGCCAGCAAGATGGCCGACTTCGGGCTGGCACGGCCAGTCGCGTCCGCCGCGGTCACCGTGCCGGACGCCGTCGTGGGCTCGCCCCACTACCTCTCCCCCGAGGCCGCCCGCGGCGAGCGGCTCGACGCCCGGTCCGACGTGTACTCGCTGGGTTGTGTGCTGTACGAGTGCCTCACCGGGCGGCCGCCGTTCGAGGGCGGCACCGCGGCGGTCATCGCCACGCGCCGGCTCCACGAACGGGTGCCCGACCCGAGCCAGCTGGTGCCGGGGCTCTCCAGCGCGCTCGACGAGGTCGTGCGCACTGCCACGGAGCCGGAGCCGGAGGACCGCTACGAGGACGCGGCGGACCTGCTGGCCGACCTCCACGCCGCCGTTCCCGACGGCCCGGTGTCCGTGGACCTGCGCGACGGGCAGGACCACACGGTCGTGATCCCCGAGCACGCCACGCGGGTCCTCGACGACCTCGACGACGGCCACGACGACGAGGACGGCGGGCGGGGCTGGTTCGGCACGTTCGTCCGCTGGCTCCTGATCGGGGTCCTCCTGGGCGGCGGGGCCTGGGTCGCGTTCGACCAGGTGGTCGCGCCGGTGACCGCCGTCCCCGACGTGACGGGCCAGCGCGCCAGCGAAGCCCGTGCGACGCTCGAGGACGCCGGCTTCCGGGTGCGGGTCGCGGACGAACGCGCCTTCGACCGCGACGTCCCCGAGGGTGCCGTCGTGACCCAGTCGGTCACGCAGCCCGCACGCCAGGTGCTGACCGAGGTCGTGCTGACGCTGTCGGCCGGACCGCGCACCGGCACGCTGCCCCCGCTGGTCGGCCGCGACGAGACGGCGGCACGCGCCGCCCTCGAGGAGCTGGGCCTGGACCTCGCGGTCACGACGACCGTCGGCTACGACGACGAGCTGCCCGTCGGCACCGTGCTCGAGGCCGTGCCGGCCGGTGGGGCGACGGTCGAGGAGGGCACCGAGGTCACGCTCACCGTCAGCGACGGTCCCGCACCGGTCGACCTGCCCGACCTCACCGGGCAGCTGGAGGGCGCCGCCAGCGCAGAGCTGGTCGGCCTCGGGCTCGTCGCACGAGTCGTGGAGCGCCGCTTCGACCCCGCCCCCGAGGGCACGGTGATCGCGACCACCCCCCCGCCGGGGACGACGCTGCGTCGCGGTGCCGAGGTCGAGCTCGTGGTCTCGGACGGCCCCGAGCCGGTCGAGGTGCCCGACGTCGAAGGGCTGCGTGAGGCCCAGGCGGTCCGCATGCTGGAGAACGCCGGCTTCGTGGTCGACGTCCGCTACGTCACGACGCTGCTGCCGCTGGCCCGGGGCATCGTGGACGAGCAGGACCCCGACCCGGGCACGACCCGACCGCGTGGTGACACGGTGCGGATCTTCGTCTGGCAGTGACGGTCACCCGTCCGCGTCGTCGGTGGCGGCGTCGCCGGTGTCGAGCATCCGGGCGAGGTCGGCGCCCTGCGCCGGGTACCCGGTGACGACGATCTCCGACAGCGAGATCTCGTCGTAGGTGTCGCCGGGCACTGCCTCGAGCACGACCAGGCGGATCGTGTCGACGAGCACCGGCGTGGGCAGCTCGACCCGTTGGAGCCCGGGCTGGTCCAGCAGCTGGAGCTCGGCGGCGGCGTCACCACGCACGAGCAGTCGCAGCCGCAGGACGCGGCCGTCGGCCGTGAAGGCGAGGTCGTCCGCCTGGGCGCCGTTCGCGAACGTCAGGGCCGTCACCCACGCCGGGTCGGCCAGCGCGAGCGCGAGGTCCACGTCCGCGGCGGCCTCGACCTCGGGGTCGTGGCTCCAGGCTGTCGTGACGTCCTGGTCAACGAGGTTGCCGGCCCCGTACGACACCTCGCCAGCTGCGGGTCGCTCGGAGGACGCACCCACGCCGGTGACCTGCAGGTCCTCGGGCTCCCCGGTGTAGACCCCGGGGTCGAAGACCGGTGCCGCGGCCTCGCCCGAGCTGCCGCTGTCGGCGAGCAGCAGGCCGAGCACCAGCCCGACCGCGCCGCCGACCGCGATGATCACGGCCACGACGAGCGCCGTCCGACTCGTGCGTCGGGGGCTGCGGACCTCGCCGGCGACGTCCTCGGCAGGACCGGGGTGGTGCACGACCGGTGTCGCACCCGGACGCGCGCCGGTCGCGAGGTCAGCGCCGCAGCGGGCACACAGCACACGCCCGGCCGCGTTGTCCGCACCGCAGGAGGGACAGGACTGGAGCTCGGACGCGGCCTCGACCGTCCCCGGTCCGGACGCAGCCCCGGACCCCGGCCCCTGCCCGGTCACCGGCGACAGGACCGCAGTGCCGTCGGCGGTCCCGAGGACCGCCGTCCCGTCGGGGTCGGCGGTGACCGCGCCGCCGCACGAGGGGCAGAACCGTGCGCCGTCGGCGACGGGATCGTTGCAGTTCGGGCAGTTCACGGGCACCTCCGGTCGCTGGAGAGTAGTGACCGGACCGCGCCGTCCGGTTACGGTGGCCGACGACGTTCGAGCGGGAGCAGCCGGTTGCTTGACCTGCCCACGCGCTCGTGCCCGATCGACCACGAGCGGTCGGTGCGTGCACTGGTGATGGAGCTGGATGCCCTCGACGCGGTCATCGAGGCGGTCGGCCCGGCCGACCTCGCCCGGCCGACCCGCTGCGACGCCTGGTCGCTCGAGCTGCTGCTGGCGCATCTCGTGCGCGGCGTGGACCGTCTGCGGGCGTACCTCGCCGAGGAGTTCCCGACCGAGCCGCCCTCGATCGGCTGGCTGTCGTACTGGACGACGATCGCGGTCGTCGCCGACTCGGCGTCCATCACCGAGCGGGCACGGCAGTTCGCCGCCGACGTGAACAACCGCGCCGTGGCCCGCGTGTGGAAGGAGGTCCACGAGCGCGCGCTGCAGGTGGTCCACGCCGCACCACCGGACCGCGGCGTCCCGACGCCCTTCGGCGTCCTCCGCCTGGACCACTACCTCCCGACCCGGGTCGTCGAGGTCGCCGTGCACGGGCTCGACCTGCGACACGCCCTCGGTCTCGAGGAGGTCGTCACGCCGGAGGCGCTGGCGATCACGTCGACGGTGCTGGACAACCTGCTGCCCGGCGACCGTGCCCCGGGCCACGAGGACGACCTCGCCTTCGTGCTGGCTGCGACCGGCCGGCGACCGTCCGACGACAGCCGCCTGCCCGTGATCAGCTGATCAGCGCCGCACGCTGCGCCACAGCCGCCGCGCGTTGCGCCGGACGTTCGTGCCGACCAGGGTCGGGTCGACGCGGAAGACGATCGGCAGGCTGACGCCCTCGCGCCAGTCCGGGTTCCGCTCCTCGTAGCGCTGGCGCAGCGCCCTCGCCTCCGCGCCCCGGGCGACGCTGTCAGCGTCGCCGACGACGTTCTGGTTGCGGACGACGCCCTGCTCCTCGTCGAAGTCGTCACCGAAGAACTCGCGTGCGAACCAGGTCAGGGCCGCCTGCTGCCACGGCGAGATGTCGGGGTCGCCGAGCGTGCGCACGTTCCCGCTCCCCCTGGCGAGCGACACGAACGACTGCGGGAACGTCGTCGTGCAGAAGTGCAGCCAGCGCAGGCCGTGGCGGCGCAGGCCGAGCGGGAGCAGCAACCACGGGGCGAGCGTCGACAGGGCGTGACCGCGGTAGGCCTCCCGGAAGTAGAACCACTTGCTGTACAGCAGCAGGCCGCGGGTGCCGTCGTGGTCGAAGGGCAGCATGTTGATGGTGTAGAAGCCCTGCAGGACACCGTCGCCGTCGTGGAAGACGAACGCGGAGCTGTCGTCGCGATCGAGGAAGCCGCGGAAGAGGGCCCAGTCGTCCTCCTCGCTCCGCGTGAGCGTGAGGTGGTCCAGCCGGAGCTGCCACATCGCGCGCACGACGTCGTCGTCGAGGTCGTCCCCCTCGAGGAACCGCACCGAGAGCCCCTGCACCCGCAGGGTCACGCCGCCACCATCGCCACGACCCGGTCGTGGGTGCCGGGGCCGCCCGCCACGATGGTGGGACGGACGACCCCGCCGTAGTCCACGTCGACGTGGCTGACCGTGCCGCCGGCCTCGGTGACCAGCAGCGTCCCGGCGACCCAGTCCCACGGGTTGAGGCCGGCCTCGGCGTACGCGTCGCCCCGCCCCGCAGCGACCCACGCGAGGTCCAGCGCGGCCGCGCCGAGGCGTCGCACGTAGCGGACGCGACGCGCCCACCGCCCGAAGGCGTCGAGCTGCCCCGGGCGGAGCTCCTGGTCGTAGGCGAAGCCCGTGGTCAGCAGGGCCTCGTCGAGGGCGGGCGGGTCGGTGACGTGGAGGCGCCGCGGCCCGAGCCACGCCCCGCCGCCGCGGACGGCCGTGAACGTCTCGCCGACGTCGGGGTGGTGCACGACCCCGACCAGGGGCCCGTCGGCGTCCTCGAGCCCGACGGACACGCACCACTGCGGGATGTGGTGCAGGAAGTTGACGGTGCCGTCGAGCGGGTCGACCACCCACCGCAGCCCCGTGGTGCCGGCGCGGTTGTCCTGGTCCTCCTCGCCGACGATCCCGTCGTCGGGTCGGGCAGCGAGGATCGTGTCGACGACGGCGCGCTCCGCGGCCCGGTCGGCCTCGCTGACCGGGTCGGTGTGCGTGGTCTTGGTGTCCACGGCGAGCGCCTCGCCGTCGAGACGTCGCTCCTGGGCGGCCAGCAGCAGGTCACCCGCGGCGCAGGCTGCCGCCACCGCCGTCGTCAGCAGGTGGTCGAGGTCCGGGGTCATCCGAAGAAGGCCTCGGCGACCCGGTACAGGGCCTCGGGGACCGTCTTGAGCCGGTCGACGGCGTCCTCGAGCGGCACCGGCTGGACCCGGAAGTCCCGGTAGGCCGTCATCTGTCCCCAGTGTCCTGCCTCGGCCGTGTCGACGGCCTTGACGCCCATGCGCGTCGCCAGCTGTCGGTCGAACGGGTTGGGTGTGCCACCTCGCTGCACGTGGCCGAGCTGGGTGACGCGGGCCTGGAACCCGGTGCGCCCCTCGATCTCGTTGGCGATCGTGTGCCCGATGCCGCCCAGGCGTGGGCGCCCGAACTCGTCGGTCGGGTGCTCGTGCAGGTCCAGCGTGCCCTCCACCGGCACGGCCCCCTCGGCCACGACGACGATCGAGAAGTCGCGGCCGGAGCCGGCCCGGTGCTTCAGGTGCCGACAGACCGCGTCGATGTCGAAGGGCACCTCAGGGATGAGGATTGCGTCCGCGCCACCGGCCATGCCGGCGTAGGTGGCGATCCAGCCGGCGTGACGACCCATCACCTCGAGGACCATCACGCGGTTGTGCGACTCGGCGGTCGAGTGCAGCCGGTCCACGGCCTCGGTGGCGGTGTCGACCGCCGTGAGGAAGCCGATGGTGTACTCGGTGACGTCGACGTCGTTGTCGATCGTCTTGGGGATGCCGATGACCGGCAGGCCCTCGTCGCGGTGCAGACGGTTGGTCGCCGAGAGCGTCCCCTCGCCACCGATGACGACCAGCCCGTCGAGCCGGTGGATCTCCATCGCCTCCTGGATGCGCTCGACCCCACGGTCCTCGCGGTACGGGTCGACTCGCGACGTCCCGAGCATCGTGCCGCCACGGTGCAGGAGACCGCGCGTCGAGGCGATCGTCAGCTGGTGCACCTCGGCCGCCAGCACGCCCTGCCAACCGTTCTCGAAACCGAACGTCTGGATGTTGTGCTGGTCGGCGCGGCGCACGATCGCGCGGATCGCGGCATTGAGGCCGGGGCAGTCACCGCCACCGGTGAGGACGCCAAGTCGGGTGACCACGGGAGCTCCGGGATCGTCGTCGGGAGGGATTTGCAGCGCGACGGTAGTGCCCGACGGCGCTGCCCGACGCCGGCCGACGGCAGGGGCGCCTGCCGATCCCCAGTAGCCTCGCGCCCCATGACCTGGCTGCTGACCGGCGGCGCCGGCTACATCGGCGCACACGTGGTCCGGGCGCTGCGCGCGTCCGGACGTGACGTCGTGGTGCTCGACGACCTCTCCACGGGCGTCGCCGCGAAGGTGCCGAACGACGTCCCGCTGGTCGAGGCCAACGTGCTGGACACCGTGGCCGTGACGACGGCGCTGCGCGACCACGCGTGCACCGGCGTGATCCACCTCGCGGCCAAGAAGGCCGTCGGTGAGTCGGTGGAACGGCCGCTGCACTACTGGGAGCAGAACGTCGAGGGCTTCCGCTCGCTGCTCGCCGCGACGGTCGACGCGGGTGTGGAGGCGGTCGTGCTGTCGTCCAGCGCCGCCTGCTACGGCGAGCCGGACGTGGCGCTGGTCACCGAGGAGCAGCCGCCCCGTCCGCTGTCGCCGTACGGGACGACCAAGCTGGCGGGCGAGTGGCTGCTGCGCGAGACGGCGGCCGCCCACGGCCTGCGCCACACGTCGCTGCGCTACTTCAACGTCGCCGGGGCGGGCGCGCCAGACCTGGGCGACACCGGCGTGTTCAACCTCATCCCGATGGTCTTCCGCCGGATCACCCGTAACGAGGCACCGCTGATCTTCGGCGGTGACTACCCGACACCCGACGGCACCTGCGTGCGCGACTTCATCCACGTCAGCGACCTCGCCGACGCCCACGTCGCCGCGGCCGCCGCGCTCGAGGACGGGACCCTGCCGGCGGTCCTCAACGTCTCGACGGCGTCCGGGTCGAGCGTCCGCGAGGTCGTCGACACCATCCGTGACGTGACCGGGATCGACCTCGAGCCGGAGGTCGTCGCACGACGTCCCGGTGACCCGCCACGGATCGTCGGCAGCGCCGACCGGATCGCCGCCGCGCTCGGCTGGAAGGGCGAGCGCGACCTGCGCGAGATGGTCGCCAGCGCCTGGGAGGCCTGGCTGGCGACCGGCGACCCGGACGCCTGACGGGACGCCGCGGCGTCCAGCCGGTCGTCAGCTGAAGCTCTCGACCTGGTAGGGCGCCCAGTCCTCGACCGCCGGGTTGAACGTGATGCCCGTCGGCACCTCGGTCGCGTCCAGGACCCAACCGCCGGAGTCACCGTTGTAGTAGTCGGCCGTCTTGACGCGGACGGTGATGGTGTGCTCGCCGGTGTGGTCGTCGCCGAGCAGCCCGATGCCGGTGACGGTCATGCGCAGCCGGGTGCTGATGCCGGTGGCCGACCGCTCGGACGGGAACCGGGCCTCGCCCGTGAAGCCCCTGATGGTCTCCCCGTCGGCTGCGGTGATGAACACCTGGGTGTCGGCGTAGATCTCGCTGAAGGCGATGCCCGGCACGGGGTCGCCCGGGTTGGGCACGTCACCGGTCGGTGCCGTCTCGCTGACGCGGACGATGCCGGCGTCGATCATGTGGAGCTCGAGCGTCAGGCTGTCGAGGTTGCCGGTGTGGGCCGCGGTGAACTCGAGGTACTCCCCCGCCTCGTTCTCGACCGGGGAGAGCACCACGTCGGCCGTGCCGCACCCGCCGCCGGCACTGAAGGAGGCAGCCGGCTCGGTCGTGTCGCTGCCGAAGGGCGTGCCGCCCTCGACGTTGCTGACCTTCTGGGTGTCGCCGCAGTGGGCGTAGACCCGCTCGGTGGCGAGGCCGGGCGTCGGCGTCTCGCCATCGAGCGCGGCGACGCTGCCGAGTGCGAGGGCAGCGGTCAGGGCGAGGGTGGTCGTGCGACGCATGTGGTGCTCCGGAGGCCTGGTGTGTACGGGTTTCGCCACCGACCTCCCGGACTCCTGCCTCTCAGACGACCTCCCGGAGCACCTCCAGGAGCCGGGCGCGGCCAGCCGGCTCGTCGTGGAGGTTGTGCCCGGCACCGGCGACCCGCTCGAACCTGACGTGCGGCGATGCGCCCAGGCGTCGCTCGTCCTCGCGGCTGGTCACCCGGTTCGGGGCGTCGAGGTCCGCGGCCAGCACGTGCGTCGGCACCGCCAGCCCTGCGTCGATGTCGAAGGCGGGCCCGAGGTTGTGCGGTGGTGGGTCGATGATTCGGTCGAGCACGCGGACGTCGAGGTGGAGCTGCCCGTGGGCCCAGGCGTGCATCGCGTCGGGTTCGTAGCGCTCGGCGGCCGGTACGCCGAACGGCGTTGGCGCACCCGCGAGCCGCGCCGCCAGCTGTGCCTCGGTCGTGCCGGACGCCTGCAGCGAGGGCGCCGCGCGACGGATGAGGCGGAACAGGTCGAGCAGCGGCCCAGCCGGCGGCGCACCGGCGGGGCGCGCGAGTGCCAGGGCAGGGTCCTCGAGCACGAGCTGCGTGACCCGGCCCGCGCGGCGCTGTGCGACCGCAGCCGCCGTCACGCCGCCCAGCGAGTGCCCGACGAGGACGACGG
>JBFKQZ010000065.1:0-12916 GCA_041627475.1 Nitriliruptoraceae bacterium | reverse complement strand
CCGACCCAGGTGTCGGCGATCGCGACGTCGTCACCGGTCACGATGAGCCCGTGCGACGGGCCGCCGAGGACCGCGAGCGAGGTGACCGTCACGTCGGCCGCGGCGACGTCGAGCACCGGGCCGGTGACGCCCGCCCCGTCGATCGCGACGACCGGGTCGCCCGTGAAGCCAGCCTGCGTGGTCCCGTCGATCGCGACGGGGCCGGCGACGGCGGGGAGGTCGGTCGCGGGTGCGATCGTGACGACCCCACCGCTCTTGCCGGGCTCGCCGTCCGGGACGGCGAACGCGATGCCGTCGACCGTCGCCGCTGCGACCTCCTGGAGCGCGGCGCGCAGCGTGCAGGCGGGGTCACCGTCGACGTTGACGCCGGCCGCCGCGCACACCCCGTCACCGGGGCTCGCGTCGCCGGCGTCGCCGGTGGTGTTGACGACGGCGAGGGTCACGGTGGCCGCGGGGCCGAGCTCGCTGGTCGCGCCGAAGGCCGGGCCGACCACCTCGGTGGCTGTCGCTGTCAGGACGTCACCGGCCGCCAGCTGGCTCGTCGGGACGGTCACGACCGCCGAGACCCCCGTCGACGTGAACGTCGTCGTGCCCACCAGCTCCTCTGCCTCACCGAACCCGGACGGGTCGGCACCGGAGGGGTTGCGGAAGACCTCGATGCGGACGTCGTCGCCCACAGGGACGTCGACGTCGAGCGTGACGTCGACGCTGGCCACGCCCGTGTCGGTGACGACCGGGTGGTTGAGCAGGCCGTTGTCGCCGGGGTCCCCGTCGCCCGGGTCGTTCGGGGCGACCCCGGTGACACCGAGGTCGATCGCCAGACCACCGTTCGCCACCAGCGTCGTGCCGATGACGGCGACGTCGTCACTGCCACCGACGACGGCGACACCCGCGCCGCCGCTGTTCGCGACGGCGCCGTCCTGCACCACGCCACCCGTCACGCCGTCGAAGCGCACACCGTCGCCACCGACGCCCATGGGCATGGTCCCGTCAGGACTCGTGCCGACCCGTACCGCGACCAGCCGGGTGCCGTCGGCCAGGACGTGCACGCCGTGCCCGCCGGCGTCGGCCACGACCACCCCGTCGGCCGCGGCCGGACCACCGAGCGTCGTGCCGGTCGTCGTCCGCACGAGGATCCCGTCGCCGGTGCCGCCGGCAGCCGTCGTGCCGTCCGGGCGGACGCCGACCCAGGTGCCGGTGACGGTGCTGCCCGCACCGTCGAGGTCGATCCCGACCGTCCCGGCGTCGTGGACGACGAGTCCCCGCAGCGTGCTGGCCGCGTCGACGTCGAGCACGGTCCCGCCGGCCGTCGCGCCACTGATCGCGACGATCGGGTCGTCGACCCAGAGCGACTGGGTCGTGCCGTCGATCGTCACCGCGTCGGTGATCGTCGGCAGCGGCGTTGCCGGGGTGAACGTCACCACGAGCCCGTCGTTGTTCGGGTCACTCACCGGCACGGCGAAGTTGATCGTGTCCACGAGGGGACCGTTGGCCTCCTGCAGCGCGGCCCGCAGCGTGCAGGCACCGCTGGCCGTCTGGCACAGCCCGTCGCCCACCACGAGGTCCCCGTCGTCAGCGGTCGAGTCGACGGTCACGTCGGGCACGGCGAAGGACCGCACCAGCGACTGGCGCACCGGGACGAGCAGCGCCAGGACGAGCAGCAGCGCCGCCCCGGACGCAGCGGCGCGGGGGTGGTGGCGGACGAGGAGCACGGGCCTCACGGGACCACCTCCTCGGGATCGTCCGCGAGGTGGAACACCGCCCGGTGCTCCGGCCCCCAGACGCCGTCGGGGTCCTGCTGGTCGACCGCCGCCGCGTTGCCGTGGTAGACGAACACGCGGGTGTCCAGGGTCGCCGACAGCAGCGGCACGCGGACCCATGCGACGAGCGTTCCCGTCGAGCCGTCCCAGGACTCGATCTCGTGGTCCAGACGGGTGCTGCCGTCGTCGGCGGTGAAGACCAGGTCGCGCGCGTCGGCCTGCGCGCTCGCCCCGAGTGCGGCATCGGTGAACGACACCAGCAGCGGGAAGTCGGTGAGGTCGGTGCCACTGCCGGCCGCGTCGACGACGCCGGCGTCGACCGTGAGCGGGGTGCGGGCCGCCCACGTCCCGGCGCCGAACCAGCTGCCGGACGCCGCAGCGCCGATGCTGGCGAACGTCGCGGGCGACGACTGGTTGGCGACCTGCGCGGCCAGCCACGCCCCGTCGCGCGCGACGTCCTCGAGCCGGACCTCGTCGAGGGTGCCGTCCAGCGGCACGGCCCCGGTCGACGGGTCACCGCCGATCGCGACGTCGGCGTCGACCACGGCCGCGCGCGAGGTCACCGTCGTCGCGGCGACCGCACTGCCGTCGAGCCAGGCCGTGAGCGTCGCGCCGTCCCACGTGGCAGCGACGTGGCCCGTCGCGCCGACCGGCAGCGTGCCGCCGGTGGCGGTGTGCAGGGTGCCGTCGCGGTCACGCAGGCTCGCCCGGACGGCGACCGCGCCGCCGCCGGCGTCGGTGACCTCCAGTGCCGCGTGGAGGGTGCCGGCCTCTGCGACCCGCAGGACGGTCCCGTCAGCCGTCCCGTCCGGCGTCACCCAGCCCGAGACGGTCAACGGCGTCGTCGGCCCGACCGTCACCCGACCGACGACGAGCCGACCGGTGTCGGCGGCGAGGTCGATGCCGTCACCGACGACGCCGGGCGTCCGCACGGTGGTGCCGGCGGCGCCGAGGAGGGCGCCGTCCAGGCCGGTCGGCGCGCTGTCGTCGGCGTGCGGGACCTGGCCCGTCGGGTCCTCCGCGAGGTGCCACACGCCGCCGAAGCCCTGCCAGGTCGCGCCGGGGTCCGCCTGCGCAGGCGCGTCCGTCGCTCCCCAGTACAGGACGAGGTCCGTGTCGTTGCCGGCCGCGACCGTGGGCACGCGCACCCAGGCGAGCAGCTGCCCCGTCCCGGCGTCCCACCGCTCGAGCTCGTGCGGCAACGGGGTGACGCCGTCGGCGGCGGTGAACCGCAGGTCGGAGCCGTCGGCCTGCACCTGCGTCGTCATGGTGGGGTCGGTGAGGGCGACGAGCACGGGGACGTCCGCCAGGTCGCGCGCGACCGTGCCGGCCGGGACGGTCACCGTCCGGCGGTGGGACCAGTCGTCGGCCGCGTACCACCCGGTCCCCGTCGTGCGTTCGGAGAAGTCCCCCAGCCCGGCCTCGAAGTCCTCCGTGACGAGGAACACCTGGTCGGCGTCGGCCGGCGGCGCACCGGCACCGCCGTTGCCGTGGTGCAGCCAGTACGAGACGTCGGTCGTGTCGGCAGCGATGGGCGTGGCGGTCCGGAACCAGACCGTCGTGTCCGCGGCGTCCCACACGCTGAGGTCGTCGAGCACCCGGTCGAGCTCGGTCCACGTGCTGCCGTCCCAGCGCACGACACGGACGTCGTCGCCGGACGCGAGCGCGGTCCCGGCCGCGACCATCGCGGCGTGGTCGAAGGTCACCGGCACCGTGTAGCCGTCGGGTGCAGCCGTGGTGGCGGTCGTCACCTCGATGCGTTCGCGGTAGCCGTAGGCCAGGTCCCACCACCGCGGACCGCCCCACGTCACGGCCTGGTAGGTCCACGTCGTGGCACCGTCGGTCCTGCCACGGGTGACCCGGACGGTGGCCGGGTCGTCGGTCCCGAAGCGACCGAGGGCCCGCCCGATCCCGTCGGTCCCGGCGTCGGCGCGCCCGGTCGCAGGCGCGCCACCCCAGCCGGTGCCGCTCGCGAGCACCGTGGTGCGGGTGTCGTCCACGGGACTCGCCAGCGCGGCCGTGTTGGTCACGAGGGCGTCGGCGACGGTCAGGCTGCCGCGCTGCACGGCCGTCCCGTCGAGCAGCTCGACGACCTGGAGCTCGACGGTCGCGGCCACCCCAGCGGTGCCACGCTGGAGCGTCACCTCGTCGGTGGCCGTGAGCTCGGCCGTCACCGCAGCCTGCTCCAACGACCCGCCGGCGGTCCGGACCCCGGCCAGGAGCAGCGTGCGGCTCGGGTCGACCGCGGCCGGCAGCGGCACCGTCGTCGCCAGGTCGCCGGGCGCGAGCGTGGCAGTCACGTGCTGGGCGTCGACGTCGGCGTCCCGCACGACCTCGACGACCTGCCACGCCCACCGGGCGTCGGCGGCCGGGGCCGTGGCGGCCTCGAGCCGCAGCGTGGTCGGTCCGGCCAGCCGCGACGTGACCTGCTGCGCGGCGTCGGGTGTGGTGGCCGCGCTGCCCGGCGCCACGGCGACCGTCGTGAAGGAGCGCGCGGGGTCCGTCACGTTGATCTCGACGTCGCGGACCGGGCTCGCACTGCCGGTCTCGACACCACGCTGCACGCGGATCCCGCACGTGTACTCCACGACGTGCCACGCGACGGTCACGTTCGCCGTGCCACTGCCCTGCCGGACCACGTCCAGCGTGGTGGCGTCGGTGAGCTCGACGCTGACGAGACCGTCGACGGCGTCAGCGCCGTCGCTCGAGACCGTGTGCAGCACGAAGGCCCGCACCGGGTCGACGGCCGTGATCGGGACGCTGGTCGTCCCCGGCCCGGTCGACGTCGTCGTCCCCGACTGGACCGCACCGATCCGGGCCCGGAAGCAGTTCGCCGTGGCGAGGTCCCCGTCGGGGACCTCGACCAGGTCGGTCAGGATCGCCGGCGACCCGATCGAGGCCAGCGACAGGACGGCCAGCACACCGAGCACGGCTGCGGCGCGACGTGACCAGCCCCGACCGGACCGTGGAGGTCGGGGGGCGTCGGTCGGCGGCTCCGTCGGGCGCGCGGGCATGTCCTTCGGGTCGTCCCGCGCATTCCACCACTTGAGCGGGTGTGTGGCGAGCGCTCACGCCGATGGATCTTCGACGCCGGGCGCGCGCCCCGCCTCAGGCAGGCTCGACCGTGAGCCCGTCGCCCGCCACGTCGACGCGGACGGTGCCGCCGTCCTCGACGCTCCCCGCGAGCAGGGCACGAGCCAGCGCGTTCTCGACCTCGGTGCGCAGCACCCGCTGGAGCGGCCGCGCGCCGTAGACGGGGTCGTACCCGCGCTCGGCGAGCCAGTCGACCGCGGCGTCGGTGACGTCCAGCACGAGGTCACGGTCGTCGAGCCGACGCTGGAGGCGGTCCAGCTGGAGCCGGACGATCTCATGGAGCTCGTCCTGTGTCAGCCGGTGGAAGATGACCGTCTCGTCGATGCGGTTGAGGAACTCCGGCCGGAAGAACTGGCGCACGTCGGCCATGACCCGGGTCCGCAGGTCCTCGTCGGTGAGGTCGGGGTCGAGGATGTGCGTGGCGCCGAGGTTCGACGTCATCAGCAGGACGGTGTTGCGGAAGTCGACCGTCCGGCCCTGGCCGTCGGTCAGACGACCGTCGTCGAGGACCTGCAGCAGTGCGTTGAAGACGTCGGGGTGGGCCTTCTCGACCTCGTCGAGGAGGATCACGCTGTACGGCCGACGCCGCACCGCCTCGGTCAGCTGCCCGCCTTCGTCGTGCCCGACGTAGCCGGGTGGCGCGCCGACCAACCGTGCCACGGTGTGCTTCTCCTGGTACTCGCTCATGTCGAGACGCAGCAGCGACCGCTCGTCGTCGAACAGGTGCTGGGCGAGCGCCTTGGCGAGCTCGGTCTTGCCGACACCCGTGGGGCCGAGGAACAGGAAGCTGCCCTGCGGGCGGTCGGGGTCGGCGATCCCGGCACGGCTGCGCCGGACGGCGTCCGCCACGGCCGCGATCGCCTCGTCCTGCCCCACGACGCGCTCGTGGAGCTCGTCCTCGAGGGTCAGCAGTCGCGTGGTCTCGTCGGTCGCGAGGCGCCCGGCGGGGATCCCGGTCCAGGTCGACACGACCCGGGCGATGTCGTGCGCGGTGACCTCCTCGGCGAGCATCGTGCCGCCCTCGGCCCGCAGCTCGTCGAGCGCGGCCTGGGCTGCGTCCACCTCACGCTCGAGCTCGACGGCGCGGCCGTAGCGCAGCTCGGCCGCCCGTTCCAGGTCACCGTCCCGTTCCGCCAGCTGGGCCTGCTCGCGGGTGCGCTCGAGCTCCTCCATCGCTCGGCTGAGCGCCTGGATGGCCTCCTTCTCCTGCTGCCACTTGGCCGTCAGCGAGGCCAGGTCCTCGCGCTGCTCGGCGAGCTCGGCGTCGAGCTCCTCGAGCCGTTCCGCCGCCGAGGCGCTGTCGTCGCTGGCGAGGCTCACGCGCTCGATCTCGAGCTGGCGGACGCGTCGGTCCACCTCGTCGATCTGCGGTGGCATCGAGTCGATCGCGATGCGCAGTCGCGCAGACGCCTCGTCCAGCAGGTCGATCGCCTTGTCGGGCAGGAAGCGCTCGGTGAGGTAGCGGTCCGACAGGGTCGCCGCGGCCACCAGCGCGTCGTCGGTGACCCGCACGCCGTGGTGGACCTCGTAACGCTCCTTGAGACCGCGCAGGATGCCGATCGCGTCACCGACGCTGGGCTCCTTGACCATCACCGGCTGGAACCGGCGCTCGAGCGCCGCGTCCTTCTCGATGTTGCGGTACTCGGCGAGTGTCGTCGCACCGATCATCCGCAGGGCGCCGCGGGCCAGCAGCGGCTTGAGGATGTTCGCGGCGTCCATCGCGCCCTCGGCGCCACCGGCACCGACGACCGTGTGCAGCTCGTCGATGAAGGTCACGATGCGTCCCTCGGAGGCCTCGATCTCCTTGAGCACGGCCTGGAGCCGCTCCTCGAACTCGCCGCGGTACTTGGCGCCGGCGACCATCGCGGTGAGGTCGAGCGCGACCAGCCGCTTGTCCTCGAGCAGCGTGGGCACGTCCCCCTCGACGATGCGACGGGCGAGGCCCTCCACGATCGCGGTCTTGCCGACGCCGGGCTCACCGATCAGGACGGGGTTGTTCTTCGTCCGGCGCACCAGCACCTGGATGACCCGGCGGATCTCCTCGTCGCGGCCGATGACGGGGTCCAGCCTCCCCTCCCTGGCCAGCGCAGTCAGGTCGCGGCCGTACTTGTCGAGGGCCTCGTAGGTGTCCTCCGGGTCACGGCTCGTGACGCGCTGCGAGCCGCGGACCTCGCGCAGCGCCTCGAGCACGGCACCACGCTCCACGCCGAGGTCGGCCAGCAGCTTGCCGGTCGCGCCCTCGGCCTCCAGCAGCGCCAGCAGCAGGTGCTCGGTCGACAGGTACTCGTCGTTGAGCTGCGCCATCTCCTGCTCGGCCCGCTCGATGACGGCGGCGAGGGGACGGGAGAGCCGGGTGGCACCGGTCGAGCCGTAGGCGGCCGGCAGGGCGTCGAGCGCCTCGAGCGTGCGGTTGCGGACCGTCGTCGGGGTGGTCCCCAGCCGCTGCAGCAGGGGCAGCACGACGCCGTCGGCCTGCTCGAGCAGGGCGAGCAGCAGGTGGAGCGGACCGATCTCGGTGTGGTGGCGCTCGGTCGCCACACCACCGGCGCGCTGCAGCGCCTCGGTCGTGCGTCGGGTGAAGCGTTCCTGGTCCACGAGGTCCTCCTGTGCCGGTCGGGCGACGTGGCCCGGCCACCGACGATGGTGCGTCGCGCACGCGGACGCGGCAAGGGCTCGAGGTCCTGCCGGCGCAGGTCGGCTGCGCCGGTCCGTCGGTCGAACCCTGCGCCCGGGAGGCGCACACCCGGAGGCTGCGGTCAGCCTCGCGCTGCGAGGTACGCGGCGAACGAGACGACATCGTCGGCCGGCGGCGGCTCGATCACGACGTCGCTCTCGGTGGCGAGCACGTCCACGGCGTAGACGAGGGTCGACCCGTCCCGCTGCCCCGTGACCTCGACCCGACGCACCAGTCCGTCACCGTCGACGAAGGCGTGGACCTCCAGGGCCCGGTCCGGCTCCCCGAAGAACGCGGTCCCGGGCGTCCCGGCTGCCACCGCAGCACCGAGCTCCACGGTCGCGACGTAGTGGGTCGTCGCCGCGCCGCCGATGAACTCCCCGTCCTCGAGCTCGGCCACGTTGGTCGCCCCGTCGAGGAGGGCGAGGGCCTCCCGCGGCGAGGCGAGACGTGCACGGTCGACCAACCCGCCGATGTCGAGGTCGCCGTCCGCCACCCGTGAGCTGACCCACGAGGCGTCGAGGTCGGCGTCCGCGAGCAGCGCCGGCCAGTACAGGTAGACGGTGTCCCCGACGATGCGGACCTCGACCTCCACGTCGGTCGCGCCCCGGAGCTCCGCGAGCTCACCGCGCACGAGCATCGTGGCGCTGACGTCGCCACCACTGCTGGTCCCCTCGCCGATCACCCCGTCAGACGCGGCGACCCCGTCGAAGGTGACGTCGAACGCCGTCACGCCGTCCACCGTCCGGGTCGCTGCGACTGCCTCGGCGAGGGCGGCCGCGGCTTCGTCGGACCCCTCCACGACGACCAGGCCGTCGATGTCGTCGACGACCACGTCGGTGTCGGCGTCCTCGTCGGTGACGACGACCGCGTTGCCGTCCTCCACGGCTGCGGCGGTGTCGTCACCGTCGGCGTCGCAGCCGCCGACGGCGACGAGCAGCGCGAACACGGTCATGGCGATGCGGGTTCGGTGGGTGTGCACGGCCGCTCCTCCTCGGGACGTGGCGGTCGGGGCCAGCCGAGGACGTGCCCCGACCGCGGCCGGCCATGTCCGGACCGGGCGACGCGCGCACGGGCAAGGACGCGGACCGCCTGCGGCACGGACGGCGACGTGGCACTGTTGCGCCCATGCGAACCATGGTCTTCAGCGCCCGCGCCTACGACCGCCGCTCCCTCACGGCAGCGGCGGAGGCCGACGACGACGCCCACGAGCTGGTCTTCGTCGACCACCACCTCGACGTCCACACCGCCCCGGCGGCCGCGGGCTTCGACGCCGTGTGCGCCTTCGTCAACGACGACCTGTCGCGGCCGGTGCTCGAGGCACTCGTCGAGGGCGGGGTCCGCATGGTCGCGATGCGGTGTGCCGGCTACAACAACGTCGACCTCGACGCGGCTCGCGAGCTCGGGATGACGGTGTCGCGCGTGCCGGCGTACTCGCCCTACGCCGTGGCCGAGCACACCGTCGCACTGATGCTCGCGCTCGACCGCCGGATCCCGCGCGCAGCGGCCCGGGTCCGGGAGGGCAACTTCAGCCTGGACGGGCTGCTCGGGTTCGACCTGCGGTCGCGCCGCGTCGGCATCATCGGGACCGGCAAGATCGGGATGATCGTCGCGCGGATCCTGCGCGGCTTCGGCTGCTCGCTGCGGGCCTACGACCCCTACCCGGCCGACGAGGTCCGCGACCTCGGCGTCCGCTACGTCGACCTCGACACGCTGTTCGCCGAGTGCGACGTCGTGACCCTCCACTGCCCGCTGACGCCCGAGACCCACCACCTCCTGGACGCCGAGGCCTTCGCCAAGATGAAGCGCGGCGCCATGGTCGTGAACACCTCACGCGGCGGGCTCGTCGACGCGCCGGCCCTCGTGGACGCGCTCAAGTCCGGCCAGATCGGGTCGGTCGCGCTGGACGTGTACGAGGAGGAAGGTGACCTCTTCTTCGAGGACCTCTCCGACACGATCATCGACGACGACGTCTTCGCACGGCTGCTCACGTTCCCGAACGTCCTCATCACGGCCCACCAGGCCTTCTTCACCGAAGAGGCGCTGCGGGCGATCGCCGAGACGACCATCCGCAACCTCGATGCCTTCGCCGCCGGACGCCGCAGCGGCACCGAGCTCACACCCCCCGCGGGCGACGGCCACCCGTGACCAGCGAGGGCGTGGTGCCGACCCGACCCCCGCTGCGGGCGCTCGTCGTCTCGATGCGGCCGCGGCAGTGGGTGAAGAACCTGCTCGTGCTCGCGGCACCGGCGGCGGCCGGCACGCTGACGGACCCGGCCACGCTCGGCGCGGTGGCCCTCGCGTTCGTCGCGATGACGGCCGCCTCGGCGGCGACCTACCTCGCCAACGACGTCCGCGACCGGGTCGCGGACGCGAACCACTCGACCAAGCGACACCGACCGGTGGCCGCAGGTGAGGTCGCCGCTCCGGTGGCGGCCACGACGGCGGCAGTCCTCGCGGTCGTCGCGCTCGGGCTCCCGTTCGTCCTCGGCATCCCCGGACTGTCGGTCGTGGTCCTCGCCTACCTCGCCATGACGACCGGCTACTCGCTCGGCCTGAAGCGGGTCCGACTGCTGGAGCTCTTCCTCGTTGCCAGCGGCTTCGTGCTGCGGGCGATCGCGGGTGCGGTCGCGACGGGCGTCGCGGTGTCGAACTGGTTCCTGATCGTCGTCTCCGCCGGCGCGGTCTACCTGGTGGCCGCCAAGCGCTTCGCGGAGCAGCGCGACCAGACCGGCGGCGTGAGCCGGTCGGTGCTGCAGGACTACCCCCGGGACATGCTCGCCGAGGTCCGCTACGCGTCCGTGGCCGTCGCGCTCCTGGGCTACCTGCTGTGGTCCTTCGAGATGCGTCCCCCCGGCGTGCCCTGGCACCCGCTGTCGGCGATCCCCTTCGCCCTGGCCGTCTTCGAGTACGCGGCAGCCGTCCACGAGGGCCACGGCGAGGCGCCGGAGGACGTGATCCTGGGGAGCCGACGCATCCTCGCGTACGGCGCGGTCTGGGCGGTCCTGTTCGCGCTCGGCACCTACGGGGGGGCGTGATGCCGCGACGAGTCCTGCGCGGGTGGGGACGGACCGCGCCCACCGGTGCGGACGTGGTCGCCCCGGTGGGCGTCGACGACGTCCGCTCGATCGTGCGCGACGCCGGCGACCGCGGCGTGGTCGCACGGGGGCTCGGCCGGGCCTACGGCGACGCGGCCACGAACGCCGGCGGCACCGTCCTCGACGCGACGGTGCTCCGCGGCGTCGACGCCTTCGACGCGACGGCTGGCACCGTGACGGCGGAGGCGGGCCTGTCGCTCGACGACCTCATGCGACTGGTCGTGCCCCACGGGTGGTTCCCGCACGTCACGCCCGGGACGCGGCAGGTGACGCTCGGCGGCGCCCTGGCCGCGGACGTGCACGGCAAGAACCACCACGTCGACGGGAGCTTCGCGGCCGGCGTGCGGTGGTTCGACCTCGAGGCACCGGCGTGGTCGGGCCGCGTCGAGCCGGGGACGGACGTCTTCGATGCGACCGCCGGGGGCATGGGACTGACCGGTGTCGTCACCCGTCTGTGCATGGCGCTGCGTCCCATCGAGAGCGCCCGCATGCTGGTCGAGACCGAGCGGGCGACCGACCTCGACGACCTGCTCGCACGCATGGAGGGTCGCGACGAGGACTTCCGCTACAGCGTCGCCTGGATCGACCTGCTGGCCCGGGGACGGGCCCTCGGACGTGGCGTCCTGACGCGGGGCGACCACGCGCCGCTGGGCGCCCTGCCCGGCACCGCGCGCGCGGCCGCACTCGACTTCGACCCCGTCGAACCCATCGGGGCGCCACGCTGGGTCCCGTCGGGCCTCCTCAACGTCGCAACGGTGCGGGCGTTCAACGAGGCCTGGTACCGCCGCGCCCCGCGGCACCGCACCGGCGAGCTGCAGGGGATCAGCGCCTTCTTCCACCCGCTCGACGCCGTCAGGGGCTGGAACCGCATCTACGGCCCGGCCGGCTTCCTGCAGTACCAGTTCGTCGTCCCGCCCCACGAGCCCGGGCTGCTCCGGCGGGTGGTCGAGGACCTGGCCAGGGCCTCCACCCCGTCGTTCCTGGCAGTGCTGAAGCGGTTCGGACCGGGTGGCAGCGGCCACCTGTCCTTCCCAGCCCCGGGGTGGACGCTCGCACTGGACATCCCGGTCGGGGTCGCCGGGCTGGAGCGTCGACTGCGGCGGTACGACGAGGCTGTCGCGGCGGTCGGTGGTCGCGTCTACCTCGCCAAGGACTCCCGGTTGCGGGCGGACGTGCTCCCGGCGATGTACCCACGCCTCGACGAGTGGCGCCGGGTGCGCGACCGACTCGACCCCGACCGGCGCCTCACGTCCGACCTCGACCGCCGTCTCGACCTGACCGGAGCAACCCCGTGATCACCGCCACCGGCCGCCTCGACCGGGTCCTCGTCCTGGGGGGCGACTCCGACATCGGCATCGCCACGGCCCACCGACTCGTCCGTGACCGCGGTGCACGCAGCATCGTGCTCGCCGGCCGCTCGGCGGCCGCGCTGCAGCGACGTGCTGCAGGGTTGGAGGCCGACGGCGCCACGGTCACCTGTGTCGAGTGGGACGTGACGGACATCGACGGCCACGAGGAGGTGCTCGGTGCGCTGTTCGCCGCCGGGGACGTCGACGTGACGGTCCTCGCCGCCGGCGTCCTCGGTGACCAGTCACGCCTCGAGGAGGACCCGGACGAACTCCTGCGGGTGGTGACGACGAACTTCACGGGGCCCGCAGCCGCCGTCCGCTCGCTCGCCGAGCTGCTCACGCACCAGGGGCACGGCGTCCTCGTGGTGCTGTCCTCCCTCGCGGCCACCCAGGCACGACGTGCCAACTACGGCTACGGCGCGACCAAGGCCGGCCTCGACGCGTTCGCGCTCGGGACGAGCGACGCGCTCGCAGGCACCGGGGCCCGCGTCGTCGTCGTGCGGCCGGGGTTCGTGCGCAGTGCGATGACCGCCGGCATGGAGGACGCCCCGTTCGCGTGCGACCCCGAGGACGTCGCGGCGGCGATCAGCGAGGCGATCGAGCGACCGAGCCGGACGGTCGTCTACGTCCCGGCCGCCGTCCGGTACGTCTCGTGGGTCCTGCGCGCCCTGCCCCGTGCGGCCGTGCGTCGACTTCCCCGCTGAGCCGTCAGGTGCCCGCAGGCTGGCGCGGCGGGCGGCTGACCCAGGGCGCCGCCCCCTCCGGCAGCATCGGCCGCGTGTCAGGTCCCGGCGGGCTGCCTCGGGGGGCGGCGACGCATGGTGCGGTGGGGCTCCATCTCGCCACGGGTGGCGGGCACGACCTCGTAGCGGTGGCTCTGGTGCGCCGCCTCGACATCGGTCTCGAGCCGACGGGCGAGCGTGCGGACCATGTCCTCGAGCT
>JBFKQZ010000064.1:0-13038 GCA_041627475.1 Nitriliruptoraceae bacterium | reverse complement strand
GTCGGGACCGTCGACCCCCAGTTCGGCCGGGACATCGGGTTCTACCTCTTCGAGCTGCCCTTCCTCCGCCTCCTCCAGGAGTGGCTGGTCACCTCGCTCGTGCTGACCACGATGCTGACGGCCGGCGCCCACTACCTGCTCGGCGGCATCCGCCCGGACAACCCCGGCGACAAGGTCATGCCGAACGTCAAGGCGCACCTGTCGGCGCTCTTCGCGCTCATCCTCGCGGCCTGGGCGTGGGGCTACTGGCTCGACCGCTTCATGCTGAACTTCTCGCCGCGCGGCACCGTCACCGGTGCGTCGTACACCGACGTCAACGCCGAGCTGCGCGCGCTCGAGATCCTGCTGGTCGTCGCGGTCCTGTCGATCGGGCTGGTGCTCTACAACATCCGGCGCCGTGGCTTCCTCCTGCCCGGTGCCGCCGTGGCGCTGCTGCTGATCGGGTCGATCTTCCTCCAGGGCGCCTACCCGGCGGCCATCCAGCGCCTGCAGGTCGAGCCGCAGGAGCTCGCCCGTGAGCGTCCCTTCATCGAGCGCAACCTCGAGGCCACCCGCGCCGCCTACGGGCTGGACGAGGTCGAGCTGCGGCCGTTCGAGGTGCGCAACGACCTGGACCCCCAGCAGGTGCAGGAGAACGAGGTCACGCTGACCAACATCCGGCTGTGGGACCCGCAGCTGCTCGCCACGACCTACTCCGAGCTGCAGGCCCTGCGGCCGTACTACCAGTTCACCGACGTGGACGTGGACCGCTACGTGATCGACGGTGAGCTCCGCCAGGTCATGCTCGCCACCCGTGACATGGACCAGAGCGACGTGCCGGCCCAGGCACAGACGTGGCAGAACCTGACCCTGTTCTACACCCACGGCTTCGGCGTGGTGTCGAGCCAGGTCAACATCGCGAACTCGGACGGCCAGCCCGTCTTCCTCTCGGAGGACATCCCGCCGACCGGCGTCGACGCCCTCGTGCCCTCGGTCGAGGCCGGCATCTACTTCGGTGACGGTGCGAACGCCGAGTACAACATCGTCAACACCGACAACGAGGAGCTCGACTACGAGGAGCCCTCGACCCAGGCCCAGGTGTTCACGTCCTACGTCGGTGAGGGCGGTGTCGAGCTGTCGTCGCTGGCACGCCGGATCGCGTTCGCCATCGACTACGGCGACACCAACATCCTGCTGTCGAGCCTGATCCGCGACGACTCGAAGCTGCTGCGCATCCGGGCCGTGGCCGACCGTGTCAACGCGGTGGCGCCGTACCTCGAGCTCGACAACGACCCCTACCCGGTGGTCCTGGACGGCCGGATCAAGTGGGTGCAGGACGCCTACACGACCTCGGTCTGGTACCCGTACTCCGAGCGGGCGCAGATGGGCACCCAGTTCGGGCCACGCGTCGTCAACTACGCGCGCAACTCGGTCAAGGCGGTCGTCGACGCCTACGACGGCACCGTCGACCTGTTCACGGTCGACCCGGACGACCCCGTCCTGCGCACGTGGCAGCGGGTCTTCCCGGACCTCTACCGGCCGATGAGCGAGCTGCCCGACGGGCTGGAGGACCACTTCCGGTACCCGCAGGACCTCTTCGAGCTGCAGGCGTCGGTCTACCGGACCTACCACATCCCCGAGGCGGACGCGTTCTACAGCAAGGCCGACGAGTGGGACATCCCGCCGGACGCCGCCGCGGCGCAGAACGCCGGTGAGGCGACGGGCAACCGCCCGCTCGAGCCGTACTACCTGCTGATGAAGCTGCCGGGCGAGGAGACCGAGGAGTTCGTCCTCATCCAGCCCTACCTGGCCAACGAGCGGCCGAACATGGTCGCGTGGCTGGCGGCACGCAGCGACCCCGAGAACTACGGCGAGCTGTTCGCCGTGCAGTTCCCGTCCGACCAGCAGATCCTCGGCACCACCCAGGTGCAGGCACGGATCGAGCAGGAGGACGAGATCTCGGAGTACATCACGCTGCGTTCGCAGCAGGGCTCCGACGTGATCCGCGGCAACATGCTGGTCCTGCCGATCGAGCGCTCGATCGTCTACGTCGAGCCGCTGTTCCTCCAGGGCGACCAGTCCGACATCCCCGAGCTCGCCCGCGTGGTCCTCGTGATGGGGGACCGGGTCGTCTTCGAGCGCACGCTGGCCGAGGCCGTCGCCTCGCTGGTGGGTGCCCCGGCCCCGGACGTCGAGCGGCCACCGGCCGACGACCCGGGTGACGGCGAGCCGTCGGAGGACGACGGTGAGGTCGACGCCGACCTGCTCACGCAGGCGCTCGAGGCCTTCGCCCGCGCCCAGGAGGCGCTGGCCGAGGGCGACCTCGGCGAGTACCAGCGCCTGGTCGAGCGGGCGCAGGAGCTGGTCGCGCAGGCCGTCGGTGACGACGCGCCGGCCGACCTGCAGCCGACGCCCGAGCCCTCGCCGACCCCGGACGACGACGCGTCCCCGTCGGACGACGCCACGGAGGGCTGACACCGCACCACGGGACACGCACGGCCTGAAGTGGTACCCGTGTCGGCCGACAGGAGGGGGGCCGCCGGGGCCCCCTCCCGGCGACGGGGAGGCCCTCGGTGGACGCGTTGAGCGACGTCCTGCGGTGGACGCAGAACCTCGCCTACGTGGCCGTGGGCCTGTGGGCCCTGCGGCGCTGGCGCCGTTTCGGCACGCCCGCCAGTGCGTGGATGGCCGCCACCTTCGGGACGATCGGCCTCGCGGTCACGATCTCGCTGCTCGTCACCGACGTGGCCGGGCAGGAGACGCTCCCGGTGTGGCTCACCGGCATCGTGATCGGGCTCATCGTCCCGTTCCCGTACCTGCTGCTGCGCTTCCACGACACCTTCGAGTCGGTCACGCCGTGGGCGCTGCGCGCGACTGGGGTGGCCTCGGCCCTGTTCGTCCTCGGTGGGTTCGTGATCGACCTGCCGGAGGAGGGTGAGCAGGGGACGCTCCTCGCCAGCCTCTACGTCCTGGCGATCGTGGCGCAGTGGGTGCTGGTGCTTCCCTACGTGGCGCGCCGGTTCTGGCGGGCGGGGAAGGAGCAGCCCACGCCGGCCCGGCGCCGCATGCAGTGGCTCGCCGTCGGCACGCTCGCCCTGACGGTGTCGGTCGCCATCAGCGGTGCGACCGGGCAGGTGGAGGACCCCTCGCCGCTCGTGACCCTGTTCGGCCAGTTCGTGTCGCTGCTGTCGGCGACGTCGTTCCTGATCGGCCTCGCGCCGCCACAGCCGGTCCGCACGATCTGGCGGCAGCCGGAGGAGGACCGCATCGGTGACGCGTCGTTGGCGCTCCTCGGTGCCGAGACCCCCGACGCCGTCGCGGCGATCATCGCCCCACTGATGCAGCACGTCGTCGCCGCGGACCGCGTGGTGCTCCAGCACCAGCACGCGACGCTCGCCGACACCGGGGCCGATCGGGCTGCCGCCTCGGGGCGCGAGCCGATCGTGATCGACCTCGACGGCGGGGAGGCCCGCGTCTGGCCGAGTCGCTACACGCCCTTCTTCGGCACGGACGAGCTCGTCGTGCTGGAGCGGATCGGCCGCCTCGCCGACCTCGCCCTGGCGCGGACCTCGCTGCTGGTCTCGGAGCGGGCTGCGAAGGTCGAGCTCGAGGCCGTGAACGCCGAGCTGGAGGCCTTCGTCTACAGCGCCTCGCACGACCTCAAGAGCCCCACGATCGCCATCCTCAGCTACATCGAGATCCTCGAGGAGGAGTACGGGGAGCACTTCGACGAGCAGGGCCAGTACTACCTCAAGCGGATGCGCAGCAACGGGTCCTACATGGAGGCCCTCGTCCGCGACCTGCTCGAGTTGTCCCGGGTCGGCCGGCGCGACACCGCACCGGAGCACGTCGACCTCGCCGCACTGCTCGACGCCGTCGCCCACGACGTCGGCGAGGACAAGGCCGACGTCGTGGTCGGGGACGTGCCCGACCTGTTCGTCAACGAGCTCCGGGCCCGCCAGCTCTTCCAGAACCTCATCGGCAACGCCGTGCGGCACGCCGGTCGCGACCGGGTCCGCATCCACATCGGGCGAGCAGATGCCTCCGTCCACGGGGTCACCGTGCTGGTGCGCGACGACGGCCGTGGCATCCGGGCGGAGTACCGCGAGCGGGTCTTCGGGGTCTTCGAGCAGCTCCAGGTCGACGAGGACCGCGACGGCACCGGCATGGGCCTCGCGATCTGTCGCAAGATCATGGAGTCGTTCGGGGGGACGATCCACGTGACCGACCACGAGCCCGGTGCCGAGTTCGCGCTCTGGTTCCCGGCGACGGCGCTCGACACGTCCTCCACCGAAGCCACTCCCGAGGAAGTCCTGACATGACACCCATCCGCATCCTCGTCGCCGACGACAACGAGGACCATCGGTTCTTCATCGTCCGCTCGTTGCGCCAGTCGACGGACCGAGAGCTCGTCATCGACACCGTCCAGGACGGTGAGGAGGCGCTGCGGTACCTCCGCCGAGAGGGCGAGCACGCGGGCCGTGAACGGCCTCACCTGCTCATCCTCGATCTGAAGATGCCTCGCATCGACGGGCACGAGGTCATCGCGGAGGTCCGCAGCGACGAGCGGCTCCGTGCCCTGCCCATCGCGGTCCTCAGCTCGTCCGACCGCGACGAGGACGTCCGCAGGGCCTACCAGTCGGGCGGCAACACCTACGTGATCAAGGAGGCCGCGGACGGTCGGCTCGCGGAGGGCATCGCCAGCCTCCGCGAGTTCTGGACCGAGGTGGCCGTGCTGCCGGACCCCGCGGCCTGACGGTGGCCTCCGTCGACGTCCCGGTGGCGGCCCCTGCGGGCGGGGTCTCCCGCGGTGTGCACGTCCTGGTGGTCGACGACAGCACCGACCACCGGACCCTCATGCAGCGGACCCTGCAGAAGGCCGGTTTCGACGTCGACGTGGCCGCCACGGCCGAGGAGGCGAGCGAGCGACTCCAGGATGCGCCGACCGACCTCGTGATCGTGGACTACCGGATGCCGGGGACGACCGGCATCGAGCTCCTCGAGGAGATCGCGCAGCTCGCGTCGCCCCCGTCGGTCGTCATGGTGACGGGCGCCGGCAACACCGACGTCGCGGTCGAGGCGATGCGCCTCGGCGCCATCGACTACGTGAGCAAGGACCGTGGCTACCTCGACACGCTGCCGGACGTCGTGCTCCGGGCGTGGCGCCACCACGACCTCGCGAGCCGCGCGCGGGACCTGCACCGGCTGTCCCTGCTCGTCGCGTCGGCACAGGACCGCGACGGGCTGCGGGACGAGGTCCTCGCAGGTGCGGCCTCGCTGCTGCGCACCACCGCCTGCGTGCTGCTGCTCGAGGACGACGGACGGCTCCACCGGGTCGCGGCATGGGGTGACCCGCCGGACCTCCTGACGGACCTGGCCGGGGCGTCCGTCGCTGACGTCTGTGGTGACGGGACCCCGCGGTACGACGACGCGCGCCTCCTGGTCCCGCTGCCGCGGGGCGACGGGACGTGCATCGGCCTGCTCGTCGCGTGGACCGACGCGATCCGCCAGCGCGACGAGGAGCTCGAGCTCGCCGCCGCCTTCGCCGCCTTCGCCGGCATCGCCCTGCGGAACCTGCAGCAGCGGGAGCTCGAGCAGCGGCTCGTTGCCGAGCTGCAGCAGACGGTGGACGCGCGACGGGACTTCATCACGTCGGTCTCGCACGAGCTGCGCACCCCGATGACCTCGATCGCCGGGTTCGCGTCCACGCTCGTGGACCACTGGGACCAGCTCGACGTCGCCCAGCGGCTGGACATGCTCCAGCGGGTCAAGCGCAACAGCGACGACCTCCGCACGCTGGTGGAGGAGATGGTGGACCTGGCGGCGCTCGACCGAGGGCAGTCGGTCGCGGTCAACCCGCTCGTCCTGGACGTCGCCGAGCAGGTCGGTGACGTGGTCGTCGACTCCGCGGAGATCCTCGGTGACCGGCAGGTCACGGTCGACGTGCCCGAGGTGGCCGTCCGGGCCGACACCGCCCTGCTCCGTCGCACGATGCACAACCTGCTCACCAACGCCGTCAAGTACTCGGCCGACGGGTCCGCGATCGAGATCCGTGCCCATGTCGCCGAGCGACACGTCCGGGTCGAGGTCGAGGACCACGGCATCGGCCTGGAGCCGCGCGTGGCCGCCCGCGTCTTCGACCCGTTCTTCCGTGCGACTCCCTCGGTCGAGAACGCTGTGCGGGGGGCTGGCATCGGCCTGGCGCTGGTCAAGGAGTACGTGCGCCTGATGCGTGGGGAGATCGGCGTCCGCTCGACGCCGGGGCACGGTTCGACCTTCTGGTTCACGCTGCCTCGCGCGGCTGTCGAACCCGCCGGTTTGGGGTCCGCGGACGAGGTCGTTACACTGGACGATCCCGACGCGGGGTGGAGCAGTTCGGTCAGCTCGCCGGGCTCATAACCCGGAGGTCACAGGTTCAAATCCTGTCCCCGCTACTACGAAACGGTCCCTTCTCACGGGGACCGTTTCGTCTTTCCGTGTCGCTTCCCCATGGTCCCGGACATCCCTAGGCTGCTGCCCTCCGAAGCCACCGCCGACCGGAGTGCGCCATGCCCCCACCCGAGCCCGAAGCCTTCGCCCGCGCCTTCGCCGAGCGCATCGGTGAGCAGCCGCTGTCCACCGAGCAGTTCAACGCGGTCCTCGACCTCGCCGGTGCCGCGGCCCGGGCATCGGCCCGCCAGGCCGCGCCGGTGTGCTGCTGGTTGGCGGCAGCGGCCGGGGTCAGCCCCGAGGAGGCACAGGAGCTCGCGACGGCCCTCGGTGCGGAGCTCGGCGACGCGTAGGCCCCGGCCGCTCCCAGCGAAGGGCGTCAGGTCATACCCGGATGGGCCCTTCGCCCCTAACGGCAGGGACCCTCGTCGGTGAAGTCTGGCTGGGAGCTGGATGGGGGTCCGCCGTGTCTGCGACGACGTCGTCATCATCATCGATCAAGCGGCGGACGTTCCTGGGCGGCAGTGCTGCGCTCGGCGCGGCGGTCGCCGGTCGCCAGTACCTCTTCGGTGGGCTCGACCTCGTCGAGGCCGCCGAGGAGGCGAGCCTGGAGGCCGTCGAGGACCAGGTCGTGACGACCTGCTGGATCGGCAAGCAGGACTGCGGGATGCTCGCCCGCAGGATCGACGGCCGCGTGGTCAAGTTCGACGGGCATCCGGCGAACCCGCGCAACTACGGGACGCTGTGCCCGAAGGGCCAGGCCCAGATCGTCTCGATCTACGACCCGAACCGGATCAAGACACCGCTGATCCGGACCAACGCCAAGGGCGAGACCGGCGAGTGGCGCACCGCCACCTGGGACGAGGCGCTGGAACTGGTCGCGTCGCGGGTCAACGAGGTCCGCGAGCGCAACCCGAAGCTGGTGCTGTGGCAGAAGGGCCGCAGCAAGGCCAAGGACTTCTACGACCGTGCCTTCGTGGACGCAGCCGGGATCTCCAAGCTGGGCCACGGGGCCTACTGCTCGGACACCGGCTACCGCGCACTGGAGTACACCATTGGTCTCCACGGGGTGCTGCACCCGGACTTCAGCCACTGCCAGTACGTGCTGTCGTGGGGCTGGAACATCACGAACGCCGGTGGCAACAAGTTCTGCTGGCTGACCTGGCCCCGGCTGATGCTCGCAGCACGTGACCGCGGCATGAAGATCGTGCACATCGACCCGCGCCTGCGCAGCGCCGGCCCGTTCGCCGACGAGTGGGCGCCCATCCGTCCGGGGACGGACCTCCCGCTCGCGCTGGCGCTGTGCAACCTGCTCATCGAGAAGGGCTACGTCGACGCGGAGTACCTCACGACCTACACCAACGCCCCGTACCTGGTGCAGCCCGACGGCACCTTCTACCGGGTGGACGGAGAACCCCAGGTGTGGGACACCGAGCTCGGGGCGGCCGTCCCGGCGGGTACCGCGACGGCACCGGAGCTCGACGGCGCCCACACGATCGACGGGCAAGAGCTGGTGACGGCGTTCGCGGCCTTCAAGGCCCACGTCGCCGACAAGACCGCGGACTGGGCGGCCGACGTCTGCGGCCTCGACGCCGACCAGATCGAGCGCATCGCCGAGGACTACGGAGCGAACGCCCTGATCGGCAGCACGATCGTCGTGGATGGGGTGGAGGTCCCGCACCGGCCGGTCGGGATCATGGCCTACCACATGGCCCAGCAGGAGCTGGGCTTCCAGGCCCTGCGGGCCATGACGATGCTGAGCATGCTCGTCGGTGCGGTCGGCGCGGCCGGTGGGCAGACCGCCGACTTCACCTGGAAGATCGACTCCAAGTACGACTCGCTCGCGTCGGTCGAGATCAAGGACCCGCCGTACGACTTCACCCTCAAGAACAGCAAGTACTTCCCGATCAACAGCGGCTACCCCGGCATCGTCGCCCACGTCATGCAGGACCCGGAGCGCTTCGGTGTCGAGGAGCTGCCCGAGGTCTGCATCCTGCACCACGTCAACCCGCTCGGTTCCTTCCCGGACCAGAAGGCCTTCCTCGACAGCTACGGCAAGTTCTCCTTCGTCGCGCTCATCAGCCCGTTCATGAACGAGACCGGCGACTACTTCGCCGACGTGGTGCTGCCGTCCGCCACGATCGAGAAGTACGAGGGGCCCATCAGCGCGTCCGACGGCTACATCGACGCCAAGATGCTGCGCCTGCCCCCGATGGAGCCGCTGTTCGAGTCCAAGGGCGAGATCGACATCTACCTCGACCTGTGCGAGGCGATGGGGATCCTGTACGGCGAGGGGGGCTACCTCGAGGAGATCAACGGTCGGCTGGGCCTCGAGGGCTCGGACGCGTTGCCGCTGGACGCCAAGCCTGCTGTCCGTGACATCTTCGACCGCTGGTCGCGGGCCCAGGGGCTCGAGGGTGGCATCGAGTTCTTCGAGAAGAACGGCGTCTGGGTCAAGGGTCCGATCCCACCCACCAAGCGGTACGGCTACGTGGCTGACCCGCCGTTCGGCGGCGTGGTCCACCGGTTCTACGGCGAAGAGCTCTTGGGGTACCAGCAGACGATGCGGGCCAAGGGCGCGACGGAGATCTACTGGCAGGACTACACCGCCTGGCCGACCTGGCGTCCGCTGACGATGGACCGCTCCCCCTCGGAGTACGACCTCATCCTGATCAGCTACAAGCTGATCGAGCAGAAGCAGTCGCGAACGAGCTTCATCCCACTGCTGAGCGAGATCGCCCCGGGGGCGCGGCTGGACATCAACCCGGCCACTGCTCGTGCCAAGGGCATCGCCGACGGCCAGGAGGTCGTCGTCGAGTCGCAGAACGCGATCACCGGTGAGACGCGACAGCTGCGGACGGTCGCCGCCTACTGCGAGGCGATCCGGCCCGACGTCGTGGGGATGCCGCACCACTTCGGCCTGTGGGCCCACCCGGTCGCCAAGGACCGGGGCCCCTCGCCCAACGAGATCTACTTCACCGGGGAGGGCTACTCGATCCAGACGGCCGATCAGTCCTTCCACGTCAAGGTCCGCGTCACGGCCGCGGGAGGTGCGTCATGACGAAGTACGCGATGGTCATCGACCTCGATCGGTGCCAGGGCTGCCGGGCGTGCGTCGAGGCGTGCAAGGTCGAGAACAACACGCCGCAGGGTGCGATGTGGATGCACGTCTTCCGTTTCGAGGAGGGCACGTACCCGCGGACGCAGGTGAGCTTCCTGCCGCGACCGTGCCAGCACTGCGACAACGCCCCGTGCGTGAAGGTCTGCCCCGTCGGGGCACGCTTCAAGCGCGAGGACGGGATCGTGCTGACCGACTTCGACCGCTGCATCGGGTGTCGCTACTGCGAACTCGCCTGCCCGTACGGCGTGAACGTCTTCAACTGGTCGGAGCCCGAGGACAGCTACTACCTCGACTGGAGCGACGTCGACATCCTCGGTGTCACCGGTGGGGCGGTGCCGCCCTACAAGAACCCCGACCTGGAACTCCTGCACGGCGAGGAGCAGCGCCGGACCGCGGGCGGCGGCCACCTCAAGGGCGTCGTCGAGAAGTGCACCTTCTGCGTCCATCGCGTGGAGAAGGGTCTGCGTCCCGCGTGCGCCACGACCTGCCCGGTCAATGCGATCACGTTCGGTGACACGGACGACCCCGACGACCCGATCCACGCGAAGCTCGACACCAGGGACCGTTTCGACCTCCTCCCGGAGGCCGGCACGAGGCCTCGGGTGCACTACGTCGGTGGGCGCCACCCGGGTGAGGACGCGCGGCAGGTCGAGAAGGTGGACTCGGAGGTGTCGTCATGAGCACCGGTATCGCTCCCATCGGTGAATCCAGCCAGGTCCGCGACCAGCGACACTGGGTGTTCCGGACGGTCATGGGCCTCGCGGCGGCCGTGCTCGCCCTCGGGGTCTTCGCCTACGCCTACGAGGTCAGCAACGGCCTCGGCGTCACCGGGATGCGTGACGTCGGTCTGGGAGGCGGCGCGACCTGGGGCATGTACATCGGGTTCGTCGTCTACTTCGTCGGCGTGAGCTTCGCCGGCATCACCGTTGCAGCCCTCATCCGGCTGCTCGGCCTCGACCAGCTGCGTGCAGTGGGTCGGATGGCGGAGGTGCTGACCGTCGTCTCGCTGGTGCTCGGCGCGTTGCTGATCATCGCCGACCTCGGGCAGCCACTGCGTGGCGTCGTCAACCTGTTCCTCTACGCGCGGCCACAGTCGCCGTTCTTCGGGACGTTCACGCTCGTCATCGCGGGCTACCTGTTCGCGAGCCTCGTGTACCTCTACCTCGACAGCCGGCGTGACGCCGCAGTCCTGGCGCGCCGCGAGGGGCCGTTGCAGTGGCTGCACCGGTTCGTCGCCGCCGGCTACTCCGACACACCGGCCGAGCGCGAGCGCCATGAGCGCGCGAGCTTCTGGCTGGCGGTCGGGATCATCCCGCTGCTGGTGATGGCCACCTCGACCCTGGGCTTCGTGTTCGGCCTGCAGGTCGGTCGCCCGGGGTGGTTCAGCGCGCTCCAGGCGCCGGCCTTCGTGACCCTCGCCGCGGCGTCGGGGCTCGGCCTGCTGATCGTGCTGGCGGCGCTGGTCCGGCATGCCGGTCACCACGAGGACGTGCTCGACCACGACGTCTTCGCGTGGCTCGGGCGCTTCCTGCTGGGTGCGCTCCTGGTGTACGTGTACTTCATGATCGTCGAGCTGCTGACGGCGACCTACACGGCAGGGCCCGCGGAGCAGCGCATCAGTGAGGCGCTGTTGACGGGACGGTACGCGCCGATCTTCTGGACCTCGGCAGGGCTGCTCGTGGCGCCGATGCTCGCGCTCCTCGCGGCAGCGGTCCGCCGCACCTGGTCGGTCGGCCTGCTCGTCCTCGCCGGTGTCGCCGTGAACCTCGGCGCGATCGGCAAGCGCTACCTCATCGTCGTCCCCTCACAGACCGAGGGGGAGCTGCTGCCCTACGGGGCGGGTGCCTACAGCCCCACCTGGGTCGAGTACAGCGTGGTCGGGGGGCTCTTCGCCCTCGGTGTCCTGCTGATCGGGCTGTACCTGTGGTTGTTCCCCGTCGTCGGACTCCGCGAGGAGGTGTCGGACCATGCGTAGGTTGCTGACCGTCGGGATGATCGTGGGCGGGCTCGTCCTGATGATCCTGAGCTACTTCTTCCTCGCCGCACCCTGGGGCGCCGAGACCGTCGCCAACAGCAACCCGCGGGTGCCGTTCGCGCCGGGGCTGTTCGTCCTCGGCGTGATGCTGGTCTTCGGGTCGGCGGTGGTGTACGAGCTGCTCCCCGACCGTGGTGAGTCAGAGTCGGTCGGATGAGCAGCGGGGAGCTGGCGGAGCAGACGCGGTGGGTGGACGCGGTCCTGCTCCGCCAGGGCCTGTACCGCCTCCTCGCCGCGGTGCTCCGGCCACCCACGGCAGAGCGGGTGGCGTCGATGCGCCAGGCAGCGCCCGTGCTCGACGCCATGGGCGTCACCGACTTCCCCTTCGCCGCCCCGGTGCTCTCGCTGCTCGAGGCGCTGCAGCAGCCGGGGGACCTCCTCGCTGCGAACGTCGAGCACGTCCGCCTGTTCGAGTCGGGCGTCGACGGGGCGCTCTGCCCGCCGACCGAGTCGTACTACCTCACCGACGCGGTGGGCTCGGTGATCGCGGAGCTCCAACGGGACTGCCTCCGGCTCGGCCTCCGGCTGCGCCACGACGTCGGGCTGGAGCCGGACCACGTCTCGGCGCTGCTCGAGGTGCAGTCCGCGCTGTGCGCGGCGGAGGTGCAGGCGTGGGAGGCGGACGACCGCGAGGCCGTCGCGCGTGCCGTCCGTGACCAGCGGTGGTTCCTCGAGCGGCACCTCGGTCGCTGGGTCGACGCCTTCGTGGTGCGGCTCGGCCGCGCCGACGCAGCCAGCCCCTACCGCGAGGCGGGCCCGGCCGTGCAGGCGGTCGTGCGCAGTGACCGGCAGCTGCTCGCCGCGCTCGCGCACCAGCTGGAGGAGGTGCGCGCATGACGACCCTGCTCACCGTCTGCGGCCACGTGGACGCGCCCACGCTGCCACTCGGCGGTGTCGAGGTGGTGCTGATCGACGACCTCTGCACGCGACCCGGCCGCCTCCCCGAGGTCGCGCACGGCGCCACTGCACTCGTGCTGGCGTTGTGCTCGCAGGCCGTCACGCGCAGGGAGTTCCAGTCGGCCGCCCGCCGCACCGGCGTCGACGCGCTGGCCGTGCAGTTCCTCGACGTGGGCGCCGCGGCCGAGGAGCCGGCCCGGCTGGCCGCCCTGGCCGCGGGCGCCGTCGAGCGCGTCGCCCGGTTCGCGGGCAGTCGGCCCGAGCACGCCAAGCCGACCTTCCCCGGGACGATCGGCCGCCGCTCCTTCCTGCGCCTGCCGCTGCCCGAGTACGTCGCCGTCCCGGCCGTCGAGCAGGACCGCTGCGCCGCCCGCGAGGGGTGCACCGCGTGCACCTCGGCGTGTCCCAACGACGCGTACCGCTGGGCCGCGGGCCGCGTGGAGGTCGACCCGTCGCGCTGCGAGCCCTGCGGGCTGTGTCTGACGGTGTGCCCGACCGGTGCGGCCAGCAACCCCGCGTGGACGGCGTCGCAGCTGCGCGCGGAGGTCCGCGGCCTGGTGGCCGGCGCCGAGGGACC
>JBFKQZ010000063.1:0-13044 GCA_041627475.1 Nitriliruptoraceae bacterium | reverse complement strand
GCGACCGGCCCGGCAGCGATCCCCCGCGCTCCGACCGACCCGGGCACGACCCGCCCGCGCTCGTCCCACTCGCCCTCGACGTCTGACCGAACCCGCGCGTCACCACCCGCGCTGCGACCTCACGCCCGGCGCGCGTGCCCGTTCACCGATCCCGGTGAGCAGCACGCGCTGCCGGCATGCGTGCGCGCTCTGGCGGTGCCGCGGCGCTGCCTCTCGGACGGGTGCCGAGCAGCCCCTTGACACCGACCCCGAGCCGGACTCGGCTGGCAGGTTGGCAGGCTCGGCGGGCCGCACCCGGCCCGTGTCGCGCCCGTGCCACGTCCCGGAGTGCGAACATGACGCGCAGCAGCACATCGGTCCTGGGCAGCATCGGCAACACGCCCCTCGTCGAGCTCCGCAGCGTCGTCCCCGACGGATGTGGCCGCATCCTCGCGAAGCTCGAGTGGGCCAACCCGACGGGCAGCATGAAGGACCGGATGGCCGTGGCAGCGATCGCCGCGGCCGAGGCCGACGGCCGGCTGCAACCGGGCGGCACGGTCGTCGAGTACACGGCCGGCACGACCGGGATCTCCCTGGCGTTGGTGTGCGCGGCCAAGGGCTACGGGCTCGAGATCGTCTTCTCGGACGCGTTCAGCGACGAGAAGCGCCGCACCATGGAGGCCTTCGGGGCCCGGGTCACCGACGTGCCGAGCGACCAGCAGCAGATCACCGAGACCCTGATCAAGGGGATGATCGACAAGGCCGCCGAGATCAGCCAGCGACCCGGGCACTGGTACTGCGACCAGCTCACCAACCACGACGCGACCCGGGGCTACCTGCCGCTCGGCGAGGAGATCTGGGACCAGACCGGCGGCGAGGTCGACGCGTTCGTGCACGCCGTCAGCACGGCGCACTCGATCCACGGCACGACCGAGGCCCTGTGGCAGCACGACCCGGACATCCGGGTGGTCGCCGTCGAGCCGGCCGAGTCCGCGGTGCTCTCCGGCGGCCCCACCGGGTCGCACAAGATCGAGGGCATCGGGATCGGGTTCATCCCGCCGCTCTGGCGCCCCGACCTCGTCGACGACATCCAGACCGTCACCACCGAGGAGGCCAAGGAGATGACCCGGCGGCTGGCGCGAGAGGAGGGCATCTTCGGCGGCACCTCATCGGGCGCCAACGTCGTGGCGGCGCTCCGCGTCGCGCGCGACCTGGGCCCGGACGCCACGGTGGTCACGCTCATCTGCGACTCGGGGCTGCGCTACATCAGCACCGACGTCTACCGCGACCCGGCCTGACGCGCCGCGGCGTCGCGCGGCGCCGCGACGCCCGGCCGCGGAGCAGGTCGCCGACGACACCGACAGCGCCGACGACCGTGGTTGGCACCTCAGCCCTCGCAGTTGTCGCTGCCGGGATGGTCGGGGTGACGCGGGTTGTTGTTCTGCTTGTTGTCCGCAGTCGTCACCAGCCGGAGCTCGTGCCAGCCCGACGACCCCGACGTGGCTGGCGCGAATGCCCCGTCTGCCTCGGCCAGCAGCCGCAGCGCGTCCAGCGTCGTGGGATCCGGCTTGCGTTGGACCCGCCCCGCCCCGTAGCCGCTGTCGCAGACGTAGTAGACGTTGAACGCACCGACCCAGTCCAGCAGGCGGTCGCCGGCGACCTGCCCTGCGTCGCCCACGTCGGCCTGGAGCGCGTCGGCGTCGAAGCCGCCGTAGAGCAGGTCGAACCCGTTGATCGTGCTCGGGTCGCCGTCCGTGTCGACCGGCGGCGCCACGGCCCACCACAGCGGGCTGTCGGTGCTCCGCGGCTTGACATCGAGGTTGTCCTCACCGAGTCCGCCGTAGATGCGGTCGTGGTCGGTCCCGCCCCACAGCGCGTCGTCACCGTCGGCGCCGAACACGGCGTCCTCGCCACTGCCGCCGTCGGCGTGGTCGTCACCGGCCCCGGCGTGCAGGCTGTCGCGACCGGCACCACCTCGCAGCACGTCGTGGCCACCGACCTCGGACGCGACGAGCTCGACGACGCGGACCAACGACCCGGTCTGCAGGATCGTCTCGTCGACGAACCCACCCTTGGAGACCACCTCGCGCTCCGGACCGATCGCCGACGCCGGTGTCGGCGTGTCGACGCCAAGGTCGCCGACGAGGGCGTCGTCCCCGTCGCCACCGTCGAGTAGGTCACCCGCCACGACAACACCACCGACCGTGTCACGGGCACGGCCACCAGTGCTGCTGTCGTCGTGCTGCCCGTACAGGTCGTCGTCGCCGGCCTGGCCGTACAGCACGTCGCTGCCGGCCGTTTCGCCGGGCGCGAGGTCGGCCATCGCCACGACACGCACGACGCGTGGCGACCATGTCCCGCCGTCGAGCACGGTGTCGCCACCGGGTCGCGTGATGCGACCGTTGTCGCCGAGCAGCACGTCGTGGCTGTCCTGCTGGATCCCATCGAGGCGCCCGCCGTCCATCGAGCCACCGAAGACCCGGTCCGCGCCGTCGGCGAGACCGGCCGCGTCCCCGGCCACCAGCCCGGACGGCGCCATCAACAGGCGGTCGACGACCGCGAGGACGTTGCCACCGATGACCATGCCGTCGGTCGCCGAACCACCGCCGAGCACGTCGTCCTGCCCGCCGTCGCCGGCGACCTCGTCGTCGCCGGCGTTGCCCTCGACCACGTCGTCGCCGGCCCCACCGTGCGCCTCGTCGTCGCCACCCTGGCCGAACACGAGGTCACGCCCGCCATTGCCGTACAGCAGGTCCGCGCCGCCACCGCCAGACGGTGCCCGGTCGCCGGCCAGGTGGACGTCGAACAGCAGCACGAACCGCAGGCGCGTTCCGTCGGCGCGCAGGCCGGCCTGCCGCACGAGACGGGCGTTGTCGCCGGCCAGCACGTCGTCACCATCGCCACCGACCAGCAGGTCACCGGCGTCCGGGAGCCCGTCACCGAGCCGTGTCGGCACGATCCGGCCGTCGACGGCCGAGCCGCCACCGACGAGCGTGTCGTCGTCATCGTCCCCGTACAGCTCGTCGCTGCCGGCGCCGCCCTCGAGCGCGTCATCGTCGTCGCCGCCGCGCAGGACGTCGTCGCCGGACTGCCCGAAGAGCGCATCCAGGCCAGCGTCGCCGTACAGGGTGTCGTCGCCAGCGGTCCTGCCCGGGACGCCGTCGCTGCCGACCGCCGGCACGTCGAGCAGGGTCACGGTGGCCAGCACCGTGCCGTTGTCGCCGAGCAGCGTGTCGTCACCGCCGTCGCCGTGGAGCACGTCGCCGGCACCGACTCCCGAGGCATCGAGCGTGCCTGCGGTCCACGACCCGCCGAGGATCGCGTCGTCGCCCTGGTCGCCGCGCGGTGCGCTGGTGCCGAGGTCCCCGTGGATCGTGTCGCTGCCTGCGTTGCCCTCGATGGCGTCGGCACCGCCGTTGCCGGTGATGACGTCGTCGCCGGACTGGCCGAGCACGAGGTCGTCGCCGTCACCGGCATCGATCGTGTCGTTGCCGTACGGCCCCCCGGGCGCGGCCGACGTCGGCACGTCGAACAGCACGATCCCGACCCGGGGACGGACACCGGGCCACCGCGCACGGTCGACACCGACGTCCGGGTCGAGTCTGGCGTTGTCGCCGACGATGACATCCACACCGTCGAGGTCGTCGACCCCGCCGTCGCCCAGCAGCACGTCGTCACCGTCGGGCACACCTGTGGCGTCGCGGTCGGGGGACATCGGACCGGAGGTCGACGAGCCGCCGACGACGAGGTCGTCGTGGTCGTCGCCCTGCACCCGGTCGTTGCCCGGCCCGCCCTCGACCACGTCGTCGTCATGGCCACCGCGGACGAGGTCGTCGCCCTCCTGGCCGAACGCCCAGTCGTCGTCGAAACCGCCGTACAGCTCGTCGTCCCAACCGTTGTCGCTCGGTGGACCCACAGGTGTCGCCAGCAGCGTCACCCCGGCCTTCGGCACGGCAGAGCCGGGAGCGTGCGCGACGAGCAGCGCGTTGCCACCGGCCAGCACGTCGTTGCCGCGGTCACCGAGCAGGACGTCGTTGCCGTCCGGGACACCGGCCCGCGGCGAGCCGCCGAGCAGCAGGTCGTCCCCGGCGCCGCCACGGACCCGGTCGTTGCCCTGACCACCCGCGACGTAGTCATCGCCCGAGTCACCCACGACCAGGTCGTCGTCGGCGCCGCCGAGCACGTGGTCGATCCCGGGACCACCGCGGACGAGGTCGTTGCCGGACCCCCCGCGCACGTCCTGGTCGTCCCCCGCGCCGGCATCGATGCGGTCGCCGCCCTCCTGGCCGTCGATCAGCACCTCTGCACCGTCGCCACCGAAGATGCAGTCACCGTCACCGACGGCCCCTGACACGTGCGCGATCGGCGCGATGCCGTTGTCGCCCGCACCGGCGCCGTCGACGTTGCCGTCGCCGTCGATGTCGGCGTGGCCCTCCACGACCACGATCGGCCCGAGCATGCCGCTGTAGAGGCTCCCGTCGACGTCACGGACCAGTCCGTCCACGACAGCCAGTCCCTCGAGCCGGCCGTCGTCGGCGCCGTTGCCGCTGAGGTCGCCGGTGATGTCGAACCTGCCGTCGATGATCGTCGTCTCGATGGCACACCGGATGTCGCGACCGTCGCCCACGTCGGTCGACGCCGCGCCCCCGGTGTCACCGCGGAGCGTGTCGCGGCCGGCCCCGCCGAGGAGCAGGTCGGCGCCGCGGCCACCCGCCATGAGGTCGTCACCGCTCTCGCCGCGCAGCAGGTCGTCCCCGTCGCCGCCGTCGAGCGTGTCGACGTCAGCTCCGCCGTACAGCCGGTCGTTGCCGGGGCCACCGAGCAGCTCGTCCCGACCGGTCTCGTCCGGCAGGACGTCGTCGCCCTCACCCAGCAGCAGGTCGTCGCCCCCGCGGCCGCACAGCAGGTCGCCGTCGGCACCACCAGCGAGCTGGTCGGCACCGCCACCACCCACCAGGTAGTCGCGGTCGAAACCGCCCGACACGTCGTCGCGGCTGCCGGACGGCTCGCCCGGCGTGGCGCACTCGGCCCGGATCTGTTCCTCAGTGGGCAGGCGCACCGTCGAGTACTCGACGTCGCGCTCGCTGAGCGAACCGTCGACGTCGACGACCGTGAGCCGCCGGACGGCTCGTTCGATCGTGGCCGTGCCGCTGTAGTCACCACCGACGACGATGTCCGAACCATGGCCACCGTCGACGTCGTCCGAGCCATCCTCGCCGACCAGCAGGTCACCACCGTCCAGCTGCGGCGCGAACAGGGTCCGCACGTTGGTGACCGGGTCGATCTCCTCGACCAGGTCGCTCAGCAGGAACAACGAACCGGGGTCGATGGCGGGGCCACCGGTGATGCGGTCGGCGTCACCGCCACCGCGGGCGATGTCGGCACCGGGACCGGTGGCGATGGCATCCACGCCGCCCTTGCCCAGCACCGTGTCGTCGCCGGGGCCGGCGTCGATGACGTCGTCCTGCTCGCCGCCGTCGATCCAGTCGTTGCCGAGGCCACCGCTGATGGTGTCCTCGCCGTTGCCGCCCTCGAGGCGGTCGTCGCCGTCGCCGCCCTCGATCCGGTCCTTGTCGTCGCCGGCCGTGACGCGGACGGGCAGCCCGAACGGCACGGTCTGCACCGTGGTCTCACCGGTCGCCGTCTCGCCCATCTCGTGACCCGGGTGGAACCGGAACGCGTCGTCACCTGCGCCGCCGTCGGCGATGATCGTCGTGCCGGGCAGCACCTTGTAGAGCTGGGTCAGCTGGAAGGCCGAGACCTCGACATGGACCTTGCCGTCCTCGTCGGGGACGCTCGTCAGCTGTCGGACCGTGTAGCGCTCCTTGTCCTCGGTCAGGAACGCGTTGCGGCGCGGGCGGTGCTCGCCGGCGGTCAGCACGAGCTCGGACCGGGTCGTGCCGTCCGCCAGCGTGGTGACCCTGGGGAACGCCAGCGTCGGCGTCTCGTTCGCGCACTTGAAGTCGAACAGCTCGATGCGCGGGCTCTGGAGCACGCGCCAGGACTTGCCGAACCGCTTGATCACGAGGTCGACCGTGAAGAACAGGTCGAGGAAGAACGTCAGGCCCGACGACACGTTGAACGCACACGAGCGACCCGACGAGCCGGCGAACTCGTGGATGCGGATCAACCCGTCCTTGTCCGGGTCGTGGGCATCGAGCAGCAGGTCGAGCTCGGCCCCCCCTCGCAGCCCGGCCGTGACGATCCCGATCGAGACCGACGCCCCGGCGTACATCGTGAACACCAGCGTGATCTCGGGGACGTCGACGCCGCCGTTCAGGTCGTCGATGTAGAAGCCCTCCTTGACCATGTCGATGTCGTAGGCCGCCAGCGACACGACGTCGCCCTGGTCCTCGGTCGCGAGCACCCTCGTCAGCCCATCCGAGTCGAAGCCGAACGAGAAGCGTCCGGCGAGCGCGACCGAGCCGCCGATGTTCGCGAAGATCGGGATCGGGCCGACCATGAACGGACCGAACGCACGGTCCACGCCGAACTCGGCCCCGAGGGTCCCGAGGTCGACGGTCACCAGGGTGCTGTTGCCCCGCGCGAGGATCAGGTCGTAGGACGCGCGGGCATCGGCGAAGATCGGCATCCCGACGCTCGGGGTGCTCAGGATCGGGCTCTTCGAGCTCTTCTGCATCTTGCGGCCTCGGTTCTCCCCCTCCTTCTTCGGCTTGGCCCTCTCCTTCTTCTCGGCCTCGGTGCGGTTCTTCTTCGAGGACGCGGGGTTCGAGCACGTCCCGTTGCTCCCGGCGCCGGCGTCGGCGTCCGTCCGGTCCTTGATGCGGTTGGTGCAGGAGACGAACTCGTACGCGTCGGACGCGACGCTGAACGCGCCGGGCTCGGAGGCGCCGTCCGCGGCGTCCTTGCCGAGTGGCACGACCTCGGCCCCTTCGGTGCCCGTGAGCTGCTCGGCGAGCGTCCGGAACGTGAGCAGGTTGGCGACCATCTCGACGTCACCGCCACCGGCCACGACCATCGACAGCAGGGTGATGTCGGGGCCGCCCGCCATCTTCGACAGGTCCGTGGCGACCGGGATCGGGGCGCTGAGCGCGTCCAGCACCGGCTGGATCGTCCGCAACCACTCGCTGGCCTCCTTGAAGGCCGGTCCGAGTGCTCGGTACACGCTGCCCACGTCGAGGTGGAGCCCGCTGAACGCGAGGTCGTCCCCGTAGGCGCCGTCGCTCCAGTCGAGGTCGATCACGCCGAGCACGTCGAAGAACCCGAGCTCACTCGCCCAGCCCTCGAAGTAGACGTCGAGGCCACCGACACCGGTGGCCGTGGTCGTCAGGTCGAGCCCGTCCACGAGCGCCGGCAGGAAGTGCTCGACGTCCGCGGCGTCCTCTGGGACCGTCAGGACGACCGTGGCGTCGAGCCCGGTGTCACCGCGGTCCACGAGCACCGACGGCAGGTAGCCGACGACCGCGTCGAGGCAGCGTGCGCCGCTCTCGTCGATCGAGGCCGGCACGTCGGTGGTCGTCGAGGGCACGCGGGTCCACGCATGGCAGACCGTGCCGTCCGCCGCCGCCTCCGGCAGCGCAGCCTCGACCTCCACGGAGAGCAGCTCCACCGGGTCGTTGCCAGGGGTGTCCGGGAACGTGACGTACGGCCCGGTCCCGCGGCGGATTCCGATGGTCGCGGTCGCGGTCCAGGTCGGGACGGAGGTCTCGACCTCGAGCGTGGAGTGCAGCTCGGCACCCGGCAGGCCCGACGCGAACTCGACCGGGTCCACCTCGAGCGGTGCCTCGGTCGTGTCCGTCATCGTCAGGACGAGCGGCATCTCGACTGCAACGGCATCACTGACCGTCGCCGACTCGTCGACGTCGTCGGTCGCCGGGTTGTCGGTCGGGCACGGACCGGTGCAGGTCGCGGTCGCGTCGGCGACCACCGGGTCGAAGCCGGCCGCTGCCGCACCGTCGCGCACCGCGGTGGTCACCTCCGCCAGGAACGCGGCGAGGTTCTGCGCCTCGTCGACGTCCTGCGGCAGGCGGCGTCGGACCTCGGTCGAGAACGCGACGAGGTCGTCCTCGACGCCGGCACCGGCGTCCAGGTCCGCGCCGACCAGTGGCAGGTACTGCCCGATCGCGTTGCCGTCGAGCCCCTCGGCGATGCCGCGGGCCAGGAAGGCGAAGCCGTCGCCGAGGAACCGCACCGCGAGCGGCTGGTCACCCAGCAGGGGGCCGCCGTCCCCGCCCGAGGAGTCGTCGGGTCCCAGTGCGACCTCGACCACGTTGGTCGCGGCCTCGCCCGGCGCAGGCGCCAGCGGCACCACCGCGCACGCCACGGCGCCGGCCGGGGCACCGCTGATGCCACACGTGTTCGGGCTGCCGGTCCCGGACCGGACGGGCTCGAGCAGGCCGCGGACCTCGGACAACGGTGTCCAGGTCGCGGCAGTGGCCGGCAGGGCGATCCGCTGCTGGACGCCCACGGCGAGCTGGATGTCCGCCGCAGGACCTGTGGTCCAGTCGGCTGCGCCGTACTCGGCCGGGTCGGTCGCGATCTTCGCGGGGGACGCCGCGCTGAGACCGGTGATCCCGGCGGTCACGCTGGAGACATCGTGCACCTCGGTGGTGCCGGCCTCGAGGTCGACGGCCAGACGCAGCCGGGCGGACGAGCTCGAGGTCGCCACGACCTCGACCGGCTCACCGGCGGTATCAGGCAGCCCGAGCAGTCGGTCGCCGGCCATGATGCGAAGCGCCTTGGTCTCGGCTGGGTTGCCCGCAGTCGTGGTCAGCTCGAGGTCGAGGTGGGGCGCACCGTCCCGGTCGACCAGCAGCACCACGGGGGTCACACCCGTGCCGATGTACCCGCCGAACGTCGGCAGGAACCGCTGGAGGGTCGACAGTGGTCCACGACCGGCATCAGCCGGCCCCTCGGCAGCGACCTCGCCGAGCACCTGGGCGATCGCGTTGGCGACGTTCGTGCTCGCGTGGCTGACCTCGATCGGGCGAGCGTCGAGCAGCGGGAACGTGGCATCGGCGCCCTTCTCCGGGTCGAGCGTCTCGAACGCACTGATCAGCTCGGACAGGTCGGCGACGAGCCCGTCGCGCAGGGCGTCGGGGTTCCCCTCGATCTCCAGCAGGTCACCGGATGCCCAGACCTGGTCGAGCTCGATCGGGTCGTCGCACCGCAGCGTGGTCGCCGAGAGCACCGAGAACTCGGTGCAGCCGGCCTCGTCGCCGCGACGCAGCGCACGACGGTCCATCGTGGCCGCGGGGGTCCCGACCATCGCAGCGGTCACACCGAGATCGCGGAACAGGTCCATCGTCGGCAGCGTCAGCACCACACCTCCGGCGGTCTCGGCGACCGCCGACACGACGCCGAGCGACGTCGGGACCAGGTCGAAGAGCCGCAGGTCGTCGTAGCCCGCGTCGGTCGTCGCGGTCGGCAACGCGTCGGGCCGCAGGTCCGTCCACGTGGCGGTCAAGGCACCGCTGGCATCGACGAGTCGGTCCCCCGCGTCGGTCGGCGCGTCCCGCACCGCCACATCGGCGTCGACCGCGATCGCACGAGCGACGGTCGGGGACAGTTCCGGAGCGCCCTCGCCCTCCTCGGTGCTCCCGTCGGCGTCGACGATCTCCCTCGACAGCAGTCGGGACACGCGCACCGCCCCGTTCACCGGACGGGCGTCGTCGTCGTACAGGTCGAACGGCTCGGTCGGGACGGTCGCGAGCACCGCGGGTCCGGCCCCGACGGTGCGCAGGTCGAAGGCGGTCAGGTCCACGTCGACCTGCAGGAAGCCGATGCGGCCGCTCATCGGTGCCGGCGCCGTCAGCAGTGCGTCGATGGTGTCGATGCGCCACACGGCCCCGCCAGCACCCGGACGGACGTAGACCTCGGGCTCGACGTCGAGCCCCGCGTCGGTCGGGAGCAGTCCGATGCCGAGGGTGGCGCCCACCGCGCGGCCCGTGGCCGTGACGTCGACGGTCCCGGTCGACAGGTCGGCCGTGTCGGTCGCGCCCGGTGCCTGTCCCGTCTGGGGGCAGCTGCGCTGACCGTCCCCGGCCACGAGCGCGGCACACAGCCCCGACAAGCCGGTCACGGGACCGAGGCCCTCCGCACCGCCGGTGGCAACCGGCACGGTCGCGTCCGGCGTCTCGACGGTGAGCGCCACCTCGATCGCGCCGGCGCCGGCGTCGTAGGCGACGGCACCGGTCAGGCCTGCCTCGTCGAGCACCGCCCCCAACGTCTCCACCGACCCGATGACGGAGCGCGCGCGCCGGGGCTCACCGTCGACGGTGAAGTCCACGACCAGGTGCGGGAACCCGACGGTGGTCTCCACCGTGACGTTCGCGGTCGGTGTGCCGGCGACCGTCGTCCCGCTCGCGGGCGGGGTCACCGTCGTGCTCGCCGAGAGCGCGCTCCAAACGACCGACCCCGGATCGGCGTCGAGGCCCTCGGTGACCGCCTGGCAGTACTGCGGACGCCCCGGGAGCGGTGCCCCCGAGGGCGGCACGGTGTCGGCTGCCCCGCAGACGATCCGTGCGGTGGCCTGCTCGGTCACGATCGACGCAAGGTCGAGGCCGGGCGAGAACACGTCCGTGAGGCGGGCGTCGAGCATCGGCAGGTCGACGTCGACCGCACCCTCGACACGCAGCATCGCGGCGGTGAACGACGCGAACGCGCCGAGCGACTGCGCGGCCGTCACCGACGAGAGGCGTTCCAGCTCGGGGTCGGGCTCGTAGAGCACCGCAGGCCAGGGGCTGACCGGCTCGTCGGGGTCGGGCGCCGGATCGATCCCACGATCCACCGCCGACACGGTGCCGTGCGGACCGTCGGGCAGGAGCCCCGAGGTCAGCGAGAAGGTGACGGCGACCGCGTCATCGGCGGGCGGGGTGATCGTGAACAGGTCCTCGGCGATGCCGAACTCGAGGTCCTCGCGGGTGATCGCCCCACGACCGTTGGGGTCACGCATCCGCAGCTGGACCGCGACGTCGGCCACGGCCGTGCCGGTCACGGACGCCTCGACGAAGCCCGTGACCGCGCTGAACGGCGGGGCGGTGAGAGCGGCCGCTGCGGTGGACGTGCTGTCCGTGGCACGTGTCCAGGCCGTCACGTCGAAGAGCTGCTCACCGACCACCGAGACGCGGAGCAGCGGATCGGCTCCCGGGTCGTACCGCACGCGGAACGAGCCGTCGATGCGTGCCGCGAGCTCACCGTCCAGCTCGGCCGTGCCGAACCGCAGGTCCTCGTCCCGGTACCTGAGTGGGACCGGCAGGTCCTGGGTCACGTCCAGGGACAGGATCCACTCACGTGCCCCCACGGGGGCGTCCGGCCCGGGGACGGCCTCGACCAGCTCCATGCCGTCGTCATTGCGGGACACGACGTCGTCGAGCGTGTCGAGCGTGCGGCTCTGGCCGGTCACCGCTGCCGAGATCCGCTCCGCGACCAGTCGGTCCAGCTCGAGCACGTCGCGAATGGAGACGGCGGTCATGGGCAGCGCCGTCGCCAGTGGCGGCAGCGTGGTCACGCCACCGAAGGCCACGCCGAGACCGAGGAGGCCCTCGACGACGAGGCCTGCCTCCTCCTCGTCACCGGCCGCCGTGGCCGCCCCGAGTGGCGTCCCAGTGAGCAGCATCGCGAGCGTCAGCGTCGTCGCGAGCCACCGTCGTGTCCGCGCAGTGCCCTGGTCCCGGTCGGTCTCGCGCATGGTCGCACCCCTGGTCCGTCCAGCGCGCGGTGACGCCAGCACCCCACTGCTAGCCGCTGCCGTCGTCGCTCGGGCGCATCGGGGACAGCGGGTGCACGGCCGCACCGCCCGCCGGCGTCGGCGAACGGCAATCGGCCGTCCGGCCCCGGTGACCATGCACAGCGATCCGTGCACACATGGTCATCCAGCACGCGGGCGACTCGGGATGCGACCGCGTTGCGGCGGTTCCCACCGTCACCGTGCCCGGCCGCTCGCAGGCCTCGGCGCCAGTCGCCGCGGCGATGCGGACGACGCCCTCAGTAGACGGAGGACTCGATCACCTTGCGGGCGCGGTTGGCGCAGGCGTCGAACGCCTGGCTGAAGCGCTCGGCCTCGATGCGCTGCTGGTCCATGACCTGCGGGTCGTGGCTGATCGCCTTGACGAGGTCGAACTGCTCGTACAGGTCGGACGCGAAGCCGCGACGGCGACGGTCGACCGAGTCCTTGACCGCGTCGATCACCTGCTCGACCTGGCGGTCGAAGTCACGGGTCAGCCGCGCGGAGATCTCGTCCAGCCGCTCCATCAGCGCCTCGCGCGCCTGCTCGAGGCGACGCCGCCCGAGCACGGCCGACGACAGCTTCCAGCCCGCCAGCGCACCGGCGAGCAGGCCCAGCGGGCTCAGCAGCACCGCCGAGGTCCCCAGCGCCGCGAGCGTCGCCGCGCCGCCACCGAGGCCGCCGGCCAGCGCCGAGGTGCGCTCGGTCTTCTTCGCCGAGCGGTCGCCCGAACGCAGCGACTGGAGCTGGTCGGGCGTGACCAGCATCCCCGAGGCGCTCAGCCGGATCGGCGGGAGGTTGGGGACGATGTCGCTCACGACGTCCTGCAGCTGGTTCTCCAGCCGCTCACGGAGATCGGTGACGATCGCCTCGAAGCCGGTCTGGAAGCGGCGGCCCGCCTCCTCGCTGGCGACCTCGACGCGACGCTTGAAGTTGAGACCGAAGTCCTCGATCTGGTCGACCGTGTCCAGCGCGTCGACCTGGGCCTGCGCGTCGGCGAACGGCGCCAACATCATCTGGCGGACCTGCATGCGCAGTGGCTCGACCTGCTGCAGCGATGCCTCGAGCGTCCCGCCGACGGTGCTCTCCAGCTCGCGGATGCGGCCGTCGACCTGGGCGTACAGCGTCTCCAGCTGGTCTGCGTCGCTGAGGAGCTGCTGGCGGATCCGCACCTCGTTCTTGGCCATGTCCGCGGCCTTCTCGATGCGCTCCACCGCGTTGATGAGCGCCTGCTTGCCGGCCACGTCCGCGAGGAAGCCCTCCAGGTCACGCATCAGCCGGTCGGCGCCCGACCGCTTCCACATGTCCACGTCCTCGTGGACCCGCGACTGCCAGGCCTCGTAGGCACACACCGGGTAGACGCGGACCTCGCCGCGCTG
>JBFKQZ010000062.1:0-13190 GCA_041627475.1 Nitriliruptoraceae bacterium | reverse complement strand
GGTCGCGCCGACGATCGCCTTGTTCTTCTGCACGCCGTACCCGGTGAGGCTCTGCACGAGCTGGCTGGTGCGGGTGAGCTCGGGGGTGTTGACGGCGTGGTCCACGCGCAACAGGTCCTGCCGCGTGCGGATGGCCATCACGACCTCCTCGAGGCTGCAGTTGCCCGCACGCTCGCCGATGCCATTGACGGCGACCTCGACCTGGCGGGCACCGTTGCGCACCGCCTCCAGCGAGTTCGCGACGGCGAGCCCGAGGTCGTTGTGGCAGTGGACCGACAGCACGACGCCCTTGTCGACGATGGCCGGGACCTCGTCGCGGAGGCGGACCATCCACTGGCCGAAGTCGTGCGGCAGCGCGTAGCCGACGGTGTCCGGGATGTTGATCGTCGTGGCGCCCGCCTCGACCGCAGCGCCGACGAGCTCGACGAGGAAGTTCCACTCGGTGCGGGTGGCGTCCTGCGGCGAGAACTCGACGTCGTCGGTGAACTGCTTCGCCTGCTGGATGCCGGTCACGGCCGACTGGATCACCTGCTCCTTGTTCGTCTTGAGCATCGCCTCCATGTGGATCTCGGAGGAGCTGATGAAGACGTGGATGCGGCTGCGAGCGGCCGGCGCGAGCGCCTTGGCGGCGGCCTCGATGTCGCCGGGGTTGCAGCGGGCGAGGCCGGCGATGACCGGTGCGCGGCTGATGACCTCGCCGCGGGCATCGAGACGGTCCTCGTTGCCGACGGTCTCGGCCACGGCCTTGACCGCGTCGAGGTCCCCGGCCGAGGCGACGGGGAAGCCGGCCTCGATGATGTCGACCTGGAGCCGCGCGAGCTGCTCGGCGATCTCGACCTTCTCGCGGGCGTCGAGGCTGATGCCCGGCGACTGCTCCCCGTCGCGCAGCGTCGTGTCGAAGATCGTGACACGATCGTCTGCTTGCTTGACCGCGCTCGCGGCGCTGACGTCGGTTGGCTGACTCATGCTGTGGTGCTCCTGCTGCCTTGTGCGTCGTCCCGGTCCCCGTCTGCTTCGCCGCGTCGCTGTCGTGGTGGGGCGGGACAGCGCCGCGGCATCAAAGCAGCAGGACCAGGAGGGCCAGCAGGAGAATGGCAGCGAACAGCGACGCCACCTCCGGCGAGGTGGCGGCAGGCACGGCGACGGCGCGGGCCCGAGGGGCCTGCTGCTTCGAAGCGTCGTGTGCGTGCTGCATGAGGGGCAGTGTGGACCGCGTTGCCGACGATGTGCAACCCGAACGCGAAAGGGGCATCCGCGTTTGAACCCTTACAGGCGCTGGGCGCACGCCGTCACTCGACCCGCGCGCCGGCGTCGACCCGGGTCGCAGGCGCGCCAGCACGGCCGTTTCCGGCACCCTCCTCCGCGCTCGCGGCGACGGGGAGCTCCAGGACGAAGCGCGCACCATGGGGCCGCACGACCTCGTGGTGCGCCTCGCCCCCGTGCAGGCGCGCCGAGACCTGGACCATCGCGAGCCCGAGCCCGACGCCCGGATTGGCGATGTCCTTGCTCGCAGCGCCCTGGGTGAACGGCTCGAAGACGTGCTCGGCGACGGTGTCGTCCACACCGGGCCCGTCGTCCTCGACGACGATGCGCGCCGTCTCGGCGTCCGCGGTCACGCGCAGGCGCACCGTCGTGTCCGGCGGCGTGTGGAGCACCACGTTGTGCAGCAGCGCCTCGACGGCGTGCTCGACCCGGCGCCGGTCGACCAGCGCCATGACCAGCTGCAGGTCCGCGTGCAGCGGCCGGCCCTCGAGGTCGACACTGTCGATGGCTGCACGTACCACCTCGTCGAGGCGTTCCAGGCTGCGTTGGATCTCTGCGTCGCCGCGGGTGAAACGATCGAACTCGAGCATGCGGTTGATGAGCCCCTCGATCCGCTCGATGTTCACCACGAGCCGCTCCAACAGCTTCTCCTGCTGGGCGGGGTTCATGGCGTCGGGCTGCTTGGCGAGCATGCGCGCGAAGCCGAGCGCCGCGGCCATGGGTGTGCGCAGCTCGTGCGACACCGACTGCAGCAGCGTCTGCTCGACCCGGGCGGTGCGGTGCATCGTCTCGGCCGCCACCTCGTGCTTGCGCAGGGCCTCGCCGAGCGCCTGCTCCATCTCCCACTTCTGGGTGATGTCGAAGATGATCCCCTGGATCGCCACGAGCTCGCCGTCCTCGTTGCGCTCCGGCGTGTGGTGGTCCTCCACCCACAACCAGTGCCCGTCGGCGTGGCGGACCTCGTAGGCGTGCACGCCGCCGCTCCCGTAGACGTGCTCGTCCCCGGTGAGGTCCACCGACGACCGGTGCCCGGGCCGGACGATCCGGGCCAGCATCTCGGGATCGAGGAACCACTCGGTGGGCTCGTAGCCGAGCAGGGTCCGGAAGTGGTCGTTGACGTACTCGAGCTCGAAGTTCGGCTCCAGCCGCAGCCGGTAGACGACGCCAGCCACGTTCTCGGCCAGCGCGCGGAACCGCCGCTCCCGCACGGCGAGGTCGCGCTGCGCCAGCTCTCGCTCGGTCACGTCACGAGAGCGCACGACGTAGGCCCGCTCCCCCTCCCACACGACGCGCGTGGCGGCGATGCGGTAGCGCACGCCGTCGCGTTCGGTGAGCACGAACTCGCGGTCCTCCTCGACCAGCGCCACGAGGTCGGCGACGTCGGGCCAGGGGCCGGTGTCCCACAGCCGCACGTTCACCATGCGGGTCACGGGCCGGCTGGCGAGCCGTGCAGCGGCGAGGTTCGCGTACAGGATGCGGTGGTGCTCGGCGTCGACGACGACGACGGCGTCGTCGAGCAGGTCGATCGCCGCACGGGCACGACGGACCGCGCCACTGATGATCCCGATCTGGCGGGTCAGGTACGTGGCGATCCCGACCACGGCGAGCCACGCCCCGACGTGGACGACGAGCAGCAGCGGCCGCCCGGGTGCGAGGACCGCCTGCGCGGCCACGGCCGCGACGCCGACGAGTGCGATGACGAGCGCGCCGAACCGCTCCATCGCACCCTCCTCGTCGTCCGGTCGGCGGGACGAGTATGCCAGCGGGAGGGCCGGACACGGCCGATGACGGACGTCAGCCGCCGTCCGCGCCCACGATCCCCGGGAAGCCACCGGTGACGTCGACACCGGGTGAGAAGCGCACGTGCGCCGGCTCCTCGTCGACCAACCCTGGGTAGCCAGCGGCCGCGACCAGCTCGTCGTCGAGGTGCTCGATCCACGCCTCGTGCAGCGGCCACGCCTCGTGCCGCATCGGCGAGGACACGACCCCGCCACCCGGCCGACCGTCCAAGAACCGCCACCGGGCCGCGAGCCAGTCGTCCAGCGGCGTCACCTCGGCGTCGGTCAGGCGGCGCCCGACCCGCAGGGCGAGGTCACTGTGGGCGCCGCGCGGGCCGGGCCACCGGCGACGCGTCCGGTAGCGGATGCGTCCGGGCGAGGTCGTGATCGACATCGATGCCCACATGTACGGGAGCCGGAAGATGCCCCGTGCGACCAGCACGGCCCCGAGGCGGGACGCCTCGAGCGAGTGGAACCAGACACCACGTTCCCCGGTCGGCGTCACCGCGTAGGTGCGGACGTTGGTCTCCGGGAAGTCGCCGATCCACGGGAGCACCTGTGGCATCCCCGGGAGACGCACGTCGCGCATGTCGAAGGGGATCAGCCCGACGTAGGCCCGACCGTCGAACGTGTCGACGGTGAGTCCGTCGGGCAGATGGCGCTGCACGGCAGCGGGGTCGACGGCCCAGTGGACGTACGCGAGCCGCATCCAGCGCATGCGCAGCACCGCCGGCGACGGGTCGAGCGGCGGCTGGCGGCTGATCGGTTCGACGTGCACGCGTCCTCCTCGGGGTGCGTTCGTCGCAGCGACCACGGGTGGGTTGGGTCGTTCCCGCTACCGTCGGTCGGCCGCCCGACCGTCGGAACCCCGTGTCCACCTCCCACCCTGCCACGACCGTGGCGACCCCGTCGCCCCGGCTCGTGCCGCTGTCCGCCTCGCGCCTCGTCGGCAACGGGCTGTTCCGCTTCGTCTACCCGTTCCTCGGGATCGTCGCGGTCGACGTCGGTCTCGGGGCAGGTGCCGAGGGGCTGCTGATCACGGGCCTCGCCGTCGGCGGGATGCTCGTCCCCAGCGTGACGCGCCTGCTGGTCGGCGAGCGGGACGCACCGCGCGGCTCGGCCGTCCGGGGCCTGGTCGCACTGGCGCTCGGCACGGTGGTGCTCGGGCTGTTGGCCCCACCGCTCGCCGGCGTCGCCGGCTGGCTCGGGATCGGCACGGCACTCGTGGGTGTCGTCGTGCTCGGCCTCGCCAAGCCGCTGCTCGACGTCGGGTCGATGACCTACGTGTCGGCCCGGGTCCCGTACGCGCGGCGCGGGCGTGCCCTGTCGATCATGGAGCTCACCTGGGCGGGCGGCCTGCTGCTGCTCGCTCCGGCCGGCGCCCTTGCGGAGGCGACCTCCTGGCGCGTCGCACTGCTGCTGCTCGGCGCCCTCGCACTGCTCGCGGTCCCGTTGCTGCGTCGGTGGATGGACGACGACGCCGCAACCCGCGCCCTGCTGCGGGAGGCCGCCGACGAGGCCGACCGGCGGGACGCTGCGGCGGACGCGGCCGTCGTGGCCGCCGACCGTGACCGGACCCGCCGGTCCGCAGTTCTCTTCCTCACGGTCGTGGTGCTGCTGTTCGCGGCGCTCGAGCTGACGTTCGGCGTGGTCGGTCTGTGGCTGGAGGACGTCCAGCAGGTGGACGTCGGCCTGCTCGGGGTCTTCACCGCCATCGGGGCCGTCGGCGAGCTCGCTGGGTCGGCGTTCGTCGTCTGGGCCGGCGACCGGCTGGGCAAGGCGACGACGACCGGCATCGGCCTGGTCGCGTGCGCGGTCGGCTTCGGCTGGCTCGGCGTCGCACCGTCGCTGCCGCTCGCGCTCGTCGGGCTGGCGGTCGGCCTGTTCGGCAGCGAGTCGGCCATCGTGGCTGCGATCGCCCTGGCCTCCGAGGTCGACCCGCACCGCCGCGGCATCTTCCTCGGCCGCATGGTGGCCGCGAGCTCTGTCAGCCGCGCGCTGGCTGGCGCCGCCGGGCCGATGCTGCTGCTGCGGTCGGGCATCGGGACGAACACCGCGATCAGCGCGGTCGCAGCCCTGGCCGCCGTCGCCGTCCTGGTGCGCCTCGTGCGCCACGACCCCCGCCTCCGCGGCTGACCGACCCGGCACCGCCACCTCCCCACACCCAGCGGTGTGCCCCTCCTGACCAGGATGCGAGCCGACGGAGGCACACCTCGCGACGCGGTCCGCGGTGTGCCTCGCATGGCTCGGATGTGAGCCGGGTGAGGCACACCGTGCGGTGCCCTCCGCGGAACAGCGACGCCCCGCGCACGGGGCGCGGGGCGTCGGCGGTGTGTCGCGTCAGGTGATCAGCTCTGGCCGACCTCGAAGCTCGTCTGGAGGACGTAGAGGCCCTCGTCGAGCGTCGAGACGATGATGCGGTCCTGGCCGAAGTGCGGGAACACGTTCCATGCACCGCCGTAGGCACCGACGTCCAGGCCCGGGTCGACGTCGAAGAAGCCGATCCGCTCCATCGTGCAGTCCGCGAGGCCCTCGTCCGAGATCCGGAAGATCTGCAGCCCGCCGTTGTAGTTGGCCTGCCAGAGGATGTCCCCGGTGATGTACATGTTGTGGTCGACCGTCAGCAGGTCGTGCGTGTAGACGCAGACGCCGTCGTTGACCGGGCCCGGGGGGACGATCTCGTCCTGCCACATGGCGAGGTCGAGGTCGCTGATGTCGACCCAGTAGGTCCGTGTCCCGGGACCGGTCGCGCCCTCGTCGACCTCGTCGTTCCACAGCAGCCACTGCATGTCGTCGGTCAGGACGCCCTGGTGGGTGTAGGCCGAGGTCTGGTACTTGATCTTGGCCACCTGGGTCGTGGCGTTCGCGTCGGTGACGTCGACGACGGTCATCGAGTCCTCGTTCGCGGCGAAGCACAGCTCGCGCGGGTCGACGTCGTCGTCGGTCCCGAGCTCGCCGTCGGCACCGGCACCGTTGTAGTCAGCGTCCGGGCCGGTGTAGACGACGCACTCGACGTCGTGGGTGTAGCCGTCCGTCGCGAACTCACCGATGAAGGTGGGGTTGGCCGGGTCGGAGATGTCGAGGATGTGCAGTCCACCGCCGGCCTGGTCGGTCCCGACCACGTAGGCGCGTGCGGTCTCGTTGTTGATCCAGATGTTGTGGGCGTTGCCGTTGCCGGTGTACTCGGCCGTGACCGGGATCTCGTTGGCGAACGTGATGTCGGTGAGGTCGCGGGTCTGGGTGAGGTCGATGACCTTCACGCCGTAGCCGCCCTCCTCGGAGACGAAGAACGCGTGGTCGTCGTGGACCTTCACGTCACGCCACAGGACGCCGCCACCCGGCGTCATGCTCGTGCGGCCGAGCACGAGCGGGACGTTCGGGTTCGTGATGTCGATGTAGGTCAGCCCGAGCGTCGTGCCGTACAGCGCGATGTAGCGGTCGTCGGACTCGTCGTCGGGGGTGTCCATGTCGTCGACCCAGCCCCAGCTGTCGGAGCCGGCGCCGCCGCCGAGCTCGGCGAGGGGGACGTACGACGCGAAGTCGACGTTCTCGCACGGGAACGGCCCGGCGAAGCCGGCGGTGCACGGCGCGGTCACGCCGAACGGCACGCCTGCGCCGGTCATGTCGCCGAGCGACGGCTGCTGGTCGAAACGCAGGTCGAGGTCGCCGGCCGCGAGGGCGACGGCCTTGCCGTCGCGGGCGGTGGCGTCACCGCTGTCGGTCGAGGTGACGGCCGGCGCGAACGCGACCGCGGCCAGCGCGGCGGCACCCGCGAACGCGGCCAGGGGGCGGATCTTCATCAGGGGCTCCCGAGGATGGTGTGGTCTCCTCGGGGGACTTCGACGGTCGTCGGCGGATCTCCTCCCCCGGCCAGCGGGGCGTGTCAGGCGTCGGGCGCCCCCGCCACGACCTCGTCCGAGCCGTCTGGCACGAACTCCATGGCCGCGGAGTTCATGCAGTAGCGCAGGCCGGTCGGTGCGGGCCCGTCCTCGAAGACGTGGCCGAGGTGGCCGCCGCAGACGTCGCAGTGGACCTCGGTGCGGACCATGAACAGCTTGCGGTCCTTCTTGGTGCCGACGTTGTCCGCGTCGTGGACGTCGTAGAACGACGGCCAGCCCGTTCCGGACTCGTACTTGTGCTCGCTCGAGAACAGCTCGCTGTGGCACCCGGCGCAGCGGAACACGCCGTCACGCTTCTCGGCGTTCAGCGGGCCGGTGCCCGCGCGTTCGGTCGCCTCCTTGCGGAGCACCTTGAACTGTGTCGGGGAGAGCTCCGCCTCCCACTCGGCGTCGGACTTGTCGATCTTCGGGGCCACGGTGTGCCTCCAGGTCGCGTGTGTCGTGGAGTTGTCACAACGTGTTCGTAGCCCACACCCGTCCCGTTGGCGATGACATCGCGATGAACGCGGGACGCCCCGCGCTCGTGGCGCGGGGCGTTCCTGTGGTGCTGTGGTCGACGGTCAGTCGCGGCCCTCGAGCTCGTCGGCGACGTCGAGGATGAGCAGACCGGACTGGAAGTCGGAGAGGACGATCATCCCCGACTCGAAGAACGGGTAGGTGTTCCAGGCGCCGTAGAACTCCGACGGCCCGGGGCCCGGGTAGGTGTCGAAGTAGGCGACCTGCTCGAAGCCGGTGCCGTCGGCCAGGGAGGCGTCGGTGCCCTTGAGCACGCGGAGGCCGGCGCCGTAGTTGGCCTGGTAGAGGAGGAACTCGCCGGGCTCACCACCCTCGACGGCGACCGGATACATGTTGTGGTCGATCGCAAGTGTGTCGGGGTTGGACCACTTGTTGACCAGGTCGGTGTTCACATCCGGGAACGGACCACCGGCCTGCTTTGCGCCGACATCGAGGTCGGTCAGATCGATCCAGTAGGTCGTGGTGTTCTGGTTCTGGTCACCGCGGTCACCGAGCGCGGTCGCGGCGGCGCCCGACTCGTCCAGCTCGTCGTTGAACAGCACCCAGCGCTGGTTCGGCGAGAACCACCCCTGGTGGGTGTAGTTGACCGTGTCGTACGTGAAGCGGGTCAGCATCGTGGCACGACCCGTCTCGTTCGGGAGGCGGTCGCGGGTGATCGCGGAGACGTCGATGACGTAGACGCCGGCCTCCTCCTGGAACATCAGGCAGATGTCAGAGGCGATGCCGTCGTTGTTCTCACCGTTGTAGTCGGCGTCGGGGCCGGTGTAGGTCACGCACTGCGCGTCGTGGGTGCCGGCCTTGAGCCACTGGTCCTGGCTGCCGCCGACGCAGCCGAGGCGCTTCGGCTCGGTCTCGTTGCCGTCGGACACGTCGTAGAAGACGATGCCGCCGCCGCAGGTGGCGTCCTCGGCGAGGGTGATCGCGATGATGTCGCGCTCCGGGAAGCCGACCATGTTGTGGCCACCGCCGATCTCGACGTGCCCGGCTTCGGGGATCACCCCGTCACCGCTGCCCAGCGGGATCGCGGGCAGCTCGGCCACGGCCTGCAGGTCGACGATCTGGAAGCCGAAGTTGTCGTCCTCGGACGTGATGTAGGCGTGGTCGTTGACGACCTTGACGTCGTTCCAGAGGACGCGGTCCGCGGTCTCGTACCGGTTCAGCGACCCGAGGTACTCGGTGGTGCCGTCCTCGGCGAGGCGGAAGAAGCCGCTGTCGACGCCCGACGTCACGATGACGTACTCGGTGCCCGTGTCCGGGTCGGTCCAGCCCCACGAGTCCGAGCCGTGGCCCGCACCGAAGCCTGCCGTCGGCACGACGTCGACCAGGTCGACGTTGTTGCAGAAGAACGGCCCCGCCTGGCCGACGACGCAGTCGACGAGCTCGAGACGCTCGGTCTGGGCGAGCGCGTTCTCGAGCCGTGCGTCGTCCACCGTCAGGTCGGCACCGGCGGTGACGGCGCGCGCCTTGCCGTCCGCGCTGCCGCCGTCGACGGCGACCATCGGTGCGAAGGCGAGTGCGCTGAGGGCCGCGGCGCCGGTGAAGGCGACGAGGGTTCGCTTGAAGGACATCGGGGGGCTCCCGGGGGTCAGGGTCTGGAGGGGGTGCTTCGACACCAGTCCCCCGAACCCCTCCCCGACCTGTGCGAGTGACGCACGACGTCCGATCAGCCCTTGTTCACGTCACCAGACGCGCAGCGGTGCGCGTTTCACGCACCCGTCCAGCGCGCCAGCTGCCGCGACTGCACGACCAACGCGCCCGTGCTGTCGTGCACGAGTGCGTCCTCGTCGAGGAAGCCGTCGGTGACGTGGTCGGTGGTCGCCACCACGGTCAGGGGTCCCGGCGCAGGACGTGCGCGGACGTGGGCCGTCAGCTCGAGCGTCGGCACCCAGCCCTTCGCGCCGAGTGCGTTCCACACCGCGGGCGGGGTGATGTCGCAGGCGACGAGCGCCGCGAGCTGGTCGGGCTCCTCGACCTCCATGCGCGCCCGCAGCGTCGCGTCGCCACTGACCTCACCCGTCGCGAAGGCGAAGCTCGGGACGTCCGGCCGCAGGGCGAAGCGCTTCGCAACGTTCGGCGGGTCGAACGGCAGCCCCTCGGTGCCCGCCGGTGGGGCGAGCGCCTCCTCCTCCGCGGCCCAGGGCTCGTGACGCCGCCAGTCGGGCCCCTCCATGCCGGAGCGGTCCCCCACCGACGCGATCACCGACAGGACGGTCTCGTCGCCCTGCGTCGCGCGCGCATGGACGGAGGTGAACCGTCGGCTCCCGCCGACGACGTCCACCTCGAAGCGCAGCGGCCCCTCGACGGCCTTGCGGAGGAAGTGCGTCGTGATGGTGAAGATGTCGGGCTGCTCGGTCGCCGCCAGGACCGCGCTGCCGGCCAGTGCTGCGAGGTAGCCGCCGTGGGGGATCGTGAACACGTCGTAGCCGGGGTGGACCGTCGCGTCGACGACCCGTCGCCCGTGCTCGCGGTGGACCTCGACGGCGAGCGCGTCGGCGAGGCTGGGGAAGGTCGTGCTCACGGGCGTGTCCTGTCCGGTTCGGCCGCAGCGCATATTACGCTGTGATATGACAGTGTGATACCGACTGTGCGAGACTCGCGCGCATGACCACCCCGACGCCCCGCGACACCGTCACGTCCGACGACGTGCTCGACCACGCGATGCAACTGCTGCGCGACGGCGGCGCGAGCGACCTGTCGATGCGCCGACTCGCGAACGCCCTGGGCGTCAGCACGCAGGTGGTCTACAGCCGCATCGGCGGGAAGCCGGAGGTCGTCCGCGAGCTGCACGACCGCGCTTTCCGCGCTCTCGCCGACCGCGTCGAGGACGCGACGACGGAGCCGGGCACGCGCGAGCACGTGCACGAGGTCGCGCAGTACTACTTCGACCACGCCGCGGAGGACCCGGTCCGCTTCGAGCTGATGTTCGGGACACCGATCCCGGAGTTCCGCCGCGACGGCGAGGCGCACCGCGTCGAGGTCGAGTGCTTCCAGCGCACCTGGATCGTGGCCGTGCGCCGCTTCCTCGACCGCGAGCTGCCCGACCGTGAGGGCCCCACGGCCGTGCGGCTCGCCTGGCGGCTCTGGACCTCGGTGCACGGGATCACGACCGTCCACCTCGCGGGCCACAGCTCCCCCGACGACGATCCGGAGGCAGAGCTCCACGCCATCGTCGACCTGCTGCTCGACGCCGCGGTCAACTGACGCGGGGCAGCCCGTCGTCGCCCAGTGTCGGGTTGTGGTCGACCGGCACACGTTCGCTCTCGCGCGGCGCGCCGGGTGGGGTCCCGTCACCGAAGGGCGAACCCCCCAGCGCCTCGCGTCCGTGCGGCTCGAGCCAGCCGCTGACGTCCGGGCCGGACGGGACGACGCCGGTGGGGTTCACGTCCTCGTGGGTCAGGTAGTAGTGCTCCTTGATCTCCACGAAGTCGATCGTGTCGCCGAACCCGGGCGTCTGGTAGAGGTCCCGGGCGTAGGCCCACAGCACCGGCATCTCGCTCAGCTTGTTGCGGTTGCACTTGAAGTGGTTGTGGTAGACCGCGTCGAACCGCGCGAGCGTCGTCCACAGTCGGACGTCGGCGAGCGTGATGTGGTCGCCGACGAGGTAGCGACGGTCCCGCAGGTGCTCCTCGAGTTCGTCGAGCCGTGCGAACAGCGCGTCGTGGGCCTGCTCGTGGGACGCCTGCCCCTTCGCGAAACCGGACTTGTAGACGCCGTTGTTCACGTCCTCGTAGAACGACATCGACATCGCATCGATCTCGTCGCGAAGGTGCTCGGGGTGGAGGTCGGGTGCACCGTCGCGATGGAACGCCGTCCACTCGGTCGCGAAGTCCTCGGTCATCGACCAGAAGTCGTTCGTCACGACCCGGCCGCTCTCCACCTCGACGATCGCCGGGACGGTGATGCCCTTGGGGTACTCGGGGAAGCGGGCGAGGTAGGCCTCACGCAACCGCTCGATGCCGAGCACCGGGTCGCGGCCGTCCGGGTCGAGGTCGAACGTCCAACTGCGCCAGTCGTGGACGGGGCCGGCGAGCGCGAGGGAGATGGCGCCCTCGAGGCCCAGCAGCCGACGCACGATGACGGCGCGGTTCGCCCACGGGCAGGCGCGTGCGATCGCGAGGCGGTAGCGCCCCGCCTCGACGGGCCACAGCTCGCCGCCGTCCTTCGGGGTCGCGGTCGACGGGTCCGCGACGATCCGGTCAGTGATGTAGTCGGTGTCGCGGTCGAAGCTGTCCTCGAGATAGGCCTGCTTCTCGCCGTCGGCGCGTCTGCGCCGGGCGGCGCCCTGGTCCTGTCCTTCGTTGAGCTTCACGAACAGCTCCTGTCGGTTGCTGTTCCAATCTAAATCACTCTGGTTGTGATTGCAACGAGTCGTGCGCCAGCGCCTCACGGAGCACCGCGAGCACCACCAGCGCGACCAGCACGGCAAGGACGACACCACCCAGCCGCAGCCCCAGTCCCCCGACCATCGCGGACCCGATCCCCCCACCCAGCAGCAGGACGAGGTTCGCGGTCCCGATGGCCGTCGCCGGGCCGTCGTCGACGCGGGCAGCGACCGCCGCCAGCAGGCGCGGCTGCACGATCCCGTAGGCCGCGGCGAGACCGAGCAGCGCGAGGGCCCCGGCCACGGGCGGCGCGGTGAGGATGATCGCGAGGACCGCCAGCGTGGTCACGGCCGCAGCCGCGTCGGTCCAGCGTCGGAGCACGCGGGCGACGGCGTCGGAGCGCCGAGCGAAGAGGGCACCCGACACGGCCGGCGGGAGCAGCAGGAGACCGATGCCGATCGCACCGAAGCCGGCCCGACCGAGGGCCACCGGCACCAGCACGAGCGACGCGAAGTAGGTGCCGGCGATCGAGGCGGCCAGTCCCCCGCGCAGCCGCAGTGCCGGTTCGACCAGCACGGGTGCCGGCGGCACGCGACCACCACCCCGCACGGAGCGCACCCCGGCGGCGATGAAGGCCAGCACGGCGACCCCGCCGAGCAGGGCGGCGGGCACCGGTAGCGCCGACGCGACCTGGAGCCCGGTCGCCCCGGTCGCGGCACCCAGGCCGGTCAGCGCGATGCCGGCCCGGTCCACCCCGAGCGCCTCGGCGCCGCCGTCGTCAGGCGTCGGCAGCAGGAGCAGGCCGGTCGCGTGGAGCAGGCCGGGCAGCAGCACCGCGAGCTGCCACCCGACCAGCTGCGACGCCAGCCCGCCGGCGAGCGGACCGAGCGAGGCCCCGAGCGTCAGGACCGCGGTCGTCTTCGCGATCCCGGCCGGCTGCCGCCGCGCCACGTCGAAGGCGCCCATCGTGACCGCGCCTGCCCCGGCGCCCTGCACGACGCGTCCGAGCAGCAGCTGGACGGCGCCACCGGCGGCCGCGGCGACCACCGCACCGACGACCGCCAGCAGCAGCGACATCCGCAGCACGCGTCGCGGTCCGTGGGCGTCACAGAGCTGGCCGGCCACGATCGTCGCAGCCGCGTACGGCACCACGTAGGCCGACAGCACGCCGGCCGTCGCGGCCTCGCCGAGTGCCAGCGCGCTCGCGATGTCGTTGAGCGCCGGGGCGATCGAGCTCGTCCCGACGGCCCCGGCGGCCGCGATCAGCCCGAAGCGCCACGGTGGCGCGGTCCCGACCGCGCCGGGGGTGCTCAATGCCCGTGGAAGGGCACGCCGGCCACGGCCATGAACGCCTCGCCCATCGCCTCGTAGAGGCTCGGGTGCGCATGGGTGATCGCGGCGACCTCGCTCGG
>JBFKQZ010000061.1:0-13216 GCA_041627475.1 Nitriliruptoraceae bacterium | reverse complement strand
CGCTGTCCGGACCTCGGCCGGGTCACCCGGGAGCGACCGGACGTCGTCGGCACGCCCCGTCGTGGCGTCCACGCTGGCGCGGGCCGTCGCCTTCGGGACCCCCGCCATCGGGTTGCCCTCGACGACGTCGGTGGCCGTGAGGTGGTCGAACAGGCGCGTCCACGCGGAGTGGGCGCGACGTGCGGAGCTGACGGCGTGCGTCGCCGTCCAGGCGCCGAAGGCCCGTCGCAGCGTCGACCCGTCCAGCTGGTCGATGGTGAGGTCGTCGAGGTCGGCCTCGGTCACGTGCTCGGCCGCGAGTCGGGCCAGTTCGCGGCCCGTGAGGCCCTCCGCATCGGGTCGGTGGGCCGCCACGGCGAGCTGGGCGATGCCGGTGATGTCGCTCGCATAGGCACGACGCGTGTTCTCCGCGGCGCCCTGCGGTTCGAGCTCCTCGACGAGCAGGCCGTGCAGGGCGCGCGGGAGCGTGACGTCGCTCGCGCGGCTGGGCACCGGGCACCTCGTTCCTCGCCGTGTGCTGGACGGTAGCCAGCAGGCTCTGCGCGTCCGTCGAGGCTGGTCAGGCGCTCCTGCGCGCCTCACGCTCCGCGATGCGCTTGAGCTGGTCCACCTGGTCACCGAGCGAGGTCTGGAACTCCTCGATGATCTCCTCCATGCGAGCCCGACGCTCCTCGATGCTCTCCTCGTAGGTGTCGAGCGTCGTCGAGACGCGGTCGATGACGCCCCGGAGGCGCTCGCCGTCCGGGACGGTGCCGTCGGCGTCGAGGTCCTCGAGCCGGGAACGGATCGAGTCCATGCGGCGCTCCAGTGCGTCGCCGATCAGTCCGATGGCCCGAGCAAGGTCGTCGCCGTCCTCCAGGCTGCGCTGCAGGTCGTGCAGGCGGCTCGTGAGTTCGTTGTCGTCCACCAGCTGTTCTCCTCGGAAGGCGCGGACCGAACCCGGCCGGGCCGCGCGCGGCAACTCAGTCGTGGGCGACGGCCAGCTGGGCCGTCGTCCCCCGGACGTCGTGCTCGACCTCGAGCGCGTCGACGAGCGCCGCCACGCTGGGGTGGACGACGACGTCGCGGGCATCGGCATGGAAGAGCACGCGTGACCGGTCACGATCGACGTGCACGCGCAGTTCGACACGGACCGGTTCGTCCTGGGGGAGGGCGTAGAACAACTCGTCGAGCGCGACCCGGAGGTCGTCGAGTCGAGCGAGCGAGGACGTGTGCTCCGAGACCACGGTCATGACGCCGTACACCGCCGCGGCGACCGTCGGCGGCTGGACGGTGAACTCGATCTTGAGGTCCGGCACGCTTCCTCCTGTGCTTGACCTACCACGTCTCGCGGTATTCACGTGTGCCGCACCCCGGCTGTCCTGTGGCCGCACATCCTCCTCGTACGGGGCGCGGCGATCCGCACCGTAGACAAGGGGACATGGCCCTGAGGGAGGTTGACAGGTGCGTTCACCGGCCCATACCCATACGTGCGTTCAGTGCGCGGCAGTGTGCGATGTCCGAATTCTGGCCTTTTCGCAGCCCACGGCCGACGGAAGTTCAGATTCTCATGAGCATACCGCTTGCAGGTGACAGCGGATCAGAGGAATCGCCGGGGGACAGGGTTGAGTCGACGCTGCGGTGACACTTCACTCGTGGCTGTGAGGACAACCCTCGCAGCAGAGCACGATGCACGACCAGGAGTACGTACCGCACCCGGCAACCCGAGGGGGGAAGCACAGAATGAGCGACCCGAGTCGACATACGACCACACTGCTTCGGCGCGAGATCACCGAACTCGAGGACCGTGACCTGATCGAGGTCATCCGCGGCAGTGACGACAGGGAGGCGGACGCCGCCCGGACCGAGCTGACCGAGCGCTACCAGCCCTTGGTCATCGGGCAGTCCGCCAAGCTGCATCGCGGCCGCGGCCCGGATCACCAGGACGTGATCTCGGTCGCCCAGCACGGTCTGCAGAAGGCCATCGCTGACTACGACCTCGACCACGGCGCGCCCTTCGCGGCGTACGCCCGGGCGAAGGTCCGTGGTGAGATGATGCGCTGGTTCCGTGACGGTCGTTACACGGTGCACGTGCCGCGCCCGCTGCACGAACGCTTCATGCAGGTCCGCCGTGCCGCGGCGCAGCTCGAGGCCGAGCTCGCCCGCGAGCCGGACGTCGAGGAGATCGCCGAGCGGCTCGACTGCTCGACCAGCGAGGTCCTCGAAGCCATGGCGGTCCGCTCCGCCCAGCGGAGCCGGGTCAACCAGCTCACCGCCCGTCTCGGCGGTGCGGAGACGATGGACGTCCCGGACCCGGACCTGGCGGCAGCGCTCGAGCAGCTCGACGAGCGTGACCAGACGTTGCTCTACCGACGCTTCTGGGAAGGTCGGTCGCAGCGCGAGGTCGGCGACGAGCTCGGCGTCTCGCAGGCGCACGTCTCGCGTCTCGAGAAGCGCGCGCTGGACGAGCTCAAGGAGCTCATCGGTCCACGGCCCGTCGCTGTCTGACCACACCTGAGGACAACGGGGAGGGCCCGTCGCCATGTGCGACGGGCCCTCGTCGTGGTCGTGGTGGGCGGGGCTGGCCGCCAGCCGTCACACATAATCCGTGTTATCAGGAATGATGTGACGCGGAGGCCGGATCAGGCCAGTGTGTAGGTGCGGTCCTCGTACTTCACGGTCCCGGCGTCCACCGCGATCCGCCGTGCCCCGTTGAGACTGCGGCCGTCCGGCAGGCCAAGCTTCTCGACCAGCTGGTCGACGCTCGCGGTCCCACCGAGGTCCTGGAGCGCGCCGGTGAGGTCCTCGGGCGTCACCGTCGGTCGCTTGGACGTCGCCGTCCGGGTCTTCCTGCTGCGCTTGCTGGGCGCACTGCCGTTGGACTCCAGCGCCTCCACGGACGCGATCGCCGTCCGCAGGTCGTCCGCTGCCTTCTCGAGCGCGCTCCGGCGGTCGTCCAGACCAGCCAGTTCCGCCTCGACCTCCTGCAGCTGGGCACGCAGGGCTGCACTGTTCGTCACGATCACTCCCCGTGTCGGTGACCAGCACGCAACGTAGTCAGGTGTCGTCGTCCGATGTGCGGTCCTCGAACGGGACGATCTCCTCGAACAACGCGGCCTTGGACAGGCGCGGCGTCGCGACGTCGAGACGGTCCTGGATGCCGAGGAAGAGGATCGCCAGCGCCACGATCGCGAGCATCGGGAGGAACGAGTCCTCCGTGAAGCGCACGACGAGGGCCAGGAGGCGATCGAGGAACGACTGCCCCGCCTGGTCGAAGTCGCTCGCCCAGACCAGGTCGAACGTCGTTCGCGCACCCTGGATCTCGTTCGGTGTGTCCTCGAGCAGCGTGACCCGGACCCGGAAGCTCGCGGCGTGGCCGCCGGGGATCTCGGGCGAGGTCGCCGGCGCCCAGTCGAGGCCCGCGTCGAGCTCGTGCATCACGTCGCGGTAGGGACCGGCCGCGAGCGTCTCGTCCGAGGCGAAGCCGTCGCAGTCGCGCCCCTGTCCGAGCGGCGGGCCCCGGTCGACCTGGACGCGCAGCCACGGCTCGAAAGCCGGGTCGATCGAACTGGCGGCCTCCATGCGGATCTGCTCGGGCGTCCGGCTGCCGGTCGCGCGGATGGTGATGCACCGCTCTGCCGTCGCGCCCGGGGCGAGGTCGACGCCGTCGAACATCGCGACGCCGTTGAGGCCGTCACGGATCTGGATCGCGGCGCTGGCCGCGGTGTCGCTGCGGGTCTCCGGCGACACGGCCGTGAGCGTGGTCGAGATGCGGACCACCATCCCGATGGACAGGACGAGGGCCGCCAGGACCGCGCTCAGCTGGACCGCACCGAACCTCATGCGTCGTCCCCGGCCGTCGGCACGTCGCGCTCGGCCGCCTCGCGCGCCGCCACTGCCTCACGGCGGCGGACGCCCGCACGGTTCGCCGCTCCGGCGACGAAGGCAGCGGCACCGGTCCCCCCCACGAACAGCACGAAGCTGAGGACGTCGCTGCGCAGCCACAGCAGCGGGAGGCCGATCAGTGGCACCAGCAGCCGTCCGACGCCCACGACCTCGGACGGCTCCACAGGTGTCGAGTCGGGGGCGCCGTTCGCGTCACCCCGGGTGCGGTAGCGGCCGTCCTCACGTACGCCGTCGATGCGGTGCGTGATCAGCCCGCCCGGGACGGCCGGGTCCGGGAACGTGATGACCGCGCCCTGTGAGAGGAGCTCGTCGTCCGGTGGATCCCCCAGGAGGATCAGGTCCCCCGGCGAGATCGTGGGCCCCATCGACCCCGACGTCAGCAGCACCGGCTGGTAGCCGAGGACGAGCGCGGGGACCGCTGCCCACACCACGAGCCACAGCAGCAGCCAGAGGTAGAAGCTCGCGAGCAGCTCGGTCAGCGTGATGCCCGCGTCACGCCGCGCCGTCGGCACGACGACGACGGTCTCGTCGTCGAGTGCGCTGCTGTCGGCCATCCCCGGCCCTCCCGTGGGTCGTGGGCCGTGCTCAGTTCGGCGCGACCTGCCCCGGTGTGGCCGTGCTGCGGGTCGACCAGTAGAGGATGACGTCGGTGAGGGACGCGCCCTGGAAGGTGTTGTCGGTGGTGATGTCCAGCTGCAGCGTGACGCGGTACGTCCGGGTGCGGACGGGCGGGGCCGCAGCCGGGTCCCAGACACCGTCGCCGCTGACGTAGTCCGTCGCCCCCGCGGCCCAGGTGCCCAGCACCTCGTCGTCGACGATCGGCGCACCGACGGCGGCGAAGCCGGTGCAGTCGTCGAACGACCCGCCGGTCCCCTCCTCGATCGTGATGCGGACCTGGTCCTCCATCGCCGTCGCCGTGTCGCCCGGCGGCGTCGGAGCCGGGTTCGTGACGTAGAACGCGTCGGTCAGGTCACCGGGGTCGACCGAGTGGACCTTCACGGCCTCGGGGTCCAGCGACCCGGAGTAGTTGACGACGATGCAGTTCTCTGCGAACTCCCCCGGCGCGACGTTGGTCATCGTGAACAGCGACGAGCCGAGCGTGTTGTCGTCGGTCAGCACGATCGTGCCCGCCGCGACCGAGTTGTCGTCGTTGTTCGTCTCGGCGGTGAAGACGGCGCTGGAGGTCCGGATGACCAGCCCACCGACGAGGGCGAGCGCCAGGAGGCCGGCGATCACGTTGGCGGTGGGGCGGGTGAGGGTCGGCACGGGCTCGTCCTCGTGGCAGGGGTGTCGCACCACGCAAGCACGCGCAGCGTGCCTGCGCCAGCAGTTCGCACCGGCGCTCGGCGCCGGACACCCACCCTGTCGGCAGGTCTAGTGCTGTTCTGCAGTGGAACGCGTGAACAGCTGTGTCTGCGCGCCCTCGACGCGGTTGCGACCGTGTTCCTTGGCCGCGTAGAGGCAGGCGTCGGCAGTCGAGATCAGGTCGGACCGTGACGCCATGCCGTCGCTGGCGCTCGCGACGCCGAAGCTGGCGGTGACGCCGAGGTCACCGCTGATGTCCTCGACCGCCCGTCGCAGACGCTCGGCGACCCGCATCGCCTCGTCGAAGTCCGCCTGCGAGAGGATCACCACGAACTCCTCGCCGCCGTACCGCGCGACGAGGTCGTAGGGACGGCGCTCCCGCTCGAGCGTCTGCGCCACGTCAGCGAGCACACGGTCGCCGACCTGGTGGCCGTGCTCGTCGTTGAAGCGCTTGAAGTGGTCGACGTCGCAGAGCACCAGGGACAGCGGTGAGCGCTCGCGCCGTGCGCGGGACAGCTCCTTCTCGAACTGCTCGTCGAACGTGTGGCGGTTCGCGACACCCGTGAGACCGTCCGTGCGGGCCTGGCGGTCGAGCGTCTCGGTCGCCCACGCGTTCGCGAGGGCCAGGGCGGCGTGCCCCGCGAGACGCTTGTAGTTCTCGACGGTGTTGCGCTGGAGACCGGGGCCGATCTGCGTCCCGTGCACGACCAGGAGGACGCCCAGCACGTCGTCGCCCGCAACCATGGGGACCGCCGACACGTTGCGGGGGTCGTCGAGCAGGTCGCGCAGATCGGCGTCGGGCTCGCCGGCGAGGTCCTTCGCGTGCACGTTGGTGCGCTTCGTCACGACCTCGTGGAGGAGGGAGCCGGGTGGTGCCGTGAGGACGGCCTCGCGCTCCTCCCCCTCCCCCTTGTGTGCCAGCACGACGGGCTCGTCGCGCGTGTCGACGACCACGACCTGCCGGATGTCCCCGGTGCGCAGGACGTGCTCGGCGAGCACCCGTGCGGTCTCGGCGGGGGCACGTGCGGCCTCGGCGGCCTGACCGAACGACGCGTGGATGTGCTGGTCGAGACGCTCGCGCAGGAGCACGCGCTCGTTGATCGCCGAGGCGCTCGCCGTCAGCAGTGTCGCCACCCAGACCGCGATCAGCAGTCCCCCGAGCTCCGGCCCCGTGGTGAGGCGACTGCCGTCGACGGCGTCGACCGCGGTGATGAGGCCGAGCTCCTGCATCTCGTTGGACACCAGCAGCAGCAGCGAGACCCAGACCGTGCTGCGGACGGCGATCTGCCGCGACAGCAGCAGCGCGGTGGTGGCGGCGTGGATGACCACGGCGTAGCGGACGGGGCTGCTGTTGCCACCCGCGAGGTAGAGCGCCGTGACGATGGCCAGCCCCTCCACGAGCACCGCCGTGACGAGCATCCGGTTGGTCGGGCGCACGCCCCGGTCGAGGCGCAGCTTGGCCAGCAGGTCGAGGCAGAACACGATCGCGAAGAGGCCACCGGCCAGGAGCACCTTCGTCACGGGACGCTCGGTCACGAGGCCGACCCCGAGCAGCGTGCCGATCGCGACGGTGGCCCGGCTCCAGCGCAGGGCAGCGAGACGATCCGCCAGCGAGACGTGGTCCTCGACGGACCAGCGTCCTGCGGTCAGTCCCTCCACGCCGCCCTCGCTCCCGTCCCGGTCCCGGCCGGCCGCCCCGGCCTCCCCGTCGGCCTGCACGGACGCGGGCATACTCCCCCCGCGGACGCACAGCCGCACGCCGTAGTGTGCCGCACCAGCGCATCAGATGAGGAAGAGGACCCAGTGGACCTCGAGGCAGCCGGGTCGGCGTCCGCGCGACGCCGACCGCCCCGTCGTCTGCTGCTCGTGGTGTTCCTCCTCGCCGTGCTCGCCGGCCTCGCGCTCGTCTCGGGTGCGATCTTCTCCGACGCCACCCGCAACGAGGGCATGCGCCTCGACGTGGGGACCGTGGACATCGCGACCGCCCCGGTGACCTTCGAGCTCGACGCCGCCGACCTCGTCCCCGGGGACGTGGTGGCCACCCCGCTCGTCGTCCGCAACGACGGCAGCCTCGAGCTGCGCTACGCCATCACCTCCACGGTCGACGACGCCGTCCTCGCCGACGAGCTGCTCCTGACGATCCGCACGGGAGTGACCGCGTGTGATGCCGTCGGGGCGGACGCGGACGGCACGCTCCTGGCCGGGCCCGTGCGGCTCGGCGGTCTGACCGGCGACACCGTCCTGGGTGACCCGGCGCGCGGGCAGGACCCCGGTGACCGTGTCCTCGCGGCTGGCGGGTCCGAGCTGCTCTGCTTCCGGGCCGAGCTGCCGGCCAGCGCCACCGAGGCCGCGGCTGCCGGGCGGACCGTGTCGGCCACACTGCGCCTCGATGCCGAGCAGACGGCGGTGAACCCGTGAGCCGTGTGCTGTGGACGATCGCCGGCGGTGCGGCGCTGCTCGTGCTCGTGCTGCTTGCCGTGGGCTGGCGACCGGTCGTCCTGGTCTCGGACTCGATGGCGCCGGGAGCGCCGGCCGGGTCCCTGCTGATCACGCGGCCGGTCGACCCGGCCCAGGTCGCCGTGGACGACGTGCTGACGGTGCCGCTGCCTGCCGGCGAGGGGCGCGTCACCCACCGCGTCGTGGAGGTCGAGGTCGAGGACGGCGCCCGCTGGGTGCGCCTCCAGGGCGATGCCAACACCACACCCGACGCCGGGCGCGTCCGGCTGGACGACAGCGCGCTCCGCACGGTGTCGGTGGTGCCCGTGCTCGGACGGGTCGTCGGCGGCGGCAACCCTGTCCTTCTCGCCGGGATCCTGCTCCTGCTCGTCGGGACGCTCGGCCTCGCGTTCGTCGAGCGGCGGACCCGCCGTGAGGAGGAGGAGTCCAGGGGCCGCCACGACCCGCGGCTGCCGACCGGCACCGGTGGTCTCGACACGCGGGCGCTGGCGCTCTTCGCGACGCTCGAGGCCCTGGCCGACGACGAGATGGACAAGCAGACCCTCGAGTCACTCGCCCGTGCCCGTCTCGGGGCCCTGCTCGGGCTCGGTGCCGTCGAGGACAGCCCCGAGGCCGACCTGCTCGACGACGGCGCGCGTTTCGTGCTGATCGCGTTCGCAGACGCAGACGCCGACGCCCTCGCCGTCGTCCCCCCGGCGTCCGACCGCGCCACGCGGGCGCGCGATGCGGTCACCGAGTGGTGGCACCGGCAGGAGCACCGGGTCCCGACGGCCGTGCGCACGGAGCTGCACGAGGTCCTCGCCGCGCCCCGTGACGACCACGCTGCGGACGCGCCCGTCGCGGAAGGTGGCATCGACCACACCGGTCCGGTTGACTGAGCCGCGCGCGCCTGACAGCCGGTCGGCCGGGGCGCGCCACCGCCCAGAGCGCTGACCACACCCGGGGAACCCACATGTCGGACCTGTCATCTGTCGACGTCGACCTCGACAAGGCGCGTGTCGCCTTCGACTCGAGCATCGACGGCGTGCTTGCTGCCGTCCAGTCCGCTCTCGACGGCATCCAGGACCAGATCGAGCGGCTCGAGGGCGTCCACGCCGAGCTCGAGGCCAAGCGTGAGAAGGTCGAGGCGGAGATCGACGCCCTCGCCGACCGTGCAGCCCAGCTGGAGGCGCTCGCGCTGCCGGCACCGGTCTCCGAGGGTGTCGTCTACGACGACGAGGTCGTGGAGTACGTCGACGAGGACGGCGAGGTCGTCGACTTCGATGACGACGACGACGTGATCGTCGAGTACGTCGACGAGGACGGCAACCCGGTCGACGAGTACGGCAACCCCATCGAGTACGTCGACGAGGACGTCGAGTACGAGGAGATCTCGCTCGACGAGGCACCGTGGGCGGACCTCGAGCTGCCGCGGACGGACCGCCTCGTCGCGCTCGTCGAGTTCCACGGCGAGATCACGACGGCCGAGGCGGTCGAGGCACTGGCGGAGGTCGGTGACGAGGTCTCGACCTCGACGGTCTCGGCGTCGCTCGGCAACCTGGCCCGCCAGGGACGGATCACCAAGCTGGACGCGGGGCTCTTCGGCCCGGCCTGACCGTGCCCCGCCCGATCACGCGGACCGGCCGTCAGCAGGCATCGCTGGCGGCCGGTCCGCATGTCGTGGCAGATGTGCTGTCGGACCCGGCCGCGGTCACCGCGCTGCTCGGTGACCTGCTCGACCAGCGCCGGTCGCAGGTCGGGCCACCGACCAGGTGGGCGATCCCCCGGATCAGCCTCGGGCTCGCCTCGTTCGACACGGTGCTGGTGCCGGCCTTCCACCGGGCCGAGGACGTCGTCCGCATCCAAGCGGTGACCACAGACGCTTCCGACGCCGGTGCGCGCCTGGACCTGACGATGGACCCGACCGCGACCGGGCCGGGGGCGTGCACGCTGCTCACGTCCTGGCGGCTCGAGCTCCGGGTGCCACTCCCCCGGCCGGCACTCCGCCTCGCCGGCCCGGCGATCGACCGCACGGTCGCCAGCACGGTCCAGACGATCATGCGCCGGACGGAACGCGCCGTGCGGGACGCGACCTAGGTCGCGGCAGCGCCGCCCATCGGTCCCTCGGACGGCTGCACGATCACGATGCCGCTGCCGTCGAAGGCCATCTGGAAGGCCTCCCCCGACCCGAGACCCACGAGGCTCTTCGCGCTCACGGTGTTCGTGATGCGGGTGGACAGCCCACCCGACCACGCGACGAGCGCGTTCACGTCGACGTGGGTCGGTGCATCGTCGGTCCGCAGGACGACCGGCTCGCCGTCGCTGACCAGCGCCACCCAGCCCCGTCCGGTGAGGGTGGTGTTGAACAGGCCGCCGGCGATGAGGCTGGCGCCCTTGACGCGCTCGATGTCCCAGGACAGGGACGACGAGAAGGCCAGGATGTTGCGGCCGTTGACGCTCAGGCCGGCCCCGCCGTCGAGCTCGAGCAGGAAGACGTGCTGCCCGCCGTCGGCGAAGAAGACGTCGCCGTTGCCCGCGACCCGCATCATCGCGAGCCCCTCCCCCGTGGCGGCACGCTTGAGTGCGCGTCCCACGCCACCGGCGCCCTGGCGCTCGAACGTGACGTTGCCCTGGTAGGCGACCATGGTCCCCTGCCGTGCGACGATCCCACCACTCGCTGCACAGCGCAGCATGCGGTTGTTCTGCAGCGCGACGGGGCCCTGGTCCTCGCGTTCGGCGAACGCGCCACCGACGAGGTCGCCGGTGATGCCGAGGTCGGTGCTCCGGGACGGCGGCGGCATCTCCGGTGGTGGTGCGTCGATCGGTGCAGGGGTCGGTGGCTCGTCGGGCTCGCGGGCCTCCTCGGCGGGGGGCTCCTCGGCGGGGGGCTCCTCGGCGACCGGGGCGGCGGCTGCCGGGGGCACCTCAGCCTCCTCCGGCGCGAGCGCTGGGGGGTCCTCGGCCGGCGGGTGCGAGGCGCGGCCGACGAGTCGGCTTGCGGTCTCGGGTGCCAGGACGAAGGCGTCGGAGAAGTCGTTGGCGGCCGGCTCGGCCGTCTCCTCGACCGATGCGACGACGTCCTCGGGCTCGACCTCGGGCGCGACCGGGGCCTCGTCCGCGGTGGCGGCCTCCTCCGGCGTCCACGTGTCGGTGTCGTGTCCGTCGTCCTGGGCCTCGTCGACCGGGGCGGTGTCGTCGGCGCCGTCAGCCTCGGGCGCGGGCTCGTCCTCGGACGGGGCCGGCGGTTCCTCGCCCACCGCTGCGAACAGTCCCTCCGCGCCGGCGATCGGCTCGTCGATCGAGGCCTCCGCAGCTGCGGTCGCAGGCGTGCGCCGCTGCCGTCGCGGCAGCGGGGCGAGGTCGTCGGTCTCCTGCTGCCCCCCGTCGCGAGCGGCGTCCTGCTCGGCGGCGGCCTCGCTGTCGCCGGACCGCGACGTCGCGATCTGGTCGAGCGGGTCGACGGACTGCACGCCGTCGGTGAAGACGTGCTCCGTCCACTGCGCACCGTCCCAGTACCGCTGGCCGTGGCGGCCGGTCGGGTCCGGGTACCAGTTGGCGGGCGGGTTCATCGTCGCGCTCCCTCCGGTTGTTCCGGAGCGTAGGCAGCCGATCCGCCTTCGGGGCGGAGCTGGAGCGCACCGCAGCTCAGGCCTGCAGCAGGAACCACTCCCCCAGCGGCCAGCCGATGGCTGCCAGTGCCGCGTCGACCTCCCGCGCGACCCGGACGGCCGTGTCCCGCGGGTCGCGGCACGGGCGAAGGTCGCGACGGAGCCGCGCGGTGTCCGAGCCTCTGGCGAGGGTCCAGCTGCCCGGTGGTTCGGTCGCCGAGAGGAGGCGTCGGCCGCGCCCGCCCGCACTGCTGACCTCGACACGCACGTCGTGGCCGGCGCGGCGTCCGTCGGCCGCGGGACCGACCGTGGTCGCCGCGAGGAGGTCCGGCTGGAGCCACGTGATGACACGGTGCAGTCGCGAGCCGGGTGCACGGCTGTGCAGGCGAACAGGTCGGACCGGTGTCCCGCCGAGGAGCAGCCGGGCCAGGAGGTCCACGTCGACGGCGACGGCGTCCTCGTCGGGGAGTTCGCCGTCGAGGTCGATCCCGCTGCGGTCGATCGGGCCGGTGTGCCAGGCCGAGCCGGCGTCCCACCACCGGTCGTCGACACTGGCGACGCGCTGCTGTGGGGCGGGCCCGGCGTCACTGCCGTCGCGCAGGAGCTCGTAGGCGTCCTGGACCCGCAGGAAGGCCGCGGCGTCGCCCCCGGCGTCCGGGTGCAGCTCCCGTGCGAGGCGACGGTAGGCCTGCTTGACCGTCGCGGCGTCGACCGGAGCGCGCAGGCCGAGCGCCTCGAGCGCCTCTCGCTCCTCCACCTCGCCTCCCGGTGTGCACGTCGCACCGGCACGGTACGAGGCTGCTGCCGGACCCGTCGGACGGGCTGGCTCCTGCGTCAGTCGCGGGTCGCCGTGTAGGCCCGCACCGACAGCGGCACGAACACGGCGAGGATCACCACGAACCACCCGAGGACGGCCAGGGTCGGTCCGAGCCAGTCGCCCGTGCCGATCGCGAGTGCCCGGGCCGCGTCCGCGGTGAGCGTGATGGGCGAGATCCGGGCGAACGCCGCCAGGCCGTCCGGCATCGTCGCCACCGGCACGAAGACGCTCGACACGAAGACCAGTGGGAACACGAACACGAACCCGGCGGACTGCGCGGCCTCGGCCCCGGGGACCTTGAGTCCCACGTAGACGAACACCCACGAGAAGGCGAAGCCGAACAGACCGACCAGCAGCATGGAGGCCAGCGCGGCGAGGATGCCCTCGGTGAACCGGAAGCCGATGAGGTAGCCGACGGCGACCATGAGCACGATCACCACGAGACTGCGCACGAGGTCGGCGATCGTCCGCCCGACCAGCACTGCGGAACGGCTCATCGGCATCGACCGGAAGCGGTCGACGACGCCTCGCTCGAGGTCCTCGGCCAGGCCGACAGCGGTCTGGGTGGTCCGGAAGATCGTCGACTGCACGAAGATGCCGGGCAGCAGGAAGGCGGTGTAGCCGACACCGTCGGGCAGATCGCCGCCGATCGCGCCGCCGAAGACGAAGGCGAAGAGCAGGACGAACATGACCGGCTGGATCGTCGAGAACACCAGCAGGCGGGGCTGGCGGACGAAGTGCAGGAGGTTGCGCCGGGTGACGACGCGGGCGTCGCGGATCGCGCTGCGCAGCCCCTCCCCCTCGTACGGCTCGGGGACGTCGTCGAGGACGTCGGGCGCGGTGGTGACAGCGTCGGTGGTCGAGCTCATGCCTGGCCCTCCGCGAGGTCGCCGGTCAGTTCCAGGAAGACGTCGTCCAGCGTCGGTCGCCGCAGCCCCACGTCGCGCACCGGCACGTCGTGTTCGGCGAGACGGGTGGACACCGCCGCGAGGAGGCCGATGCCGGTCTCGCCCTCGCCGCAGACGACGGACAGGCGTCCGCGGCCCTCGGGCGTCGGCGTGAGCTGCTCGACACGTCCGAGCGTCCGCAGCAGGTCGGTCGCGGCCGCCTCGTCGGCGTCACGGGCGAAGACGACCTCCACCAGCTGGCCTCCGACCTGCTCCTT